>CAYPDX010000100.1:0-1503 GCA_964409695.1 uncultured Rickettsia sp. | reverse complement strand
AATAAAGTCATCAAGAGCTTCGTCTCCTGCCTCAAGATCGCCACGAACTGCATCGTGCCACTTCATTCGTTTGATAGTAGGCGTCTTGAATCGAAGCGCCTTGCTGCCATCCCATTTCTCAAAGGTTGCAGGTCTATGAAGTCGATAAAGGAATGGACGCTTTTCGGCCTCTGCTTGTTTACGAAACGCTTCGAGCTCTTCAGCTGAATATGGATCAGGATACGCAAGGCCTTTATCGATAAGTTTTTGAGCAAACTTCTTGTAGGTATCAAGTCGTTCGGACTGAATACAGGAACCAAAAGGACCTGGCTTATCAGGACCAAAATCCCATTCAATTCCAAACCATTTCAATGATTCTTTGATGTGTTCTACTGAACCATCTACTTCTCGATCTGTGTCTGTATCCTCGATACGTAAAATGAATGTTCCGTCATTCTTTTTTGCCCAAAGATAAGCAAAAAGCGCAGTTCTGACGCTTCCGATATGCATAAAGCCGGTTGGGCTAGGAGCAAACCGGGTTACAACCTTTGATTTAGAAAATAAGGCTTTAATTTGGGCTAACATGAGCCGATTATAGCATTTCCAGGCTTACAGGTGAATATTGCCTATTTTTAGGAATGAGAGAGGCCTAGCTTGATGATTTCACGGGCAATGGTGGTAGCTGCATCCTTGTGGGCAAACGATTCAGTTCCCCTTTTCATAGCATCAGCAACACCTGGTTTTTCAACGATTCTGTCGATCTCTGACGCGAGAACATGAGGAGTAAGGTTGATTTCCTCGATCACCGAGCAGGCGCCGCTTGCCGCGTAAGCGAATGCGTTAGATGTTTGGTCGTGGCTGATTTCCTGCGGAATTGGAATGATTATTGACGGTACTTTCCAAAGAGCGATTTCAAATATTGTTGAGCCTGCTCGAGAAATAATAACTGAAGATGTACCCGCAGCCATTCGTAGAGCAAGTGGATTTAAATACGCATACGGCATATAGCGATGTCGGTAAATAGTTTTGCCCAAGATTACATCAGCTGTATGTGACATCTCTTCGATATTATCCTTTCCTGTTTGGTGGATGATGTAATACTTTTTTGCGAGATCAGTCAAAACCTCCATAACGCTTTCATTGATTCGCTGTGATCCTTGTGAGCCGCCGAGAATGAGAATTGTCGGTACAGGATCCTCTAGTTTCAAGTATTCCTTTGCACCCTCGTGAATTGCTTCAACAATATCCTTTCGTACAGGGTTGCCGGTAAATGCAACACGCTCTGCGGGAAAATATGAAGCAGCAGTTTTATATGAAACTGCAATGCGCTTTGCAAATTTGCCAGCCCAGAGATTAACGCGACCTGGATGAGAATCTGACTCATGAATAATCACAGGAATACCTAGAATCTTTGCTGCAAACAAAACGGGAAAGCTCACATAGCCACCCTTACCGAAAACTACATCAGGGTAAATTCGCCACACGCTTATCAGTGCGCTTATAACACCAATTCCTGTTTTAAAA
>CAYPDX010000099.1:0-1513 GCA_964409695.1 uncultured Rickettsia sp. | reverse complement strand
CACTGCTACGGTCGGCCGGCACCAGCGTCAACATGAACATGACGCCCAACGAGGTCGTGCGCCAACTGGACATGTACGGCGACGTGGAGTTCCACGTCGTGGAGCGCACGGGCGACGCTACCAGCATCCTCGGCTTCGACGAGCAGGCCGGCAACTCGGCCACCACCTGTTCGCTGTACGTGGTCGCGCTGGGCGAGGAACTGGTGCACGGCATCTACGCCGGCGAAAACCCGGCCGGCCTGTCCGTGAAGGACTTCGGGGAACTCCAGACGCAACCGCAAATCATCGGCCGGCTGGAAATCTACTGGGGCATCGTCAAGAAGCACGACCGCGCCGCGTCTCGGCTGCGCGCGATCACGGCAGCCTAAGGAGGCCCGATGGCACGCACACTCCGGGGCGGCGCGCCGGCCGCCGACATCGACCCGCTGGCCCGCGTCGCGGACGACATCGACTACGACCTGTCGTACAGCCAGATCCTGGCCCGCAACGGCGCCTACCGCGTCGGCTCCGAGATCCTGCACAAGCTGCCTATCGGCGTGCCGATCCGGCAGGGCGGCAAATGGGTCCAGCAGACGAAGGCGTACCCGGTCGCGATGAGCGCCAAGGAGGCGCGCATCAAGACCCGCGACACCGGCACCCGCCACGACTACTACGAGGCCGGGGCGCGGTGCAAGCGGTGCGCGGAGGCTGGCTCCGGCGGGTTGGTGTCGGGTTGGGTGCTGGGCGGGCGCAAGTTCCAGAGCGAACACGACCACGTCACCAACTACGACCCGGCAGTCATCACCTTCGAGGAGGTCGATGCGCCGGTCGATGACGACGCCGAACCGGCAGCGGTTCTGGTGGAGGCGTAATGGCAAACGATCTGAACCTTCAGTTCCATGGCACTCAGAGTGCCGGGACCACGTTCACCGGGACCGACACGACCGGCACCAACGGGCCGACCATCGACCTCGGGTCGAACTCGGTCAACCGGACGCTGCTGCTGGAGCGCCGCATCGGCGGGACGCACAGCGTCCTCGGCGGCAAGGGTCTGGACATCACGTTCTTCGATTCGTCCGACAACTCGACGTTCGTGGCGATGCCCGGCACGACATCATCGGCCGCCCTCGGCTTCGCGCTGGCGACGACCAACTCGTACGGCTCGACCGACGCGATTGCGCCGATCGGTCCCGGCGCGGTCGCCAAGATCGTCCTGCGGACCGACAAGCGATACATCCGGGCGCGGTTCCAGAACGGGACCAGCGCGGCGGTGGTCGGCGGCGTGACAGTCATCGGCAAGGTGTTGGGCGGCGCCTACAGCGGCCAGGGCGGGCCAATCGACGTGTAGTCGGCGGGGCGGCTTCGGCCGCCCCTTTCCGCGTTGCTGGGAGCAGCAGATGGCAAAGAGCGTAGGCAAGTCGGCCAACGGCAGCGCGCCCAAGTCGGGCAAGTTGATGGCCGGGTCCACCAAGCCGGCGTCCGTCTCGATGGGCGGGCCGCCGAAAACGAAAACCAGCGAGCGGGGCGGCATGAT
>CAYPDX010000098.1:0-1516 GCA_964409695.1 uncultured Rickettsia sp. | reverse complement strand
CCGCATCAGTGCCTTCCTGTGCTTTGAGCGCAAGTTTATCGATATGCATGTTGCAAGGCGTCACCATGCTCCAGGTCGAGGCGATCCCGATCTGGTTTTTAGTGAAATCCTGATCTTTAAAGCCCACGGCACGAAGCATCGCACGACTTGCGGCGCGTTCATAGCCGTCAATCATGATGGCGGAGTGTTTACGATTCAAATCACTTTGTTTTGTCATATAGTATTTAATTAGCCGAGCTTACGCTAGCCAAGGCATATCCTTATTGATTCTGTTTTCATATTTGGTAATGTCTTGGTTAAACTGCAATGTCCAACCGATTTGGTCCAATCCGTTTAACATGCAATATTTATCAAATTTGCTGATCGCAAAAGAAAACTTCTCATCACAACTTTTCTTATGGCTCTTGATAGTGCAGAGACCGAAGAAAAACGTAAAGTTGCAGCAGAGAAGGGAGAAAAGCTCGATCCTCTTGATGCCCAAGGTATGTTACGTGAAGAAATCTTGAATGCATTTTATGGTGTGGTTGAATACCGGAAATCTGGGGATCATTGGAAGACGGCTTTTAGACCTGAGCTTGTAAAGCCGGGAAAACTAACCCATGATTTAATTGATGCAGCTACAGGAAAAGTGGTTGCGGCTGAAGGGGCTAAAGTTAATGTTCGTTTTGCTCGCAAACTTCAGACTGAAGGTCTCAAGGAAGTTTTAGTTTATGAAAATGAAGTTGTGGGTCGTTACGTTGCGATTGACTTAATTAATGAAAATACAGGTGAAATTTATGCTGAAGCTGGAGATGAGATAACACCTGCATTTCTTGAAATTATAGCAAATGCAGATGTTCAGCTTATCCCTACATTAGATATTGACCATGTGAATGTGGGAGCTTATTTGCGCAATACCTTGATGGCAGATAAAAATTTGACTCGTGAGGATGCTCTTGTCGATATTTATAGAATATTGCGTCCTGGGGAGCCACCAACGATTGAGGGGGCGGAAGCGCTTTTTCAAGGACTTTTCTTTGATTCAGAACGCTACGACTTGTCATCAGTCGGGCGTGTAAAAATGAATTCTCGTCTTGGGCTTAAGACTCCGGATACGGTTCGTGTTCTTAATAAACAAGACGTCTTAGCCATTATTAAGGTCCTTTTGGATCTAAAAGATGGAAGAGGTGTTGTTGATGATATCGATAACTTGGGTAACAGGCGTGTGCGGTCTGTAGGTGAATTGTTAAAGAATCAATATCGTGTTGGTCTTTCTCGTATGGAGCGTGCCATTCGTGAAAGAATGAGCTCTGTCGAAATCGATACGGTTATGCCCCATGATTTAATCAATGCAAAACCTGCCGCAGCCGTTGTGAGAGAGTTTTTCGGTACTTCCCAGTTATCTCAATTTATGGATCAAACCAATCCTCTTTCTGAAATCAATCATAAACGTCGCTTGTCAGCCTTGGGACCAGGTGGATTAACACGTGATCGTGCAACTTTTGAAGTTCGAGATGTGCATCCAACTCATTATGGG
>CAYPDX010000097.1:0-1549 GCA_964409695.1 uncultured Rickettsia sp. | reverse complement strand
ATACTCGCCAGGAAATGTATAGGCAATGTAGAGAGCTTGTAAAAAATGTTGATTATTACTCTGCTGGCACTGTGGAGTTTATTGTAGATGAGAAAAGAAATTTTTATTTTCTAGAAATGAATACACGAATTCAGGTTGAACATTGCGTAACAGAGTTAATTACAGGTATTGATATTGTTTCAGAAATGATCAAAATCGCAGCCGGGCAAAAGCTTGCCTTTACTCAAGAAGACGTAAAACTCGATGGATGGGCAATAGAGTGTAGAATATGCGCTGAGGATCCTCATAGAGGATTTTTACCTTCGAGCGGAAGAATTATTGAATATCAAGAACCTCCAAAAAATAAGAATATTCGTGTAGATAGCGGAATAGGGCCGGGAAGTGATGTTCCCATGTTTTATGATGCGATGGTAGCAAAGCTTTGCGTACACGCAACTACAAGAGATTTAGCTATTGCCCAAATGTCATCAGCTCTTGGATCCTTTGTGATTAGGGGCGTAGCTCACAATATTAGTTTTCTTGAAGCAATTATTTCTCATGAAAGATTTCAAAAAGCAGATATTAATACAGATTTTATTTCTGAAGAATATCCAGATGGTTTTATAGGTGCGAACCTTACATCAGAAATTACAGAAAATTTCTTAGCATCAGCTATGTATATTTATATTTCCGAGCAAAAAAGAGCTTCAAACATATCTGGGCAAATAAATAATCAAATAAACCGCCTTGCAACCAGATGGATCGTATGTATTGATGATATTAATTTCCCTGTGCTTATAAAAGAAGTTGAAGGTGGGCTTAATATAAGAAGTGGTAGAAATAGAATATATATAAGAACTAACTGGCAAATCGGGAGTAAGCTCTTATCATGCTATGTAAATGGTAGATTTTTAAATGTAAAAATAGAACATAGGCCTACTGTGTATAGGCTGACTCACGCAGGCGTGTCGGTAAAAGCTTCCGTGAGATCAAATAGAATTGCTGAACTCGAGTATGTGATGCCATCTGACGTGGCAATGGTAGTAGAAGAAACAGAGGTAATTTCACCACTTACTGGGTTGATTGTTGCAATTAAAGTTAAAAAAGGCGATGTGGTGAAGCAAGGAGATGAACTCGTTATATTAACGGCAATGAAAATGGAAAATATAATAACGGCCCAATTTGCTGGAAAAATTGCTGATGTTTTGGTGAAGGAAGGGGATCAAGTTAGTACCGGGCAGGTTCTCATCGAATTCCATTCCTAAGCTCTGAAATTGAGTTTCTAGAAGAGATTACTGCAAGATCGAAGGATGCTCACTTATGAAGAAGCTGCGCTCTTTCGACTCTCGAATCTCATCTATAAATCTCAGTTTGAGAGCTTATAGAGCTAATTTTAGCTGTGATTTCTGCGTTGAAACTTTGCTATATCATTTCTGTATCTCCTTAATCCTTATTCGAGTTTAAAATCAATATCTTCTATACTTACCTCCCTTTACACAGGCTTGTTGACCTATGATACCATTTCCCATTACTAACTGAGCGATAATGATTGAAAAGAAGTTGAAAAAGA
>CAYPDX010000096.1:0-1766 GCA_964409695.1 uncultured Rickettsia sp. | reverse complement strand
TGGGCCAAACAAAAAGCCATTAGAGAAATAATGTTATTCTTACATAGTAACGGAATAAGTACAGCAAGAGCAGTAGGGATATATAAGACTTATGGAGCTGGTGCTATTGAAGTAATAAGTCAGAATCCATATCAATTAGCTAAAGATGTTAGAGGTATAGGGTTTATAAGTGCTGACAAGATTGCTGAAAAGCTAGGAATTGAGAAAAACTCTATGATAAGAGCAAGAGCTGGAATTACATATGCTCTTACTACAGCACTAGATGAAGGACACTGCGGCCTTCCAAAACAACAGCTTATTGATCGTAGTATTAAACTCTTAGAAATCTCTGAAGAACTAATACAAGAAGCTCTTATGATAGAGTTATCAAATGCTGATCTTGTAGAAGAGGAAATAGAAGAAACTAAATGTATTTTACTTAAGGGCCTTGCCATAGCTGAGAAAAATATTGCAGAAAGGATTATTACATTGCAATTACCATCAGAAGAATTACCTTGGGGTAAAATAGATGTTCCAAAAGTATTAGAATGGTTAGAAGAAAAGAATAAAACAAATCACCAGATTAGTCTTTCTCAAAGTCAAAAGATTGCTATTGAATCTGTGTTAAATACAAAGGTTTCAGTTATTACTGGAGGCCCTGGCGTTGGTAAGACAACACTGGTGAATTCAATTATAAAAATTCTAAAAGCTAAGCATCTACAGATACTACTTGCTGCACCTACTGGTAGAGCAGCTAAAAGACTTTCAGAAGTGACGGGACTTGAAGCTAAAACGCTTCATAGATTATTAAAAGTAGATATGCTTGAGGGTGGAGCTTTTAGAAATGAACAATCTCCACTACAAGCAGATGTAGTTATAGTTGATGAAGTATCAATGATAGATGTTCCTCTTATGTATTCTTTACTAAAAGCAATCCCGCAAGTAGCTGCTTTAATATTAGTTGGAGATGTTGATCAATTACCATCTGTTGGACCAGGCCAAGTTTTAAGGGATATCATAGAATCTGGTACTGTAAATACAGTTAGATTAACTGAAGTATTTAGACAAGCTGCAGAGAGTAAGATAATAACTAATGCTCATAGAATAAATCAGAGATTAATGCCTTTGATTACAGAAAACAATTCTACTACTGGTTCTACCAATAATTTATCAGATTTTTACTTTATTGAAGTAGAAGATCCTGAAAAAGCTTTATCAACCATATTAAAATTAATATCTGAAAGAATTCCAAAGAAGTTTGGATTTTCACCAATCAAGGATTTACAAGTTTTATGTCCTATGACTCGAGGTGTAATAGGAACTAGAAATCTCAATATAGAGATTCAAAAGATATTAAATCCACCAACCGATAAAGCAGTTGAAAGATTTGCATCATTTTATGATATGGGAGATAAAGTAATGCAGATAGAAAATAATTACGATAAGGAAGTCTATAACGGAGATATTGGAATAATAGAAAATATTGATCAAGCTGAGCAAGAACTAACAATAGATTTTGATGGTAAAAAAGTAAATTACGAATTTAATGAACTTGATGAGGTAGTATTAGCATATGCCACCACTATACATAAATCACAAGGATCTGAGTATAAAGCAGTTATAATCCCATTAATGATGCAACATTATAACATGCTACAGAAAAACCTTATTTATACTGGAGTTACCAGAGGCAAGAACCTTGTTATTCTTATCGGCCAAAAGAAAGCACTAACGATTGCACTCAGCAAGAACAGAAACGCAACTCGATGGTCTTCCTTACAAAAAAG
>CAYPDX010000095.1:0-1875 GCA_964409695.1 uncultured Rickettsia sp. | reverse complement strand
AGCTGATTCCGATCTAAATATTTCAGCGATCAGTATTGCAAATGATATATTTCGCCCGTTAAACATAAATTATAGCGAAGAGAGATTACTCAATATTGCAAAGTTCATGAGTATTTTTATAGGGATTTCTGTAATATTAATAGCGCTTAGCTTTGAAACTATTGTTGAACTTGTAATTTTTTCAGCAGGATTCTGGGCGCCAGTTGCTCTGGTTCCATTAGTTGGAATATTTTTCAATAGAATTATATCTAAAACTGGATTTTATTCATGCGTCCTATCTGGAAGCTTAACATTCTTAATTACAAGTTTAATCAAAGAAAATCAAGCAATTAGCTCTATTTTTCTTGGTACATTTGTTTCTTTAATTTGCTTTATAATTTTTTATAAATTCTCTCCATCACTACATTTTTTGCAAAAAAACAGAACAATTTCTGACCATAAAACTCTTATATAAAAAAGAAGAAAATATTGGTTGGTCACTTCCAGATTTCTGGTATAGTTCTAATATAATGGAAAAATCACCTCTTTCAGAGCAACGCATTATTGATTGCCTAAAGACTAATTACGGTATTAAAGTAACGTTGCTACACTCATATTTCTTTCTCTTGGCGCGGACACAGATGTGTCAGTATATAGATGTTTGATCCCGTAATGAAATGGTGAGGATTTACAATAAAATATTCAGGAATAGTTGAAACAGCCAAGAAAAATGCAAAAACTCTTGCTGATAAATTGCTAGGAAGACCATAAAGTCTAAAAGATGCCGCTATTTTATTAAAACGGCAACTTTTTATGACTCAACGTTTAGTACTTAAAATTCCTAGTCAGGATCCACGCCTGCCGAAGATGCACCACCAGTAATTCCATGAACACCATCTACATCGAATGAAGATGCGGCATCAGGAATTCCATGAACACCATCTACACCGAATGAAGACGCATCACCAATAACTTCACCCAAGTTACAAGCTTGTACTATATCACTAACAGTTTTTTCAAAAGTTTTAAGATCAGTTTCTTTTAAAATATAGAGGGCTGTCAATATCACTTCAATTGTTTTATCTTTATACGATTGCAGAATGTACTTATGGTCACCACTTAGTTCATACAATGCTACATAACTATCCTCAATTTTTGTTCTAAAGTCACCCAATTTGTCTTTTTTAATACGTAAAGTCATCTTTTCGACCATTGTATTAATTTCTTTATTGGGGTGTTTCTCAGCTTCGATTATTGCATCCTGTAATACGAAGTCTTCAAGCTGATGAAGGACCTCCGAATTATAAGCTTTTACAACATACATTAATTTCTTAAAATTAGTCTCAGGATTCTTAGCAATAAACCTTTTAATGTTCTCTTTCATCCCACCAGGTACAAGATCTTTAATCTCTTGATCAACGACTATTACCTTACCATCTGCATCTTTAATTTGCATAGCTTCTCCAGTGAACGCTATTAGTTCAGCCATTCGTTGCATATAGATTTCTGAAACATTCTCTCCAAGTATTTTAGAATATTTCAACCCCTGTAATTCTAATTCTATGTACGAAAGGAAATTCCTTGTAGAAAATTCTCCAATATCCGCTTTTTTAGACATATCACTTACCTTTTTATATTCAAAAAATTATTTATTATAATGAGCACAAGCTGTCCTAAAAAGTTCAAATTTTTAATGGCCCGCTTACTAAAGTATATTAATAATTGTATATTTGTCAACATAATTTTTTAATAACTCAGCGCGGTTTGCAGTTGTTATGACAGGTAATTTTCTGATTTAATATTAAAAATCTTAAGCTATAAATTGTATGATTCATATAGATTGTTTCAATTAGAGATGTATGATAATTTTGAATAATGGACAAATTATCAAAGACA
>CAYPDX010000094.1:0-2010 GCA_964409695.1 uncultured Rickettsia sp. | reverse complement strand
GCGGCTTTGTTGCTTAAATATGAGAGATATGTTAGAACTCGAGTACAGTTAACACATGATATAGTGGGTTGATATATGTGGAAGCAAAAATATAAAATAACGAATTGGTCTTCTTATAATGAATCTTTGAAGAAGAGAGGATCATTAACTGTTTGGTTGGAAGAAGGATTTGAACATACGTGGTATGAAGATTCTGAAAATAAGAAAACTAAAAGAGGACGTCCTTTAATATATTCTGATTCTTGTATCAAAGTTCTAGCCACTGTACGCCATATCTTTAAACTAGCACTAAAGCAACTAGAAGGATTTTTAAAATCTTTGTTTGTAATGCTAAAGATAGATCTATGTGTTCCTGAGTTTAGCGGATTATCACGTCGTATGACTGATATAATTTCTAAAATATCTTTTCTATCAGTTAAAGATAATATTCATTTAGTTATAGATAGTTCTGGTATTAAAGTTTATGGAGAACGTGAATGGATTAGAACTAAGAAAGGACTCAATTATTGTAGAAGAATATGGAGAAAGTTGCATATAGGTATTGATGGATCAGGTTTTACAAGAGCGTCTGAAATGACTTTTCATAAAACAGATGACAGATCTTGTTTTGAAACTATTGTTGATAAAGTGGGACCAAGTATAATAGATGAAACGTTGGCGGATTCTGGATACGATAGTCATAGATCTTACGATTACTGTAAGGTAAAAGAAATTACTCTTCTTGTTCCACCTCCTAAGAATGCTAGAATTTCTTTTAAAAAAAGTAGTGATTATCAGAGGAATAAAACCATTTCTTATATTAATGAGAATGGAATTTACGCTTGGAAGTCAAAGAATAATTTTGGTAGAAGAAATCGAGTAGAGAATAGTTTTTATCGTATAAAGACAATATTTGGGAGGCAATTTTTATCAAGAGCGTGGAGAAATCAAGAAAAAGAATCACAACTAATATGTTCATTTTTAAATAAAATGACCTCACTTGGAATGCCAAAATCTGTAAAAATTGCATAAAAATATTTACCAAAAAAGACAACTTTGACTCATCTAACGAATTAAGCAACAATGCCATTTTAAGACAAAATAAGTGTTCATTTAATTATGTAGTTGTCATTCCAATGTTATATCAGAAATTTTTTAATAGCTTTACTATATACTTTTTGAGCATCTGAAAGAGAAGTTTTTGGGTAAATCTCCAGAGATTGCTTATTATGCCCAGAGTATGGTTGATTAATCTATCATCAATACCTTGTTTCTTTAGCCAATTAAGCAAGAAAGTCTCCATTTATTTGGTGATAATGATTGCTGCATTCCAGCTTCTTTTGAATAATTTGCTAACATTTTTTTGCTCATTTTTCTGGCCTTGTAATAGCTATTTTTACAGTATCAACAATAAATTACCAATTCACTATTCTACTTATTGTATGGCTATTTATCTTCATAATTGTTTCAGCTTTATTTTGTAAAAGAGCCAGACTATTATGTGTAAAAGCAGCAGAAATACGCTCAATGGTTGTTGGTCATATTGTAGATATTTTAAGTAATATCACTAGTGTTATTTTATTCTCAGCTAGAAAAATTGAATCAAAAAAATTAATGGCGCAGTTAAATCAGTATGTAGTAGCTGACCAGATACGCGATTGGTGGTTTTTATTTATGTTCTTGTTCCAAGGAGCTTCGTTTGTAGTATATCAAACATTAAGCTTTATTCTACTAATACTAGGATTTAAAAATGGGACAGTAACGGCTGGAGATTTTGCACTCATCACATCAATCAATATTTCTATAATAAATATTCTTTGGTCCTTATCAGAAGACACATTACAATTTTCTGAAACTACAAGTGATATAGAGTAAGGTCTTCGTATTGCACTATCTCCTCCTGAAATTGAGGATAAACCAAATGCGAAGAAGATAAAAATTACGAAAGGGGAAATAACATACAATAAAGTAAAGTTTTATTACAAGGGGTCAACACCCTTATTCCAGGATAAATCTATAATAATAGAACCA
>CAYPDX010000093.1:0-2048 GCA_964409695.1 uncultured Rickettsia sp. | reverse complement strand
TGATAAAGCAGCGCTAAACTTTCTAAAAAGCTACAAACAAGCTCCAAAAGGAGCCAAAGCATCAGATTCTTTACTACGTTTAGCAACTTCATTAGCTCAGTTAAACAAAGTTACAGATGCTTGTGGGATGCTTAACAAGCTAGAAAATGAATTTCCCAAACGACCAGCTTCTTCAGTGCAGAAAGCTGAGAGCCTAAGAACTAAAATTAAATGTAAGCAATAATTATGAGTGATATCTTAGACGAAGCAAAAGATGATTATGTCTATAATAGAAGAATTGAGCTTTTTAAGAAAGCCTTACCTATTGTAGCTATACTTACTGTAATTACTATTTCTATAATTAGCGTCAAGGAATGGTATATAAGTAAACATAGGGCGGAAGTTGAAAGAAATACTGAAATTCTCTTTGAAGAACTAACTGGTATAAATTTAAGCAATGATGATAGGATTGAAATTCTTCAATCACTCGCTAAAGTTGATGGTTCTATTGGAGATATTTCTAAGTTTAGATTAGCGACCTACCTTATAAGAAATGGTAAATTATCAGACGCTTTGGAAGAACTTACTAATATTATCAATAACTCTAATTCGAAAATATCTGTAAATCTTGCAAAAACTGAATATGCATCTTTATTGCTCGATCAAAATGAATTAACAGATAAGCAAAAATCAATGATTCAAACTTATCTATCGTCAATAGACAAATCTCAACCTTTATATGAGAATGCACAAATATATAGTGGCCTGTATAATATAAAAATTGGAAATAGCGCGCGCGCAAAAGAAATAGCGCAGCAGCTCCTTCAAAGTGAATCTTTATCAGAAGCAATTCGCATGCAAGCTGAATCTATATTATCTTACACAAACGAAACGAAGTAAAAGGATATATCTATGAATAAAAATCTCTTAGTTTTACTAGCTCTAGTTATTTTAACCTCATGTTCAGGATCACATAAATTAAAGAGTATTGTGGAGTTTACAGCTCGTTTAAAGTCTGATTCAAACAAGAGTGTTATAGTTGGTGAGGAGAAGGAAGTTGGTGATTTTGGGAATCAAATAAATTTCGTAAGAAATTCAACTTATTCGTATAAAATCAACCCGATTAAATTTAATAATTTTAAAAAGACCAAAGTGGCAAGTAATTCAATGATATTCTTCCCATCTGTCATTGGGTCAAAAGTCTATGCAATAGATTCCATAGGTACGATTTTTAGAATAGATATAAAAACAGGGAAAGAAGACTGGAAAAGTTCATTAAATACTCAAAAAAGAACTTTGTCAGCTGCTACATTATCCTATTCAGCTGATAAATTATTCATTACAGCTGATTTACAATTGATTGTTATAAACGCGGAATCAGGTAAGGAGATTGTTAGAAAGTCTTTGGATGATTTAGTTAAGAATCAACCTCTCATTATTTCTAATGCATTTTTTGTGCAGAATGTAAGTAATAATCTATTAGCTTATAATATAGACACTTGGTCACCAGTTTGGACTTATGATTCTTGGCCTGAAACTCTTTTAACAGGAAATATTACCTCTTCTGTAGCGGTTGGTGGACAATTAATCACAGGCTTTTCATCTGGACAATTGATTTCAAATAATATTGCAACAGGTGAAGAATTATGGCAAATGAATTTACTTGCCCAGTCTTCTGAGCATTTAGGCTCTTTTCCTTCTTCGATCTCTACTCAGCCAATAGCTGTGGGATCAGATATTTATGTTGCGAGTAATAATGGTTATTTGCTAAAAGTAGATACTACTCGTGCTCATACTGTTTGGCAGAAGCAAGTTGATGATGTTATTTCAATGTCAATATCTGGAAATACTATTTTCTTAACAACAAATGCAAGACAGCTTGTAGCTGTATCTACTGAAGATGGAAGCATAATTTGGACTACAGACCTTATGGATCCAAAACAGGATAAAAAAGACAAGATAAAAGCTACACATTTCTTGCCTCCAATTGTTACAAATGAAGGGGTTATTATATTTGCAAAAGATGCAGGCGGATATGTTGTTGATCCTATTAATGGGAATTTGAAAAA
>CAYPDX010000092.1:0-2175 GCA_964409695.1 uncultured Rickettsia sp. | reverse complement strand
CTCATCTATTTGTTCAATAGCTTATATGCTTAGTTAGTAATGGGAAATGGTATTAGATTAATTGGATTCGAGAGATATAATAACCAATCATGATGGCATCCAGAAAATCAATAATAAGTCTGTCATGATCTTTTTAATTTAAACGAATAGAAGTCTGGTAAGCAAGATCCATTACATTATAAGATCTGAGAATGTTATAATATCATCGAAGTAAGAGCTGTTGATTAGAGCATTATCGGCACCTTCGGAACAAATCAAAACTTTGTGAATAGTTTTAGTTTTTTTAGGATCAAATAAATTAAGTTTTTGCTCAAAATCTTTAATTACTGATGTAGAAACTTTGCTTTGAAGATATTTAATTTCGCAGATTGTATAAACATTATCATCTCTATCAAATACCAAATCTATTTGATAACCTGGATCCTGTTCTTCTGTTTTTTTGCTAAAAAATACACCAGACCTATAATATACGGCTGAAAAACCTAAGATTTTGGCAATTACAGAATGATTTTTCCTACACCATCTTTCAAAAGCAAATCCTAGCCATTTATGGTAGCTGTCAGTTTTAATTGCCAAAGTAGGCCTTTGATCAAAATCACCATTATCAATTTTGTCCTGAATAGGTTTAATAAACTTAAAATAAAAATGCAGATAATTATCAGCGATAGCATATCTTACAAGAGTACTAGTAGAGGTAAGGTTAATAGGGTGATATTTCTCTATAAACCCTGAAGTTTCTAGATCTATTAATAATGCACTTAGGCTCCCGCCAGAGCTAATTTTAAGCGTTTTTAGTAAATCTTGCCTATTTAGGAATTTCTTTAAGCTAAGAAGCTCAATTATCGAACGATAATATTTATTTTCTGACAGGCTACTTATAAATATCTTATTATATTCTCGTGCAAAGAAGCTTCCACTTGTAAAAGAGTTTTTGCATAGACTTAAAAAAACTGATGATTCCTCTTTTATTTTGTCTAGATATTCTGGAATTCCACCAATTGTAAGATATGCATCAAAAACTTCTTTATCACTTTTCTTTTTTAAAAATTCCTTTGTCTCTTGAATAGTGAATTCTTTTAGACAGATTTCATGTTGAGATCTATTATAAAGAGCCTTTGAATGAATAACTTTCCCTATCATAAATGATGCTGATGATCCACATAAAATAAGCAGTAAATCAGGATTATGCATCAAAAAATTATCCCATATATATTTTACTTCTGCAATAAAACTATCTTTATAATTAGCTATCCATTGCACTTCTTCGAAATAAATAGTCCATTTTCCTTTTATTACACATTTGCTAAGTAGCTGCATCCACTCTCTTAGAGTTTTAACATTAGCTATCTCGGTGGTATCATCTAAATAAATCCCAAGCTGTGCTTTAAGGTTTTCTAGTTGTTTTGCTCCATTATAGCCCTCTATTCCTTCAAATTTAAGAAGGTTCCTCTTCCCAAAGGTACGTTCGAGTAATGTAGTTTTACCAACTCTTCTACGACCATATAGTATAATAATATTTGATTTATAAGATTTTTCTATAGTAACTAACTTCTCAATTTCAGCTTTACGTCCTATAAAATTCATTTTCTCATTTACTGATAATGCTTTCATGCTACATATTAATTTTAGCCAATTAGTTATATTTAACATATGACTGGCTATACTTCAATAAAAATCTTAGCCAAATAGATGGTATTTCTCACTTGTTTGGCTAGATTATGGCTTTGTTGTATAAAATTATTTATCAAAAGTAGATAATTTTGACTTGTTAAATGAATTAAGCAACAAACTAAAAAACATAAATTTATTTTTATTTATATATTTTTATGCTACAATCACTTCATATTCCTGAACCTAAAGTTGTATATTAGAGTTTTCAATAAAAGTTAATAGAAAAGTAGATAAAAAATGAGAGTTAGAGTTGGCGGTAGTGATATTCCACAGACAGCAGCACCACTAATCTATGCTGAAATAGGAGCTAGGTCTATAACACCTACTACATTTGAGTATATAGAGTATACTACTGATTTGAGTAATCCAGTTTATATAGAACGTTATCGTGCTCCATCTATGGTTTTGTCGCATCTGTTGAAACCCATAAGCAAAGGTGGTAAATTACCAGCGCAGGAATTTACAAAAATTTGCTATGCCACTCCTTATTTCCTCTAAGCTACT
>CAYPDX010000091.1:0-2266 GCA_964409695.1 uncultured Rickettsia sp. | reverse complement strand
TAGCTCAGATATGTTCAGTCAATTGGTTTAATTAATTATGGGATTTGGTATTAGAACTCGAGTACAGTTAACACATGATATAGTGGGTTGATATATGTGGAAGCAAAAATATAAAATAACGAATTGGTCTTCTTATAATGAATCTTTGAAGAAGAGAGGATCATTAACTGTTTGGTTGGAAGAAGGATTTGAACATACGTGGTATGAAGATTCTGAAAATAAGAAAACTAAAAGAGGACGTCCTATGGTGGTTCCCTTTGTCAAGACAGTTTTTTTGTTTTTTAGAGGTGTAATTTTCATGTTAAAATTTCTGCTATTACAGTATAATTAGTACCTCCCCTTCCCATTAATATTTGATTTCTCAGGGCTATCTCCAAGATGTTTTATCATTTCTTTACCTAAATTAGCAATAGAAGCTCTTCTTGTAGAAAGAGATACACGAATTTTATCAGCTTGATCAACAGAATTTCCGCTACCATAAATGTGACTCCTTGAGCCTACGTCGATTGGTGTACAAAAGCCATCAAAGCTAAAATGAGACGCTGAATCCTTAGATACAAATCGCGCCTTTGGGGAAGGAACTTTCGTTCTTCCTATTCCAGATATCTTTTCTATTCCTCTCACATTTGCTGGGGTAATAACTCTCCGTATTTCTTCTAACCCGCTAAGTATTTTTGCTCTCTCAGGTGTGATGTCACCAACAGCCTTTATATGTTCAATCATGTGCATATTAATATCAAAAATTGCAACTGCTATAATTTCCTGAGCTCCCTCTCCTTTTTCTTTTGCCTCCATGAAGCGAGTTGAGGTAGATGTTACTTCAGTATTTGGTCTTAATTCCTTATATTTTCTTAGAAAATTCGCACCTTTCTTTGGATTATTAATCTCATGAAATATGGATTCATAAGCAAATGAGGTAACTTCAGAAGCAAGAGTGTCTACTTTCTGTTTTTGTATTACTTCATCATGCGGATCGGTATCTAAAATCGGCATACAAGCTTTCGAAAGCTCAAGTTTTTGTCTAAATGCAGGATTCATATACCCTTCACGGAAACTTGATACTTTGTGCGGGGTAAAACTATCAGCAACTAGTGACATTACGTCTTGTTGTTTCTCTGTATCGTTTAAAAATCTTAGTACGCCTAATACTTTTTCTTCAGAATTAACATCATAAATATGATATATTGTATGCGTCATTTCATGGCTCAATGTATCACATAAAGGGTCTTCTCTAAATTTTTTTATAGGAATGTGAATTTTCTGGTCACTTTGGTCATATACACCTGCACTTTTTCCATCTCCTAATTTATCATAGATAATTAGCCCACGAAATCCTGTTGCTTTACTAGTTAACATTTCAGCCTGGATAGATAGAAATTCTTCACTTGTTTTATTGCCATTAAAGCTTTTTACTATAATTTTCTTATAATAATAAATAGGTACTGTTAACAAATGCACGTCTATATAAGGCTTTCAAAGATTAATCAAAAAAGAAGAATTCACCGCCAAGCTCTACTAATAAATTCTATTACTTCTTATCCGGCAAAAAACCTCCAACCTGTGCTTCCCAAAGAGTTTTATATAATCCATTGCTAGCAATTAATTTTGCATGAGAACCATCTTCAATAATTTTACCTTTATCAAAAACAAGAATCCTATCCATATGTAGTAATGTTGAAAGTCTATGAGCAATAACTAAGGTTGTTTTACCTTGTCCTTTTGAAGCCCCTCCTCCACTCATAAGTTCCAATAAACTATTCTGAATATCGTGTTCTGTTAAAGAATCAAGCTGTGAAGTAGCCTCATCTAGAATCAATATTGGAGCATTTTTTAGAATAGCTCTTGCGATTGCAATTCTTTGACGCTGTCCGCCTGAAAGTTTAATCCCTCTTTCTCCAACGAGGGATTCATATGCTTCAGGGAGTCTAATAATAAAATCGTGAGCGTGAGCGCGCTTCGCTGCTTCAATTACTTCTTTGTCTGTTGCATCAGCTTTGCCATAACGAATATTTTCCATCAAAGACCTATGGAAGAGTGATGGGTCCTGAGGAATCATACCTATGGCTTTTCTTAGAGACTCTTGTGTGCATGTACTAATATCTTGATTATCAATTAATATTCTCCCATCTGTAACATTAAAAAGCCTTAGAATTAGGTTTACAAAACTGGACTTGCCGCTTCCCGAATAGCCAACAAGTCCAACTTTCTGCCCTGGTTCTATTATTATAGATTTATCCTGGAATAAGGGTGTTGACCCCTTGTAATA
>CAYPDX010000090.1:0-2352 GCA_964409695.1 uncultured Rickettsia sp. | reverse complement strand
GGATATAAATACAGTAGTTTGCTCTATTAAAAAATTAGATGATATTTGTATTGCGGTTAGGAATAGAATTGACAGAGGCGAAAAAGTTTTCTGGGTATGTCCGTTAATCGAGGTCGATGAGCAAGAAGAATTAAATATGTTTGTTGATGTTGAAACTCGATTTTCTTATTTAAAAAATATTTTTGGAGATGACGTTGGGTTTTTGCATGGAGGGATGGCTTCTGATGAAAAATCTAAAATCATCAATCAATTATTAGATTCCACAATTAAGATCTTAGTTTCAACAACTGTTATAGAAGTTGGTGTGGATATTCCAGATGCTACATTAATTATTATTGAAAATGCCGAAAAATTTGGTCTTGCTCAGCTTCATCAATTAAGAGGCAGAGTTGGAAGAAGCAATTTAGAGTCAGTTTGTGTTATGCTATATGGAAAGACAAGTAGCAAAATAGCATTTGAACGTCTTAAAATAATGAAAGAAAGCCAAGATGGCTTCTATATTTCAGAAAAAGATCTTATTCTGAGGGGTGAGGGAGAATTACTTGGGCAAAAACAAAGCGGTGATCAAAACTTTAAATTTCTTGATATTTCTACTGATGCGCAGCTAATAAATAAATGTAATTTTGTTGCAAGTAGTATGGAAATTACAGATAATCAAATTCTTCAGATGGCAATATTTAATAAGCAAATAAAATCTAATAAAATTATATGTTAGTGGATTGATAAAATAATGACCAATATAAGCTTCTACCAAGTTACAAGTTCTATATTCGAAAAATCTATCTGTCAGTTGCTAGAGAAATGTTATCAGACTGGTGAGAGAACTTTAGTTAAAACTGAAAATCATGATATGCAAGAACTCATGAATAAAACCTTATGGACTTTTGCTCAAAAATCATTCATCCCGCATGGTAGTATTGATGATCCTTTGCCGGAACAGCAGCCCATATTAATAACTCACGAAGAGAATAATATAAATAATTCAACTATTTTAGTATGTATTGGTTGTGGTTTTGAAAATATTGAGAAATTCAGTAGAGTTATGATTATTTTCTATGAGCATAACCAAGTTCAAAAGGAAGTTTGTAGGGATTTATATACAAAATACAAAGCTCAATCTTATGAGCTTAAATATTACAAACAGTCAGAAAAGGGCGCTTGGAGTTAGAGTAGATAAAAGCACATTTTTGTCCGGTATAGTGAGATAAAAGCCCTGAACCAATAGCACTTATACAATTTGATTCAGGACTTGGTTATTGTATATTTTTAATCAATTTCAGCGCTCGTAGCTCCACCAAGACCATGCGTGCCGTCGGTATCAGCTCCGGCTTCTCCTCCATGAACAGCAGTGTCATGTGGATGTAGTGCATCAAATAGAGCATCAAGTCCATCTAATTCACTATGAATTGCTTTTTCTGCAGCTTCAGCAGCTCCTGTTGCAGCTTGAATATCTAATGATTCTCGCGTTGTAAACCACTCTGGAAAATCTGACATACCTCTGTCTTGTAGAATTGTTTTGTAACTTCTACCGCAATGATCTTCTATAGAAAAGGAACCTCCATGTGCAGCTATCGATTTTAGCATATCATGAATTTGACTTTTACTAAGATTAGTATTTGAGCAAGCATAATGGCCTGCTGTCATACCTGTGATGGTTTGGCTATTAATAGGAAATTTTGTTACTTCTACAAAATGATTAAAAATATCTAGTTTACCTTCTCTTGCGGCATAATGAGCAGCTAAAGATCCACTTACATCAACAATTGTTGGATCAGCTCCATTTTCGAGTAAGCATTTTACCATATCAAGAGAATCTAAGCAACTAACATAATGTAAAGGTGTCATACCATTGTGGGTAGGAATGTTTACGTTACCACCGTTAGCTTTTATATATTTTATTATATCAGAACGTCCGTTTACTGCGGCAAAATGTGCTGAAGTTCTACCATCCGAGATACCAAGATTTATATTGAACCCTGTTTCCTTAACAAAATGATTAAAAATATCTAATTTACCTTCTCTTGCGGCATAATGAGCTGGTAAAGATCCACTTGCATCTACAATTGTTGGATCAGCTCCATTTTCGAGTAAGTATTTTACCATATCAAGAGTACCAAATACGCTTGTTAAATTTAAAAGTGTAATCCCCATGTCATTAAAAGAGTTTATGCCAAGAGTTGCTTTATATTTATCTGCTATATAACTAATTATATCGGTGTGTCCTTTTGCTGCAGCAAAATATGCTGCAGTTATTCCATCAGCTATACCAAGATTTATACCATATTCTGCTTCCTCTACAAATTGTTTAAAAATATCTAACATAATTATAATAATAACAAATTAGAAAGATTT
>CAYPDX010000089.1:0-2395 GCA_964409695.1 uncultured Rickettsia sp. | reverse complement strand
TTCCGTTACTATGTAAGAATAACATTATTTCTCTAATGGCTTTTTGTTTGGCCCATCCATTTGTTATTTGATTCGCCCTGTGAGCACCTATTCCTTCAACTTTTCTTAATTTACTTGGTGAATCTTCGATTATATTAAATACTTCTTCTCCAAAGGTCTTTACTAGCTTTTTGGCATAGACTGGACCTATTCCTTTTATAAGTCCTGAAGCAAGATACTTTTCTATTCCTTCAAGACTCGTTGGAGCTGTAGTTTTTAAAAACTTAGCACTAAACTGCAAGCCGTGATGCTTATCGTTTCTCCAATGCCCTACTCCATAGATAAATTCACCAACGCTCACCATAGCTAAATGGCCAACTACAGTTACAAGATCTTTCTTACCTCTTACAGCAAGTTTTAAAACACAAAATCCATTCTCAAGATTATGATATGTTACCCTCTCTATTAATCCGCTGATTTTTTCTTCTTGTTCTGCGCTTGTGTTCATCTACCATTCATTTTTTTAATCAAAATAAATCTTCGAGCGTAAGTATATTAGAAACTAATGTATCAGTATATTTTGAATTTTGTAGTCCAGATGCAGAAATCATTGCTAAAAAAATTTGTTTTCTTGTTCTAGTAATTTCTTTAAAAACACACATTTTATTCTCTAAAATTTCTGAGTAAGATTTATCTATATGGAATGGCTTATTAGTGAATTTAATCTCACATAATGTAATAGCATCGTCAGGACGGTCAAATAACAAATCAATTTGAGCTCCCCTTTGATCTGAAGTTCTACTTTTGAAACGCCAAGTACTTGCTAAAGAAGAAACATCCAACTGTAATGCATCCCTAATTTGGCTTATGTGCTTATAACATATTGCTTCAAATGCATACCCTGCCCAATTATACCAATTAGCAACATTTTGTTGTTTTTCCCAATAACCTGATACGCTTGTCCTATGAATTAAACTGTCTTTTATTGGTAGGATCCAATCCAAGTAAAAAAGCGTGTATTCATCCACAATTTTATAATAAACACCCCTTTTACTGTGCAAATAAGGCTTAAATCTAATTACAAAGCCAGCTGACTCTAATTCTTTTAGTTTTTGTATTCCTAGTTTGCCTTTTATGCCGCCTATTTTTTTAAATATCTCTTCTTGGCTAACTCCTCCTCTCTGCCCAGCTAATACTTTGATTAATTCTATAGACAACTCATGCATATCAAAAAGTGAGGCAAATAAATTATCAAACTCATTTGTTAGTAGTCCATCTTTAGTAAAAGCTAATGTATCTATATTTTGTGAGGCAGATAGACCTTTTTTGATATT
Source organism: uncultured Rickettsia sp. (assembly GCA_964409695.1). Lineage (GTDB taxonomy): Bacteria > Pseudomonadota > Alphaproteobacteria > Rickettsiales > Rickettsiaceae > JABDAD01. The sequence continues at coordinate 1,082 of CAYPDX010000089.1, read as the reverse complement.
ATTTAAATAATATGGAACTCCACCCATAACCATGTAGATTTGAACGACTTGGTTATGAGTAAGCTTAATATTTTTACTATCTAAAAATGTCTTAGTTTCTCTCAAATCAAAAGGAAGAAGACAAATTTGTTTTGTAATTCTATTATGTAACCCTCCTCTATTACTGATAATCTTATCTACTATCCAACTTGCAGAAGAACCACAAATAATAAGCTTTACCCTAGTATCTCGGCTCCAGTGTTGGTTCCAATAATAATCTAATGTTGTAAGTAACTTAGAATTTTTTGTAGCCATCCATGGCAGTTCATCAAAAAACAGAACTATTTTTTTATTTTTAGATGTACTAGCTATTGCGGAAGTAAGTATTTCGAACGTCTTATCCCAATTTTTACCTGGAACAAGTTTTATACCACCGTAAAATACTTTACTTATTTCCTGGGTGAAATGTTCTACTTGCTCTGTTAAAGAAGCATCTTTAGATCCTGTGCTATTAAAAAAATGTACCTTCTTATCTTTAAAATATTCTCTGATAAGAAATGTTTTTCCTATTCTACGTCTTCCATAAATAGCTAAGAACTCAGCTTGATTAGAATAGAGCAACTCCTTTAGTATACCTTGTTCATGACTTCTTCCGATTAACTGCATAAGATTATTATGTTTTATTGTTCACCTTGGAAGAATACTCCAGAGTGAACAATAAAACAAGAAAATAGTCTTATATATCTAAGTATAGAACTTAGATATATTTCCTAGGATCGATTGCTTTTGATCTATAAACAACCCGAAAATTATACTTACATTAGCGGCAGAATAAATTCTATACTGTTATTCCCACGGCTCTAATAACAATTCTCCGAACCCAGCTTCTCCCATATTCTTTCTAAAAGAATCTTGATCAGCCCCATCAAGTTCAGCTAAAACACATTGGACATCAATAGGTCCTTCAAAGGCTTCTATTACTTTTTTATCAATTTTTGGTGCCATTGCTATAGCTATTTCTATAGGATCTTCTATTTTAAGACGCACTCCAATAATACCTTCTGCAGTATACAACTTAGTGAAGTCAGTAATGCTTCCTTCGC
>CAYPDX010000088.1:0-2473 GCA_964409695.1 uncultured Rickettsia sp. | reverse complement strand
AGCTCTTCTACAACAACTATACTCCTCTCGTTGCGCTAGATCCTTGAATCCACCAATGGAAGAGACCGCCAGTTCAAATTAAAATTGTTTAAACATCATAAATTCTCATTCATAAAATATCCTCTATCCAACTTATTCTTAAGATTGAATCACTAACACACTTGCCGAAAGTGTCAAAATAGCCAAAAGTACTTTTGCTACCATTATGTCCCAGAGTTTTAGCATTTATGGCGATTTTGGCAACTGGTAATATGCAAAGAAAATAGATGGATGTTTTTCTAACTATAGTTCATGCAACGGGTTTATAATTTTCAGCGCTGGCAAGAGGCAAGGGTACTCCGGCGGTAGGGTGTAGTATTGTTTTATTGAAAAAAATCTACATGCTATTAACGAACCCTATAGAAAAATACTGCTCGAATACTTACCTGCTTCTATGCATGCCCACCTCTGCCGCCACCACCGTGGCCTCCTCTACTTGTAGGTCTAGGCGCACCTCTAGGTCCAGCGGCGCGAGGTGGCGGTGTATAGCCTGGTCTAAGACCACTTACAGATACATGATGAGCTTCTGTCATCAATGGTACAGTAGGCCTCGGAGGCCTTCCTGATAATTCTTCTGGAGGAGGAATAAACACTGCTCCACCTTGTACAGCTCCAATAATAGGCCTACCAATGTCTCCGGTACTTCCATGCCCTCTAGGAGGTAGTCCCTGATGCGGTATGCTTCCTACTATTCCACTTCGTAAACGATCGTCATTAGACCATAAAAGCTTTGATTCATCTTTCAGTTTTTTCTCTGCCCCTCTTTCCATAACAGCAGACGTACTTATTACTACTCTCTCCTTTCTAGTAGCTCTTGCAACTGCTTCAAATCCTTCTGCATCTACCACAGGCGCAGCGACTGCCTTTCCCGCCTCACCCCCCTTAGCTCGAATACTACGAACTTCAGCAACTTTAGAACTTGTCTTTTCTAAAAACCTTGTTTCAAATGCGCCCTGTAAGCTTGAATTATCACTAACAATAGGTATTCTCCTCCATCCAAGATACGTCTTACCATGAGTTCCCGCAGTTTTAATTGGTCTACCAGTAACTTCACTCAGAGCCTCTATTGTTGTATGACAAGGGTAACACATTAACTTTGACGTCATAATTGCTGGTTCGTTTGTAGAACGATCACTCATTACCATAGGCAAAAGCTGCATCTCTGCGTGCACTGTATCACTAGATACAAATCGTGCATTTCCTACAAACCTTCTACCTATAAGTTCAAAGTCCCTTAGAAGAAAATCTACGTCTTGATTAAATTTTTCTGGCAAAGATGTAGATGGAGGAACAGCTGAAGCTTTACCATAAGCAGCTCTCGATGGTCCTGCACGTGTTACAGAAGTCTCTTCACTTCTTGGAAAGTATATCGTTTTATCAATTTCAGAAAATGCTGCCCTCGCAGCAGATATATCTCTACCCTCGGCATAACGTCCAAGAATTCCTCGTACAGCTTCAAAATTTCTAGGCTCTTTATCATTATTAGCAACCAAAAATGACCCATCAGAATGGCGATAAATAGCTGTACATGTATTACTTCCTGTAATAACTTTTGATAACACAAGGAGGTATTTTTCTTCTGGATTAAGGTGTGCAGACAAATCTATGTGAGTTCCAAATGTAACGGCTGGAAGTGCTTTTTCTCCCTCAGCTATCTCTCTAATATTGTCAACAATTTCTTCGCTAGCTCTAGCTCTTGACATACTTTACCAACTACATACCGAGTAATTCCGAATGATATTCTGGATCAACATGTTCATGAAACATTTCTCCAAAACTCTTATCATGATTGTTTAGATAATCATATGGTGTCATATGATCTTGATTTTCTATAATAGGTGTTTTTGCATCATATAATATCTTTAGAAGTTCAAGATTTATATATGGACTCTCTGTATCAGCCATCGCAGCTAAATGCAATGCGTTATCGTCGAATCTTCCTTGCACCGTTGTATCTACACCTTTTGTAATCATCACTTTAATAAGATCTATTTGTAAAAATGCCGCAGCCATTAAAATGGGAGCGGTGCTTTCAGCATAGCAATTTGGATTTGCTCCAAGTTTTAGACATATAGACGCCGTATCCCAGTGCTCTTCATAGCAACTTTCAAAAAATGCTGTACATCCATTTTTGTCTTTTAGATCAATAGATAATCCTTTATCTTCAACTAACATTCTTACTATATCTGTGTGGCCTCCAATCGCAGCCCAGTGTAAAGCGCTTCTACCATCTTCATCCACTTCTGTAATATTAGCACCAGCAAGAATTAATTGCTCAATGTCCGAAACATCACCTTTCTTAGCCGCTTCTATTATTTTCATCCTAAACCTCAATCATTACTTAAAAACATATTAAATAATACTACCATATTTTAATAAATGGCTAGTTCAAATATCTAGCGCAACACTGTATAGTTGTTTTTACAAGAACCAA
>CAYPDX010000087.1:0-2826 GCA_964409695.1 uncultured Rickettsia sp. | reverse complement strand
AGCTCTTCTACAACAACTATACTCCTCTCGTTGCGCTAGATCCTTGAATCCACCCATTTTTTAAAGCTGTAAATGCGTTGGAACAGAATGCAGCAGCTTTTTGCACCCCTCTTGACGCTAGATATACACCAACTCCGACAAAAGGTGCAAACGGTCCAGCAATAGGAATAGCTGCTACTGCCGCACCAACAGCAAGACCGAGTGCAAATTTCTTACTACCTAAAAAACTTGGCTCTTCTGAAACATTACTCTCTTCCGACTTTACATCAGAAGTATTTTTATCGGAACTCCCAAATAAACTATTGAAAAGGTTTTTTAAAGATTCCCAAATCCCATCTTTCGACTCTGAACTTTGCTCTGGTGGGTTTGACATCCTGTAAACTCGTTTCTTTTAAAAAGTTTAAACCGATGCTATCTCAAATAAATCTAAAAATCGACAAGAGAGGACTATTAACAAAAATTTTAAAAAACCATATGCTTTCAAAGATACAAAGGAAATCTACTGCATAGTTCTTTTGCTTCTTTTTTAACTTCACTTTCTATAATTTCAAGTGAATCGCTGGCTTGAGCATCTAAAATTCTTAAAATCATATCAGCAACTTGTACAAATTATTTCTCAGTAAATCAACGAGAAGTACAAGCTATGGAGCCTAATCTTAAGCTTATTATCAGGATGATAAGATACTACTTCTGAACTTACTGATCAGGAGCTTCTGTATTTACTTAGACAAGGCAAGAAAACTAATCTTTAGTAACTGTTACTCTTCCATCCTGATAACGTCTAATTATTGTATCATTTTCTCCAAGGTCATATTCATACAAACCATTAATAAATTCTGTAAAACTATTTGCTATTAGATATACATTCTCCCACCATGGCTCTTGATTTTCTGGAGCTTGATTATAAATATCCCAAAAATAAATCTTTCCATAATTTGGTCCATCTGTACAAATACATATTTTATCATTTCCCGAAGCATATGCTATAGCAAGCAACTCCTTAGGAAATTTATTATGAAACCATTCAAATTCTCCTTTTAAATTACATTCTTTGCCCTCATATAAAGCATAAAACCATACTATATCTGCTTCTTGATCATCTTCTGCTAAAGGCTCTATCAACTTATAAGTATCAAAATAAGTAGGACGTCCCCCATTATGCTTTAACAAAAATTCTATATAATCTTCTGGTCATTTCGCTCCTATGAATTCTTGGAATTTTATTATTGCATTTTTGTTAGTTGAAATCTCACTTTCCTTAAATTCAATGTCATTCATTTGTTACCTCTATACTAACTCCGCTGATTCTTCCATCATCACTTAAGTACATCTAGGACTTTATTTAACTGGCTCTAAAATATATACACCACTTTTTTGACAAATATCTCTCAACTCATTTTCAGAGGTACTATCCTTATGAATATAAAGCAAATGGGTTAAATCATGCCCTCCTTCTAAAATCATTAACCATCTAGGTATTACCAATTCTAAAAATAACTGCTCTCTAATACTTAATGTTACAAGAGACATATATTCATCAATACTACTAAATTTAAAAATACGCCACGTTCCGTTTCCTGCAGTCAAAGCTGCATAGACTTGAGTGCTCTTATATAGTTCTAAATAGAATAACTTTAGTTTATTTTCATACTGAATATATCTCTCATATAATACACTACATGGTTCCTCTTCAACTTGTTCATAAAATAAAATTTTCTCTGCAGCCTCTTCTTCATTCAACCAATGATCAAACACAGAAAAAGCTTTTCTATTATTATAATTCTTTGATTCAATAATGGAATCATAATCAAATGGGCCCATTTGATTAAAAATATCTTCTCTAAGAGTTTTTTCTATCATTTCCATAATTTTATTTCCTTAACCATTTTCCACCTCTTGTAATAGCACCTATCTTATTTCCTTTTTGATCATACAATTTCCAATGACTTCCTCCATGTGGTCCTACTCCAGAATTTAAAGCACGATCTGGTTCTAAATATTGTTTTGTCTTGGGATCTATTAATTTCGCTCTCTGACCTGTTATACTAACTCTTTGAGTAAATCTCTCAAGGCCTATATTGTCGCCATGTTCAAAATCTGATATTTTATAATCTTTTACTGTATCAGGATAATCCTTCTTGTAAAGAATCATAGTTTCTTTAGCAAGATCTGAATGATCTGGGAAACCTTGGTTTACAGCTCCGCTTAAATCAACTTCTCCAATTACGAAGCCAGGAAGTATTACAAGGCTCTTTTCAAAATCAGTAAGACCAGGTGTAACAAATGCTTCCGATCCTTCTCCATCCGGCATAGGAGTTGCAAGTACTTTAGGCCGCGCTTCTTCAACATCAACGAATTTATTGTATGAAGCCCTACCGCCATCATATATATCTTTTGCTAAAAATGCAGCACCAACTCCTGGAATTGCTCTTGGTAGCACTTTCGATATTATAAATTTTGCTACTTGCGGTCCATATTTTAAAGCAAGGGCTCCATAGGAAGCTCCGATAAACTCTGCAACAACTGGTGATATGCTTGTAGCTCCAATTGCAGCAATACCGGCAGCTTCAGCTTCATTTGGACCTAGAAGTTTGCCAAACTCTGATCTTAGGCCTAAACTAGAGGCTGCGGCCTCTGCTCCTTCAGAATATGATGCGGCTATTTCATCGGCTTCTTTTAATGTTTCTTGTAGGAGTTCAATTTGCTCTTCATCCTCGTATTCACCTTCTACTTCACCAATATCATCCTCATCACCTGCTGCTACTCCAATGTTTTCATATAGTAACTTCTCACTTGCGATCTTCTCAGCAACAAAATCCCAGAGGT
>CAYPDX010000086.1:0-2880 GCA_964409695.1 uncultured Rickettsia sp. | reverse complement strand
ATTGAGGAATTAAAAAAACAATTAGCAGAAGCACAAAAACCAAAAGTTATTGAGCTTGAAAACCCCAAAAAGAAAACAATATTTATTGAGCCAAAAAAACAAGTGGTTGAACCACCAAAGCGAGTAGTTGTTGTAGAATCTGATGATGAAGAAGATGATGATATTGAAATCAAACCGATCACGAGTAACGATAAAGAGATTGAAGATTTGTTTGATTTGATAGAAAATACAAAAGCGCAAACAATAGATGACCTTGAACAGGAACTTGAAAACCTGTAAATATCAACTTTTTATAATTACTATTAAAAAAATATATAGAGTATTTTTTCAATAAAATAAAATAATTAAAATAACTTAAAAAAATAATATATAATTATATTATATAAATGAGCAATAAAAAAATTGATAAATTTTCAGTGACCAAAGAGTTATTAAAAACAAAGAGTGGATTCAGTGTTGAAACAACCAGAATCACAGCAAATAATCCAAAAAACCTAATAACATTAGAGGAAATAAAAAAGCTAGTTGATGTTATGAAAAATAAAGGTAAAGATGTCAAAAAACTAAAAATAGTAGGGATGAATCAAATGAGAATGATGACTATAAAATCGGAAGGACTTGATATTATCCCTGATGATGGAGGAGATTATTATTGGGGCAATGGCTCACAAGAATCAAAACTATCACACTTTTACCAAGTAGCAATCATTGAGAAAATAAATAATAAAAATAAAAAATAATATAAATTAATTAATTAATTAATTAAAAATAAATAAATAAAAATACTTAAAAAAATAATTTTATATATTATATAATATATAAATGAATAATTTCAATCATAAAAAAATACGAGTATATTTTGTAAATGGTAATAAATGTCACAGTATATCATCAGAATTAGATACAGAAATACAAATTGAAACAAATACTAACAGAGATTTAAAAAATTATAATTACTTTCACTTATTCAAAGGTTATGAAGAAACACTTGATGATATGAAAAGATTCTATAAAGACTTTGTTCAGTGGTGTAAAGAACTCAAAAAGTATGGAATTTTTTATGCAGATTTTTACAACCATTTATCAGCAGTAAATATGACATTTAGTTTGAACACAAAACATAAAAATATGGAAGTAATAAATTTTACTGAATATAAGTATTATGAAAACTGTTCAAACTGTGGATTAATGTCAATTGACAAAGATATATTAAATAAAGATATTCATTGTTATGGATATGATTATTCATCATTCTACCCAAACTTATTGGCAAATTCTGATTTTAAGTTTCCAAAAACAAAGGGATATGAAAGCAAAATATCAGACTTTAAAAAACAGTTAAAATATGGTATTTACAAATGTAAAATTACTTGTGATAACAAATTATTTAAAAAATTGTTTGTATTTTCATCAGATAATTATTATACACATTATAGCATAAATTTTTGTTTAAAATACAAAAAGCAATTCAATATTGTCATTGAAATATTAAATTTGGATGATAATTATAATTGTTATGTATATGACAATGATTGTTTAATTGAAAGTAAAACAATATTCAGTGATTGGTTTTTAAAACTGAATATGATTAAATCACAATTACCAAATAATAAACTTATCAAACATTTGTCATCAAGTTTATGGAGTTCATTATCAGAATTCAACAGAACAGAAGCAAAAACAGAAAAAGAATTATCAAATATGGATGTGTCAATGTTAGAAGATAATCAAGACACAGAGTATATAATATTATCTACAACTGAATATATTGATAAAAATATGAATATCCGATCTAAATATGAATTGATAAATGCAAAAAATCCATACAAACATAACTACAGATTAAAACCATTCTTTACATCATTTAGCCGAAAATATATGGCAGAATTTGCAATGAATAATGTCAATTTAGATGATATTGTAAGAATTCAAACCGATTGTATTCAGTTAATAAAACCATATGATTTTACAAAATTATCATATTATCCAAAACCTGAACAAAAATCAACAGCAGTTTTCAATTTTAAAAGTTTAAATAGTTTCACAAGAAAAGAAATAATTGATATTACTGATGATTTAGAAAATGAATTTGACAACCTGTAATTACTTCTTTATATTTTTAATCCTTTCACTTCTTCTTAACCCTGTGTTTATTTCCTCAAATTGTTTTTCTAATTCCTTAATTGATGGTTCTTCATTAAATTTAGTAAATTTTTCATCCAATTTTTTATAATCTTCATTATATACTTTTACATAATTATCATAAGATTTTTTACCAATATCCTCAATAATATTATCAATATTTTCCCAAGAATTTTGTGAAACTGGTTGATTTTTCCATTTGATATTAACTTGTTTGACTTTGTTTTTTGTTCTAAATCCTACAAATTTTTGTATTTCATATTTTTGTTCTTTTTCATTAGATTTCATCAATTCGTTTTCGGAATAACTGGCTTGTTTAATACCGTGAATCATATAGCGATAATATGGATAATCTGGCATATAAATAACTCTTTCAATTTTACGAGCTACTGTATCCCATCTAAAGTCCCCTTCTCTAAATCGTTTTGTAGGTTGATTTTTGTTCAATGCAGACTTTGGAGCATCTAAAGCCCTATACACAAAATCACCAATTTTAAATTTAGGTTCTCCCGCTTTTGCTTGGTCAAAAAATTTAATTTTCCATTCACTGTATTTTGGTAATTTCAGTTTTTTGATTTTATTACCTTCTTTTCTAACCTTTGATGTTATATCATCCCAATTAGTATATTCTTCACCATCATCAAGTTCTTTTTTATTCATATATGCATTAAAAACCTTTCCCAATTCACGATTTAGTGATTCAACATTTGCATTTTGTTTGTGTCTATTTGGTAGTGT
>CAYPDX010000085.1:532-2967 GCA_964409695.1 uncultured Rickettsia sp. | reverse complement strand
GCTCGTGGAGCTATTTACGGAGATGTTCTTGCAAGGGTTATGAAATTCACAGGGTTTGATATCACGAAAGAATATTATGTTAATGATGCAGGTGGGCAGATTCAAATACTTACTAAATCAGCTCATTTAAGATATCTTGAAGCACTTGGTGAGAAGATTGTAATCCCTGAAGGCTACTATCCAGGCGATTATTTAAAAATTGCTGGAGCTTCTATTAAGGAAAAATATGGTGAAAAATTCAGAGTTTTAACAGATGAACTTTATAATGAGCTTAGTAGAATTGTTATAGAAGAAATGCTCGTGCTTATAAAAAGTGATTTATCTGATTTAAGAATACATCATGATGTTTTTTTCTCTGAAGCTAGCTTATATAAAAAAGATGATAATGATGAAAGATATATAGATTCTTCAATGAAGATTCTTGAGTCAAAAGGTTTTGTATATCATGGCAAGCTTCCACATCCAAAGGGGGAGGAAGATCCTGATTGGGATGAGAGAGAGGATCAGCTTCTTTTTAAAGCTACTAATTTTGGTGACGATCAAGACAGAAGCCTGACAAAATCTGATGGTAGCTGGACATATTTTGCTGGAGATATAGCTTATGCAAAAAGTAAAATAGACAGAGGATATACTCGTAATATTATTATTCTGGGCGCAGACCATGTTGGATATGTGAAGCGTCTTAAAGCAGTGTATAAAGCCATAAGCGAAGGGAAATCTCGAGCTGATGTTATATTATCTCAAATGGTAAATTTTATAGAGGATGGAAAACCGATTAAAATGTCCAAAAGGGCTGGGAATTTTACAACTGTAGCAGATGTAGTCCGAGAAGTTGGACCTGATATTTTGCGTTTTATAATGCTCACACGCAAAAATGATATTATACTTGATTTTGATCTGGATCTTGTGAAAACACAATCAAAGGAGAATCCTGTTTTTTATGTGCAATATAGTCAAGTGAGAGCGTTTTCAGTTATTAATAATGCGAAAGAAAATTGCCCAGATGCCTATAAATTATTCGCTGAGAATAAATATGACTTATCCAAACTAATTGCTGGGCCAGAAATTGAGCTAATTAAGAAACTTGCTTTTTGGGTAAAAACAGTAACATCATCAGCGGAAACCTGTGAAGTTCATAGGATTGCTTATTATCTACAAGATTTAGCGGCAAGTTTTCACTCACTATGGAATTTAGGAAAAGAACATCCAGATTACAGATTTGTGATGCAAGAAAACCCTGAATTATCAGCAGCAAGACTTGCTTTAGTTTCTGCTATTGCTTTTGTTATTAGAATTGGGTTAAACTTGGTAGGAGTTAAACCCCTTGATAAAATGTGATGTTGAATGTTTAGTACAAATAGAAAATATGTTTTATATATAGTTTCTGTAATAGCCATTGCTGTGTCTGTTTGGTATTATTTCTCTGAAAATGAGAGGGCTGAAATACCGACTTTGTTCCCATCTCAACAATCATATAAAACAAAACCTCAAACCCAAACCGGTTTTATTCATCAAGATAAAGATAAAACCATATATGATAATTTTAGTATGGGGTTGAAATCTTCTAGAGTAATAAAATTATTACCAGAGCCGGAAGCTCCACTTCTATTAAAACAGAACAATGATTTTGATAATGATGTATTTAGTGCGCTTGGGTCACAAAATGCTGATTCTAACAATGATATTTTAACAAAAGAAGAAGGTCATGATTCAATCTGGGATAATATAGATGAGTCTATGGGTAGTGCTTCAAAAGCTTTACCTAAAAAGAAATTGGATAGTGATGCTAAATCTTTGCAAATAACAAATATTTCTGAAATAAAATCTTCACCTACTGCAAATAAAATTCAAAAAAAACAACATTACTATATCCAGCTTGCATATACTCGGTCATCAAGAGATTGTGAAAAACAATGGGAAAAAATTAAATCTTCAAATAAAAAGATCCTATCAAAACATAGGCATACTATAGCAAACCACAGGAAAGATGATCTTGTTTTTTATCAATTATTAGCTGGACCATTTGATGAATTTAAAGAAGCAAAGCATATCTGTACAAGAATTAAGTTAGAAAAACATAAATGTTTGGTTGTTAAGCAATAGAAAAATAGAAAAAAATGTCAAAAAAATATCTTTTAATTAGCGAAGTTGCTGAAGTTCTAGGTCTCTCTCAGTCAGCGCTTCGATATTTAGAAAAATCAGAAAATAAAGTCAAAATATCTAGGATAAGAGGTAGAAGATATTATAAAATTTCTGATATTTCTAAAATTGCTGAATTGCTTGGCATAGATTATAGAAACAAAAATTTGCTTCAAAAAACCACGGAAAAACAAGTGGAGGTGGTTCAGTCAGTTCGCAAAGATATTGAAAAAACTACAAAATCTTTTCCAATGAAAGAAAAAATTATACAACTCGATATGTTTGAAAAGCTTGAT
>CAYPDX010000085.1:0-522 GCA_964409695.1 uncultured Rickettsia sp. | reverse complement strand
AAGCAAAAAATTGAACAATTTCCTATAGTAGAGCAACCTCGAATAAATATAGATATTGCAATGATGAAGATGCGAATGGAAAATTGTAGAAAAAGATTGGCTCAGCTTTTAGAGGGAAATAATTGAAAAGAAATTTTGAAAATAATCATGAATATTTTATTATAAATCCACGCCATTTCATTACGGGACTAAACATCTATTACAAAAGTTATTTTTTCTAGAAGTGTGATCACAATATATCTTGCCAAATATTATGTTTAAGCCAAAAGATTTTAGCCTCAATTCGTTGGTCAGGAAAAATTTTCTTTACTGAATCTATGTAAGAATAAAGTTGCTCATTGTGAATATCGGTGATCCGTTGGTCAGATTTATAATCTACAATCAGGATTGAATCAGGTAATTGCACTAGTAGGTCAAGTCTTTTGATAGTAACGTTACCATTTTTGTCCTGGAAGCCAACTTCTACCTCACTTCTATGCTTGTGATTAAATAGGAATTTCAAATATTCGTTACCATGTATAT
>CAYPDX010000084.1:0-3220 GCA_964409695.1 uncultured Rickettsia sp. | reverse complement strand
TCGTCAGGCTCATAACCTGAAGGTCGTCAGTTCAAATCTGGCCCCCGCAACCAAACACATATACTTCCATGTTCTGCACCCGTAGCTCAATTGGATAGAGCACATGACTACGGATCATGAGGTTAGGGGTTCAAATCCTCTCGGGTGCGCCATACAAAGATCCGAAATTAATCTGAGAATTGATATTTCAGGCTTATACCATTTTTCATTACTTAACTGAGCATATAAGCTATTTATAGCGAGGAATTTTTAGGAAAAACGAAGTCGAGGAGCGAGCGCATCCTTTACGCGTGAGCATCACATACGAGTTTTGACGCGGAAATTACCGCTAAAAATAGCTTATAAGTAGTAGACAACATTTCTGCCTAACTTCCTAACTACATAAACCATAAGTAAAATAAGAATAGCAGTAACCGCTCCTGCTTTTATCATAATGAGCATCGACGGAAAACTATTCTCATTAATAAGCACCTGAATTGGACGCATTAAATGGAAAAGTGGATTTATCTCAAAAAGCCATTTTTTATCTTCTGGAACTATACTATATGGATAAACTATGGGAAGCGCCCAATATATAGCATTTAAGATTACCATAGACATTTGAGGTATATCCATAATATATGGCGTCATATAGGCTAGCATTATACCTACAGAAATAACCGATAGAATAACAGGGATCGCTGCAATTGGCGCTAGGAAAATTGTAAGACTAAAATTTGCTGGATAAAAAATAATATATGCAAAATACATGGCAATAAAAGAATAGATAAGAGTATAGCAGTGAACCATAATATCCGTAATTGGGAGCAATGTTTTGGGCATATATACTTTTTTAAGTATCATTGACCTTTCAATAAAGGAACGAGTAGACGCATAAACTGAACTTGTTATGAAAGACCAAAGAGGCAGGCTTGCTACTAGGTTTTTTACCATCAATTCAGCTGGCTGTTTTAGCAAGAAACTAAATACATATGATATAATTACGATATGAACGAAAGGCTGAACTAATCCCCAAGCGGCGCCTAAAAATGAATTTTTATGCTGACGAAAAATCGAGGCCTCTACCAATATCATTAAGGCTTGCCAATATATTTTGCTAAAAATACTATTTGTTCGCATAATTAAGCATTATCTTTGTTATAAATTTTAAAGACTTCTTCAGGACTTCCAGATTCAACTATTGCACCATTTTTAAGCATATAAGCTTTGTTACATATATCTTTTACAAGATCTTCTTGATGACTTACAAGAATCGATATAGGCGTTGATAGAAATTTCTCTTTCATCACCCCTACTGATTTGTGAATAAAGTGACTATCACCAGCGGCAAAAATCTCATCAAGAAGTAAAATATCAGGTTTTTGGAATAGGTTCGCAGAAAATGTCAGGCGAGATAACATGCCAGAACTATAAGTTTTGACTGGCCAATCTATTTTTTCACCAAGCTCAGAAAATTCTATAATATCATTCTCAAGCTCTTTGGAATATAGGTCTAACATATTACTATATACCATCATGAGCTTAATATTCTGCCTACCTGTCATTTCGTATTCCATTCCAAAACCCATTTCAATAGATGCGGCAATTCTACCCATAACATCCATTGATCCTGATTTAAGAGGATAGATTCCAGCGATAACTTTTAGAAGAGAACTCTTACCAGAGCCATTGCTTCCAATAAAAGCAATCCTATCTCCTTTAACGCAATGAAGGTCAATCTTGTTTAAAATAGGGATTTTTGTAAGCAGCAACTTCCCTTTACCAAGAAAGAAATGCTTTAAGCCCTGCGCCCTGTTATAAGTATTAATACCTTCAACGCATCCGCCCTTAATATTAATGTAAGCTTTATCTGACACAATTATATATGACTTTCGATCCAAGAAATAAGCGCACCCTTCTCAACAACGCCAACTTTACTATCAACAAGCTCTCCATTTTTAAAAAGCATCATTGTTGGAATCCCTCTAATACCAAAGGTTGAAGGAATTTTTGGATTCTCATCCACATTCATCTTGAGGATTTTGACTTTACCATCAAGTTCTTTTGAAATTTGATCAATAATTGGTGAAAGCATTTTGCAAGGACCACACCATTCCGCCCAGAAATCAACTAGGACAGGGATTTTAGAATCAATAACATCAGATTGAAAACTATCGTCTTTAACAGAATTTGTCATATTTTTCTCCATTTTCTCGAATCATAAACTTTTTCCTAGTAAAATCAATATGTCAAAATTCAGAGATTTTTTTACAATAGCAAAATTATTTATGCGCATGAATTCTTATATAAAATAGCATCTTAAATCTAGAGGTTTTACAATAAACTTATAATAATAAACTCACGCCATCTTATGATTAAAGGTGAAAATACTGAATTTACGGACGATACAGAGATAAGCTATAAAGATGAATTCAGGTTTTTGTTAAATAAAGAGTCAAACCTGGAAGAAACTTATAGAAAAATGCTGAATATTCTTGATCGCGGAGCCTATAAGATTCCAGAATTCTCAAAAGACATAGATGTAGAGATTTTTATAAAAAACCCTGATATTACGATTTCTCTAATAGATCATTTAATTAAAAAGAATGACAAAGAATCTGTAATTACATTAGCTAGATTTGCTGAACAAATTGACCGAAAAACAAAGAAAAATAAAAATGCAAAAATAGTCAGCTCACATATTATTAAATCCCTATTTTCCACTGACAATGAGAAAACATACGAGTATCTCGGCGCAGAAAAAATCTTTTATATTCTGAAGAAACTCAGTCTCGAAAATCGTAACATAATTTTAGATCAAATTATTGAAAGAGGAGATAATTTATCTAATAAGATTTTTAAAAAAATAAAATCCGCTCCTAAGCTAATTTATTCAGCATCAAAAGCCTTAAAAAAAGCCTCTGAGCTTGTTCAAAATTTACCAAATAGCGAGCACAAGCAAGAACGCGCAAGCAAATTGCAAAGAATGCAAAACTTAGCAGACATACCAACCACAGGAGCGATATACAAAGACAATACGCCATCCCTATCTTCAATAATGGCGCAGTATAAGGCCTCATCGTCGCGCACTTGACCCAAAAGAGTATAAGCAAATAATACACACACCCGGAACTTATTGCATATCTTCTCTATTTTTCTGTTTGCGATATAAAAATATTAACTTAAAGTTGACATAATTAACATGGTAGATTCTAAGTTTACCAGATATATGGAGAATTAT
>CAYPDX010000083.1:0-3265 GCA_964409695.1 uncultured Rickettsia sp. | reverse complement strand
ACCACTGAGCTAATCCGGCTCAACTATGCCTGATATTACCCAAAAGTAGCTTTAAAGCTACTTTTGGGTAATAGTACAATAAATACTTATTATTCTTTTCTTTAAATGGAATAGTTATTTACAGCTATGCTTAATTTTAAAAGCATTCATTAACTAGAGAAAACAGCAATTAAGCTGCTCTCTCTTCTTTTTTAGGAGCTTTCTCTTTTCTAGAGAGTTTATTTTTTTCTATTTCTGTTTTTAAATAAGCTGGTAATTCAATCCCTGCCTTTTCAATAAAAATAGCTACTCTATCTGATGGTCTTGCGCCACGCTCTAGCCAATAAGAAATTCTATCTGATTTGAGTGTGATTCTACCTTCGCTATCTTTTGCTAATAAAGGATTATATG
This sequence comes from uncultured Rickettsia sp., assembly GCA_964409695.1. Classification (GTDB taxonomy): domain Bacteria; phylum Pseudomonadota; class Alphaproteobacteria; order Rickettsiales; family Rickettsiaceae; genus JABDAD01. Next base: position 2,875 of record CAYPDX010000083.1, on the reverse strand, counting down.
TCCCAACTTTTTCAATAAAGTCACCATCTCTTGGAGCTCTTGAGTTTGCTACCACGATACGATAGTAAGGACGCTTTTTTGATCCACCTCTAGCTAAACGAATTTTTGTTGCCATAGTAAATTATTCTCTTATTTGATTTTTTCTTCTTTGAAAATGACGTGTTTACGCACGCGTGGATCGTATTTTCTGAATGAAAGCTTCTCTGTTTGAGTCTTCGGATTACGCTTCTTTACCAGAAAATAACCTGTGCCAGCTGTGCTTACAAGTCTTACAAGTATATTTTTATTTTTCTTGGCCACTTAAACTAACCTTGTCTAAATTTTCTAAATCCGGAACAATCTACACATCTTCGAGCTAGTAGTCAAGCCCTTTTTTTTAGAGAATCTTGATTCAAAGGCACTCAAATTATATATATGCTGATTTTTAAGTAAAAAGATCTAGACAATCATATTAAGTTTATGTATAAAATCGAGTCATGTTTAGAGTAAATGAATATATTTTTTAGAAAAATGGCTCGGTAGCTCAGTTGGTAGAGCAAAGGACTGAAAATCCTTGTGTCGCCGGTTCAATCCCGGCCCTGGCCACCATTTACTAAATTCTTTTAACGCTTTTCTTTCGTTTTTTTTAAATTTAAGCAAAAAACTTCTTGCATCAGTCTGAACAATTCTTTACTCTTTTGGTTGTAGGAGGTAAGTTTTGTATGAAAAGTACACTATTATCATATAGACAGAATTTTTATAGTAGATACATAGCAAAGCTAACAGGTATATATTACACCTCAGCTTTATTATTTATATTTGTTACTATAGTTTCTTTGTCCATAAGTAATTATGTTACTGACAAGCTAGCCTTTGATCTTTACCCAAATGACCTTGCTTCTTTAAATTCAGATCAAATTGCAGAATCTGATGTGCTTAGTCTATCAGAAGTTACCGTTAAAAAAGGTGATACTCTTGGTAAGATACTAGCAAATCAACAAATGACTTCTTCTGATGCAACCGCGATTTTACAAGCTATAAAAAAATCAAATATAAATATAGTTCTTAGGCCTGGTCAGTTAATTACTTTCGATTATAATGTTTCTGACAAGGACACAAATAACGATGCTTTGAATGATTACCTCTTAAAAGAAATTACCATTCAAATGGATAAAGTCAGAAATATTGTTGTTTCAAAAACTAATGGTGATTTTTTAGTAAAAGATATTACTATTCCTCTTAAAAGAATGTTTGTAAAATATGATGTAGCTATTAATAATAGTTTTATTAAAGCTTTGACAAGTGTAGGAATTAGTGCTGCTAATGTTCAAGAGTTAGTTGGTGCGTATAGTTATCAAGTGGATTTCCAAAGAAGTATAAAATCAGGGGATACTATAAGTATTCTTGCTGAAAAATTTTATACAGAGGACGGAGAATTTGTCCATGGTGGAAAAGTTATGTACTCATCGTTAAATCTTTCAGGAAAGAACTATAATATATATTGGTTTAAAGATAAAAAAACTGGAAATGGTCAATATTATTCAGAAACAGGAAAGAGTGTTAAAAGAAATCTTCTTAGAACGCCAATAAACGTTGCTAGAATTTCTTCGAATTTCGGTAGTCGTCACCACCCGGTCCTTGGATATACGAAAATGCATAAAGGTGTAGACTTTGCAGCGCCAAACGGGACTCCTATACTCGCAGCTGGTGATGGTGTGGTCACAGAGGCAGGCTATAGAGGGGCTTATGGTAATATTATTAAAATTAAACATAGTTCAAGCCTTACTACAGCTTATGCTCATGCTAGCAAATTTGCGAGTAATATGAGACCTGGAACAAAGGTTAAGCAGGGTCAAATTATAGCTTTCGTTGGATCAACCGGAAGAACAACGGGCGCGCATTGCCATTTTGAAGTTCTTATTAATGGAAAGCACGTGAACCCTATGTCTGTTCAAACTGTTCCTGGGTTAGAGCTTAAAGCCGACGCGCTTAAACTTTTCCACGCTCATAAACAGAATCTACAGAAGCAGTCTGAGGAGTTAGTACCAGGTACTCCAGTGGAACTCTCCTCCTTATAGGCTCTAAAATTGAGTTCCTAGAAGAGATTACTGCGAGATCGAAAGGTGCTCACTTATGAAGAAATAAGCTCCGCTCTTTCGACTCCTAAATTATTTCCATAAATCTCAATTAAAGAACTTTGGTGTTTCTTCGATGGAACTTGTCACAGCGGCCTTGTGCATGTATGTACGATGCGCTGGGTTTCTCAACTTCATTTTTCCTAGAAATCTCTAGCTATAAATCTGTTTTTAAACAAAGACTAGATCCAGCATTTAGTGCGGGAGCTAGTCTCGAGAACAAAGTGAGCGAAAATGTTATTAACGCTATCTATCGAATAATTCACTTATTCACCAGCTTCGCTAGTGGCCCAGATACAGCACTAAATGTGATATGACGGTGTTTTTGGTGGGTTCAGCTACCACAAGGCTATTTCGTCGGCTATTGTGATGAAGAGCAGGTATGCGCCACTCGTTTTTTAAAGATTATTTATCTGATTTGCTCTAAAAAATAGTCTTAAAAGCCTAAAAACAATCAAATATTTATCTTCTTTCTGACTCTTGTATCATATAAATCAACCTAAACTAAGCTATTTAAGCAGTTATTTATAGTTTTTTGTAAAATAGATGTTGACAGTGGTGGGTGAATTACGTATAACTCTTCCCATAAGACGCACGGAAAGAAATGGAAATGTGTCTGCTGTAAAATAGTGAATGATTAGATAAAGGTAGCGACAAGCGTAATAATTTTTTGTCAATTAATTAAAAGTAATGACAGTATCAAACATGAGAGTTTGATCCTGGCTCAGAACGAACGCTGGCGGTATGCTTAACACATGCAA
>CAYPDX010000082.1:0-3314 GCA_964409695.1 uncultured Rickettsia sp. | reverse complement strand
TGCCATATTATGCGGGAATGAAGCGCGTCGTTTTTCTCCTGTCATTGCTGGCTTTTTCTGGTTGCAATAGCGGTGGCATTGGCATGGTCGGCTCACCAGCTTGGTTCATGAGTACAACCCCAGAGCAGCGCGCCGAGTATTTCACCAAGACGTGCCAGTCTTATGGCTTCAAGCCCGGCACAGTCGAGATAGCGCAATGCATTCAGAGTGAGACGAACACCGCTCGCGGTCGCTCAGACGCTCGCATCGCCGCGACAACCAACTGCACCAGCACGGCAGGCTATGGCGGCGTAGTAAGGACGACGTGTTATTGAGCAAAGGCGCAATCATATTCGGAAACATTGGCGCATTTTTCATCGTCGGTGCGATGCTTTGGGCGCTCAACAGCATCAAGTACGACATCCCCGTTTGGATGTTCGTGGCCCTATGCGCTATCTTGGTAGGAATCTTTCTCTTGATTGGTTTCCGACTGGATAAGCGAGATGCGGACCGGAAAGCGAACGAACAATTCGGTCGCGCATCAAAGAAGTAGCCGCATCCGTCTGGCGCATCCCCTGCACCGCATCAAATACATTCTGTCCCGGCCCGCCGCGCATCGTCAGAAGCCGCGCTATCTCGCCATATAGCCGATCTTCCTTGCCCTTGAGTACCTCGTCGGTCTGCCCCGTTAGCGTCTGAATTATCCGCTTTACAGCCTTGATGGGCTCACCACGCGCTGCCGTTCCAACCGCACCCGGCGCAGTCACATCTTTAATTCGCTGATCCATAGCGCCGCGCGCATATGTCTTGCTGTTATCGGCAACGGATGCACGCAGATCAAATGATGTCGCTACACGGTCCAGTTCGCTGAAAAGGCTTTTGGCCTGAGTTTCACCGACAGCCAGCGTCAGCTTTTCCCGGTTTGCGCGGCTCGACAAATCCTTAAGCGCCTTCACCGCCTCGCGCGCATCAACATTCCCATCCTGCACGGTGCGGGAAACACGCGCCATCACATCATCGATCTGCTGACGCACCCCCTGAACCAGTTTCTGCTTCTCCGCTTGCGAAATGTCTGTGACAAATTCTTTCACCTGATCGCGCGTCACGCTGGGGTTTAGGAGCGTGGAGCCGAATTCGGTTGCCTTCACCTTTCCTATTTCTGTGCCTGCGCGATCAACCGCCGCCTTATATTCTGGGACAATTTCCTTGAGCCGAGAACGAATGTCGCGCGCCAGGTTGCCATATGCACGGCCTATCGGCGTGGTGCCCCCAAGTGCGCCCTGTCCCTCGGCGGACTGTGCGACCTGATTCAATCCGCGAGTGATGTAATCAAGTTGCCGAACATCGGGCAATTTCTCGAAAACAACACTCCCATCATCAGCAATCTTGGCCATGATCTGTCGGGATTGTTCGCCCTCAACGCGCATCAGGTCATTCGCCGCCTTGATTGCTGCCGGCGGGACGCGGCCCTTTACAAGTTCCTCTATCTCGCGGGCTTGAGGCAAGGAATAATCTATAGGCGTGTTGTACGCCTTTTTGTAAAGCAGACTCGTCGGGTTGGTCCTATCACCATATACGACTAGCTCTCTGGATAGGCTTTCGCCCGGCTTACCCATTGTATCATCAAGCACTTGCGTAAGGGCCTGCGTGTCTCGGCCTACCCGGCTATCAATGGCTTCACGCGCGACAACAGCGCCCGGTCCGCTGCGTTGAACAGCAGTATCGAGGGCAGTGCGTGCGGTGGGGCCAGCATCGGCGAGCATTGCCTCCTGTCCAGCGCGGGCCATATTCGCCTGCCCTTGAGGGCCAAGCGTGCCATCCCCGTCGAGAACGTTTCCGAGAACCCGGAGCGCTTCAGGGGAAGTGCCTGTTCCTTGCGCGACACGATTGCCCCGGATGGAGTTCATGAGGGCTTCGTAGCCTTTGCCAAGGCCGGCCGCGACAAGAGGGAAGGCCCCGCCCGCAACCGCGCCCATTCCTCCGCTTAACAGTGATTCTTTTATGCGGCTGTTGGCATCGGTGCCGCTTCCTGCACCATATGCCCCCCCAAGCAGTAGGCCGTCTGCTGCGCCCGCCAACATGCGCGGACCTAGCGCCATACCGGCAGTGCGGGCCGTAAACGTTGCAGGCCCAGCCGCAACGCCCTGTGCAACGCCGCCTGCAACCTGCCCAGCAAGATAGGATTTTGGGTTATCCTTCTGTGCCTGATCCTGCAAACCGCGCATTTCGGTAAGTACCTGATCGCGGGGAACGCCGGTAAGCCAGTTTCCGAGATAGGACGCCAACTCGTCAGCGAACCCAAAAGACGCAGTATCAGAAGCGCCATGAGCAAAGGATGCACCCTTGCTGCGCTCAACCATGCCCGTCTCAGGATTGTAACCTTCAACACCGGGATCAAACGACATAGCCTCTTTTGAAGGGCCATTCGGTGATGGCTCGACCGCTACGCCACCGAACCGGGGCTTTTTTTCTTCAACAGGGACGCCGTTAAACCGAGGCATTATGGCTTCCTGTACTGCTTGCCATCTTCTGGATCGATGTAGATCGAGCCAGACGGAAGGGCGTCAAATTCCTCTTGGGTTTGAGGTGAAGGGACGTCGCCGTTGTTCTGTCCGCCACCGGCACCTTTGAAGGTTTTTGCAAAGTCGCCGGGCTTGGGAAGCGCACCTGATGTCTCTTTACCAAGCGACCGATCTATCGCCCTGTTGTACATTTCGCGCATCTGAGCCTTGAAGGCGATGGTGTTTGGCGTGTCGCCGGGTTGAGCAAAGTACGCCTTTTTCGTGCGCTCCATTTCCTCTGGCGTTGCCGCCGCACCTGTAGCGATACGCAGCGCTCCTTCAGCCCATGCCGTGGCGGCTGACTGGTAAATCTGCCCCTGCTCGCTTTGGAAGAAGTTTCCTGCAATCGGTGTAGAACGAGCCGCCGCGTCCCCAATGTTGGCGGGGTCAAACTGTTTCTCTAGATCAAGCAAAACCGGCTGTGTTTCGGTTTGCAAGGACTGGAAAAGCGTCAACTTGGACTGCCCTTCCGTCAGCGGCTTGACCCCGCTCCCCTGTTGGAACGTCACCGCCCCTGTAGTCGGATCGACGCTCAACTGCGTTCCAGAAGGAGGATTGACAGGGTAGAACCGGCCATCAGGCCCGAACTGTCCCGCCTGTGATCCGTACTGCTGTGCTTCTTCTGGCGTTGCCTTCCTGAACCCCTCTTTAGGCGTTTCAAGATCGCGTTGCGATTTCTGGATATCGAGTTCAGCCTTCTGCCGATTGAGCGCATCCATCGGATCGGGCGGCGTCAGCCGGTTCTTGAGCAACGTCTGCACGATCATCTGGCCC
>CAYPDX010000081.1:0-3372 GCA_964409695.1 uncultured Rickettsia sp. | reverse complement strand
CGTTAGAAATTGTAAAAAGAGTAAAATTTAGCCAGTGTTTTTCATTTAAATATAGTCCGAGACCAGGCACGCCTGCGGCCGTAAAGATACAAGTTCCAGAAGATATTAAGGTTGCCAGGTTAAAGATATTACAAGATGAAATACAAAAGCAGCAATTTGATTTTAATAAAAATTGTATTGGAAAAGTTTTGCCTGTACTGTTTGAGAAAGATGGGAAGTTTGAAGGACAGATTGCTGGCAAATCCCCTTATTTGCAGTCAGTTCATGTTAGTGGCGTTTGCGAAGATTTTCTAGGAAAAATATTAGATGTTAGGATAACTTCAGCATTGCTTACGAGCCTGTCCGGAGAAATTATACAATAGAAACAATAAAATAATTATAAATGTGCTGAAAAATTTTTTTCTATTCTGTCTTAAGACACTTGTCCTTATAGGGACTATAGGCACATTTATAGCTGCTTATCTTGTGTTTTATTATACAAGGGAGCTTCCAGATTATTCTCAACTAGCGAAATATCACCCGCCTCTTGCTACAAGACTATATTCAGCGGATGGAAAGCTAATAGAGCAATACGCCAAAGAAAATAGGATTTTTGTACCGATTGCATCAGTCCCAAAATATCTTATAGATGCCTTTATTGCAGCAGAAGATAAGCATTTTTACTCTCACCAAGGAGTTGATTTACTTGGAATAGCGCGTGCAGCTATCTCCAACGTGAATAACATATTGAAAAACAAGAGATTAGAAGGCGCTTCAACTATAACTCAACAGGTTGTAAAGAATTTTCTTCTGACAAATGAGAGATCGATTTCTAGAAAAGTAAAAGAAGCTGTGCTTTCATATATGGTTAGTAAAACCTTCACGAAGGATCAAATACTTGAGCTATATCTAAATCAAACATTCTTTGGGAAAGGGGCTTATGGTGTTGCCACGGCCGCTCAAACATATTTTAATAAATCGGTGGAAGATCTTACAATTGCTGAAGCTTCCTTTATTGCTGGCCTTCCTAAAGCTCCATCAAGCTTTGATCCAATAAAAAATTATGAAAGGTCTAAGGATAGAAGAGATTATGTTATTAATAGAATGCTTGAGGATGGATACATAACGGTTGAGCAAGCTAATGAAGCAATTAAGTCTCATATTACCCTCAAGAAGAGAGATGTCTCTGACATGACAAGCGCTGGATATTTTGCCGAGACTGTAAGAAATATTGTTGTAGATATGTATGGGCTCGATGAGTTTTATACAGGAGGTCTTACAATTATAACAACACTCGATAGTGCAATGCAAAGGGATGCAGAAACGGCCTTTGTTGAAGGAATAAAAAAATACGATGAGAGTCGTGGTTTTAGAAAACCTATAGCAAATATGAAATCTAAAGACTGGCTAGCTGCTATAAATAGTGTGCAAGAGCAAGAGGGTCAGAGGGATATGAAGCTTGCTATAGTTATTGGAGTTTCGGATGCAAGTGCAAAAATTGGTTTTAAAGATGGGACAACTGGAGAGGTCCCAATAACAGATGTTAAGTGGGCACGAACAGCTGTAAAGTCTGTTAAAAACATATTAAATATAGGTGATGTTATAGTTGTTGAAGCGGTTTCAAATCATTTCGCATTGAGACAAATACCGGAAGTTAACGGGGGGCTTGTTGTTGTTGAGCCTGACACTGGCTCGGTCAGAGCTCATGTTGGCGGCTATGCTTATTCATCAAGTAAATTTGACAGAGTAACGCAGGCTAATAGGCAGCCTGGATCTTTGTTTAAAGCCTTTGTATATCTTGCAGCTCTTGAAAATAATATCGCTCCTAACAGTATTTATGCAGATATGCCAATTGAGATCTCGCAAGGTGCTGGAATGCCTAATTGGAGACCAAAAAATTACAAGGGAGATTATTATGGTGACGTTACGTTTAGAACTGCGCTTGAAAAATCTAGAAATTTAGTAACCGTACGCGTAGCAAAACAAGTTGGTATAAGTAAAGTTGCAGAAATTGCCACACGATTTGGTATTAATAGTTCTCCTCCACATTATTATTCAATGATTCTTGGGGCTCTTGAAACTACCCTATCTAAAATGGTAAACGCTTATGCTATTGTAGCAAATGGCGGTACTTTAGTTACCCCGCAATATATAGAGATGATCCAAGATAAGAATGGTACAATAATATATAGAAGAGATGCTGGAATTTGTGAAAATTGTGAATTTCCAGATAAGGCTAGTGAGAAGAATGCCATTGTAGAAGAAATGCCCAAGCAGAGAATTGCAGATGCTGATAGTATATATCAGATGACATCTATCCTGGAGGGGGCCGTGAGGCGTGGTACATCATCTAGGCTTGCTAAATACAAAATACCTATGGCGGCAAAAACTGGTACAACAAATGATAGTAAGGATGTTTGGCATGTGGCATTTACGCCAACATTAGTAGTTGGTACATATGTGGGTTATGACAGCCCAAGAACGCTTGGAAGGTCAGCCACAGGATCTTCTGTCGCTCTCCCAATAGTTGATGGCTTTTTACAAAGAGTGGTACCAAGGATGAAAATTATGGATTTTGAAGTACCGCTTGGTATAACAATAATTAATGTTGATAAGACCACAGGTGTAAGGTCTAATGGTCCAAATTCTATTCCAGAGGCTTTTAAGGCAGATCAAGCGACAAAAATAGAGCCTGATCGATATGATTCTCTTGGAACAATTGCGGAGAATGAAATGTTTGATAAAGAAATATCAGACGAAGTTAGAAATGAAATTTTAGAAGATACAGGAGAGGTGTACTGAATAAATGAATAACCTTAGTTTAAAACTCGAAAAATATAAAAAAATAGGTATAGTTGGCTTGGGTTTGACAGGCATATCTTCATATAGATTTTTTAAAAAACATAATGTTCATACGGTAGTTTTTGATGAGAATCCTAAATCTGTTGAGAATTTTATAAGCAAGTATGGTGATGAAGATTTATTAAAATCGATTGAAGATTTATCTTCATGTACCCATATTTTGGTAAGTCCAGGTGTTCCATTATATTATCCAAAGGAGCATAAAGTAGTTCAGCTTGCTTCAGCAAATAACATAAAAATAACATCAGATTGCGAGGTTTTATATGACCTTGCAAATGATGATGCTAAATTTATCGGTGTAACTGGTACAAATGGAAAATCTACAACAACATCACTTATTGGTCATTTGCTGAAAGAGTCTGGTAGAAATTGCTCTGTTGGTGGTAATATAGGTATTGGCGCTTTAGACTTGCCTCTTGATAGTGAAATCTATGTTCTTGAGTTATCTTCGTACCAATTAGATCTACTTGACGATGTTAAAATTGATGTTGCCATTTTGAATTACGGTGGCATCCGATCCTCTTCTTTAAC
>CAYPDX010000080.1:0-3476 GCA_964409695.1 uncultured Rickettsia sp. | reverse complement strand
ATAATTCTCCATATATCTGGTAAACTTAGAATCTACCATGTTAATTATGTCAACTCTAATTTATTATTTTTATGTCTCAAACAGAAAATAGAGAAGATTATGTAATTAGTTCCGAAATGTGTACTATTTGCAAGTAGAGTTTTTTCATATCGTCATTTATTCGTATCAGAGTAGTATCTCTTACAATAAAATTTTTATTAATTAAGGAATCTCATAACATTCATTTCAACCACCTGCAATCCATTTATCCCATACAGCCTAAAAGACTTTATCCATAACAAAAGTGTATAAACTGGAATATTATATGATTTTGCAACAAAATCTGTTGTATCGTCTCCAAGCATGCTTATGGCTTCTTGCATGTTTTCTATATTCTCATCTATTCCATCTAATAAAAGAGCTTTTTCAGCTTTTTTAGCTAAATCTTCAAATACCATTTTTTTCTTTTTTGTTCCTAAGACCAGCAACTCCTTTCTGTTTAAAAGTTTTATACAATTTAAAGATTGTATTTTCTCTAACATTAAATATTTTTGCTACCTCTGTAGCTGTACTATCTCTATATGCTATTATCATCTTTAATTTGAGCTCAAGATCTTCACTTATCCCCGATAACTTTAGAGCTTCCTCTGCTTGCAATAATAAATCTTCACCCATTATTCTTTTTTGTACTTCAAAACCACTAATTCCCTGCTTTTTAAGTATTCTCCTCCATTTGTAAATTACATCTTCTGAAACATTAAAGACCTTAGTTACTTCAGTAAGTTCATTATCTCTAAATGCAATTATTGCTCTTAGTTTATGTTCTATTTCCTTGTCTATTCCTGCTAATTTTAATGCTTCTTCTGCTTTTTTTGCTAAAACTTTATTCTCTAATATTCTTTTACTCACAAGACCTTCAATGCCCTTCTCTTTAAAAGCTATAAACCAGTTCATAATTATAGCTTTAGAAACGTCAAACCTCTTTCCTACTTCAGAAGCTGTATTATCTCTATATGCGATTATTGCTTTTAATTTTCGCGTTGCTTCTTGATCAATCCAATTTAACTTTATCGCCTCTTCCGCTTGATCAAACAATAACTCATGACACTCTTTTTTTATCTTCTGTACCGTCCTTACTTCTAAGCCTTTTACTCCATATTGTTTAAAGTCTTTATACCACCCAGAAACTGTAGAAAGTGAAATATTAAACATCGTGGCTACTTCTTTAGCTGTATGATCTTTAAATGATAGTATAACTTTTAACTTATGTTCCAATTCTTTATCAAGATTTGATAATTTTAATGCTTTCTCAACTTCCATCCATAAGTCCACCCGCTCTTTTTTCTTTTGTAGCGGCGTTTTTGCTCCTAGCGCTTTTACTCCATATTGTTTAAAGTTCTTGAATATTGCATATACTTTGTTTTCAGAAATATTAAATACTGTTCCTACTTCCGATGCGGTAGTATTTTCAAACATAATTATTGCCTTTAACTGCCATCTTACATCTTCATCTATATCAGATGAATCAAGTGCTTCCTTTGCTTTTAAAAATATCGGGCTAGCTTTCTTTATTGTTTTTTTACTACCTGAGCTTTGCAACATTTTAATTCCGTCGCTCCTAAACTCTCTAACCCACTTTAAAATACTACTTTCCTCAATATTAAATATTTTACCTACTTCCTCTGCTGTATTACTTCTAAGCATAATTATTGCTTTTAATTTTCGCGTTGCTTCTTGATCAATCCAATTTAACTTTATCGCCTCTTCCGCTTGATCAAACAATAACTCATGACACTCTTTTTTTATCTTCTGTACCGTCCTTACTTCTAAGCCTTTTACTCCATATTGTTTAAAGTCTTTATACCACCCAGAAACTGTAGAAAGTGAAATATTAAACATCGTGGCTACTTCTTTAGCTGTATGATCTTTAAATGCCATCATGGTTTTTAACTTCAACTCAAAATTTTTATTTATGTTTTGCGATTTCAATAAGCCCTCCGCTTCAAGAAATAAAGGCTCAAGTATTGATTTCTTTTGCAGCTCTAGTGTTCCTCCCAAACCATCAACCCCCTTTTCCATAAAATGTCTAATCCATCTAAAAATTGTATTTTCTCCAACATTAAATATTTTTGCTACTTCAACAGCTCCATTATCTTTGTATGCTAATATTGCTTTCAATTTATATATGACTTGGGCATCAAGATTGGGTAATGCAAGAGTTTCTTCTGCTTGAGTAAATAATAAATCTCGATGTATAATTTTTTTGCTCTGCGGGTCTTTTCCTTCTAAACCCTTAATCCCATCTTGCTTAAATCTCTTATACCAAAGTAAAACAGAGCCCTCTGAAACATTAAACATCTTGGCTACTTCAGACGCAATATTATCTTTAAACGCCATAATGATTTTGAGCTTCAACTCAAGATCTTTATCTACAATTGGCGATTTCAATAAATCCTCCGCTTCAAGAAATAAAGGCTCAAGTATTGATTTCTTTTGTATCTCAGATTTTACTTTCAAACCATCAACCCCCTTTTCCATAAAACGTCTTATCCAGTTAGAAACTGTTGTATCAGAAATATTAAATTTTTTAGCCACCTTGAGAACTGAATGGTCTTTATACGCTACTATTACCTTAAGCTTATGCTCTACTGCATCGTCTATTTCTCCCAAACGTAGCAATTCTTCTGCACTCGAAAATAGTTCCTCACTTAATATCTTGTCTTTCGCAAACATATTCTTTGTTTTATTTTTTTTATTGAGGAATCATAGCACTTTTAACCAAGTAGCTTTCTACAAAATTGAATTTAACATTATGAATATCATCTATGTTGTATAAAGCATACAGAGGAGTGGTAAATAAACTCTAGGCAGACGGTCTGTTCTTAATCTCTCTTTTTAGCCAATCCCTTGTGCATAAATTTTTTAATATAATAATTACTGAGATTTTATTAGTAATTTGCAACAAAATCCATAAGCCGATGGTTTTAGAATTTTATAGTATCTCTTTTGATACAATACTTCATCTCACAAAAGATTTGGTGGGTTTATCAGACGGCTTTGGAACTGTTGTATGAGAGTCTTTTGCTACTACAGGCGCATCTCTTCTCACCGTTGCAACGCTTTTACGAATTTGCGGTTTTGTAGTTGACTTAGAATCAATAGCAGAAGCTTTGCTCTCAAGTTTTTCAGCAGGTGATGATTGTTCATTTTGCTCAGCCCTCTCCCTCACCATTCTTTTTTCATATGATCTCTTTACGGCATAATTAGTTAGTTTTGCAGTAGCTGTTATAACTCCAATTCCTGCAAGCATTGCTAGTCCAATTGGCGGATTAATAACTGTCACAAGAGCAGTCGCTATACCGAGAGCTACTTTTTTTGTGGTGCTTAATTTTGTAAATACAGGCCCGCCATTTCGTATACGATCCTTTATTCCATTTAAACCATGGCTAGTTCAAATATCTAGCGCAACACTGTATAGTTGTTTTTACAAGAACCAA
>CAYPDX010000079.1:0-3656 GCA_964409695.1 uncultured Rickettsia sp. | reverse complement strand
AATCTGTACGCATATTATCTACCAAACCTGGATTTTCGTTATGCATTCCCATTGCCTCTCTAAATAATCGTCTCCCAGTTTCCGCTATTTGTCGCCTTTTAACGTCAGTCATATCCAGGACATCAATTGGTGTACAAAATGCAGCAACATCTGTTCCTACCTCACTAGATCTTCTTGGACTTGCCCCCCTTGCCATTTTCATACTTCTTGTAATACGTGGATGTATTATATGCTGCACCCTATCGTAAGCCGGCTCTATTGTAGCCCTAACTTCTTTTAATCTTATCAGTAATTGGCCTCTATGTGCTGGAGATCTAATGGTATGCCCTGACCTATTCATTTCTATACTCTTTATCATATGATCTGCAATTTCATACATTGCCACCGCAATAACCTCTTGAGCCTTTTGTTTTGCCTTAGCTTCTTCTGACATCTCCGCTTCTTTAGGAGCACTCACACTACGACCACGTTTAAGAGTCAACGTAGGAGTAAATTCTCTATATTTTTTTAAAAAATCTGAAGCTCTTCTAGGGTTCTCTCTTATTTCTGAAAATAATGTTTCAAAAGAAAATGATGCAAATTCTATAGACAAGTTCGAAGCAACCTTTTCCTGATCATCTAAATCTGTTGTAGGTTTTGTTCTATGTTTTCTTTCTGCAGATTCACACGCCTCAACAAACGGAACTCCTTCAACAGCATCACTAATATATAGCTCTCTAAACGTAGAGCCTATTGATTCAGGCATAACATTCGATACACAATTTATTACCTTTTTTTGAAATTCACCGTCAGTTAGACTATAATCATTATGAAATTTCAAAAGATTAGTAACTCTTACTCCTGAGTTTCTTCCATCATATGCATCATCCAAAGCATGAGTCATTTCATGTGCTAAAGTATCAGCGAAATCCAATTTTGTTTTAACATTTATAGTAATCTTCTGAGTTATATCTGGATCATATACACCAGGACAACCTGTCTCACGGTCATTTACAGTTGTGAGTTCTAACCCCTCAAATGCCGCATATAATTCTCTTTTCTTCTCTACTTGCTTGGAAAACGTTAACATTTCAGCTTGAACTGACAAAAATTCTGAAGGAACTCCCTCTAGTGCCTTTAAACGAGCATCTGCATGTTCTATTTGCTTTGAACTGGAAAATAAAAGACCACTTCCATCAAACTCCCAAAGAGGGGATGACAAAGATAAAGCAGGAGCAATTCTTGCTGAGGCTGCACCACCACTGAATAGTAATTTTTCACCACTACTTCTACTCATGTTCTCCTTCACAATTAGCAACAGTACCTAATAGATAATCATGAAGATCTCTACTTTGCTCTTCAGAGAATGCCTCAAAGTCAAGATGTTCCTTACCTGGTATCTCTACAAGTTTTCTACTACTTCCATCCATAATTAATCCGACACGAGCAATAGAATTGCTAAACTCATCATCTCCAGATATATTTGTAATAGTCTGAATTTTTCTTAAAAGCCGCCTCTTTATAATAGTAAAACTCTATATGTTCACCATCACTCAAATCCTCTCCTATTCTTGTTAATTCTTCAACCACTAATTTATATTTTTCTAAATAACCACCATGAAATTTATCTTCAAGTTTAGATTTAATAGAATTTAATGCAGTGTCTACAAGCTGTAATATTTTGTTATGCATATATGTCTTATTTTTTGTTTGCAAGGCTAGTATAACAAAAGTTAACACCTATTAAAAGCAAAAAAGTTAATATCTAAATACAATATTTTTAAAATGCATTCCATTTACTATAAAAATAATAACACCCTAATGTACTGATGATCTACTACAGTTTTATATTTTATAATAGTTATGTCCTAAAACCCAAATAACTCCTACTTCTCAACATAGTTTAGCTATATTAGCTTTGGAATAAATTTAATAATACATCAATACAAAATTATTATTTTAAGAAGAAGGTGGCGGTAGACATCCAAAGTCCACTTCAATAGAGCAACATCTAAAAGATGAAGATTCTGCTTATTTGGAATTCCTAAAACATGTGTTTTTGGGATTGTAAAATATGATAAAATCAAACTATCATCGTAGTATAACAACAATAATACTATTATACTAAACTGTGATCTGGTATAATAACCGAAAAATATGTATCAAGTTGATCTATGAACAATAATATTGGATTCTATGTTCCAGCATTAAGAGGCGGAAAAGCATTCGTACCAACTCCTCCAAAATTTATTCCTAATGTTGAAACCTTAATAACAGAACTTTCTGAATGCTCAGCTATCTTAGCAAGGTTAGATATGCTAATAATTAGGCTACCAGATCCTTTTCTTCTTACAGAAAATCTTATTTTTATGGAGGCTGTGTCTTCGTCACGAATTGAAGGAACAATAGCTAAATTTGAGGATCTATTCACAACTCAACATAACATAGCAACTACACAAGATATTTTAGAGGTCAAAAACTGCGCAGACGCGCTCCGAGAAGGTCCTAAATTGCTTCAGTCTGCAAAATCAGTAATGGATTTAGCAAAAGGATTACACCAAATACTTATGAAAAAACATCCTACAATGATTGGTGGAGAATTAAAAAAATCTCAAAATTATACTGTTAAACACGATGGCTCTATTTTTACATATACACCACCACACTATTTAGAACAGGCAATTGCAAGCTTTGAAAATTTTACAATGAAAACAGATCAAAGAATACCAGAACTTATTAGACAAGCAGTATTCCATTGGATCTTTGAACAAATACATCCATTTCCTGATGGTAATGGAAGAGTAGGACGATTATTAGTCCCATTGATTTTACAATATAAAGGAGTTGTAGATACTCCTTTTGCATTAGTTTCTGAAGCAATAGAAACTGAAAAACGCGAATATATCACCCATTTTGAGAGATTACATCAAACTGGTGATTGGATTCCATGGTGTAGATTCTTTCTATCGATGCTGCATTTGAATGCTGATAAAAACATTACTCGTATACAAAATTTAGAAGCATTAAGATTAGACTATAAACAACGTGTCGCAAATAAAGCTGAAAACTCTATCTTGCACAAGATTACTGAAGACTTATTTAAAAAACCAAGATTTACACGAAGAGAGCTACAACTAATTTATGGAATTAGCCCAAGAGGAGCTTCTCTTGTTGTACAAGAACTGTACGAGCGTCAAATCATAAAACCAGTTAATATGTTGGCACATAGAAATGTAATATATGAAGCTTATGATATACTGAAAGTTTTGTTGCATTAATAACTTATCTTTCTAAGAGTCTATCGTACATGATGAAATGCAGGTATAGAAGCACTCCCCCTACTCTATTAATTTATAGTGCTAATATAATAACGACATCATAATAGTGTCAGCTCTTACTTTCATTGACCATCTATTATCAGGAGTTCCTGAAAACAGTAGTAGTGCAAAGGTAATACTGTTGTATTACTATTGTAATACTTTGATAATATAATTCAAATTCACTAAATACTTGTTAAGGGCTTCAATCTACAGACTCTTCTATATATACTGTGATTTTATTTAATTGACAAACAGAGATCATAATCTGGCTCTGTCGCATCTGTTTTCGTCAATACTCCAAGACGCTCAAATCTTAGTTTTGGATATTATGATGCCATTAGTATTGCAAAATTCTTA
>CAYPDX010000078.1:0-3903 GCA_964409695.1 uncultured Rickettsia sp. | reverse complement strand
ATATAAGGTACTTCTGTTATTATGATAGATTGCCTATTATTTGGCATATCCTCAATATGAGCCTTACCTCTTATGGTAATACTTCCTCTGCCCGTTTCATAAGCTGATCTAATCCCAGCTTGCCCTAAAATAGAAGCTCCAGTTGGAAAATCTGGACCTTTTATAAATTCCATCAATTCTTCAATAGTAGCATCTGGATTATCTAATAAATGGCAAGAAGCATCAATAACTTCGCCTAAATTGTGAGGAGGAATATTTGTAGCCATACCTACAGCAATACCACCAGAACCATTAACAAGCAAATTCGGGAACATTGCCGGTAAAACTTTTGGCTCAGTTTCAGAACCGTCATAGTTTGGTAAAAAATCTACTGTTTCTTTATCTAGATCTTCAAGAAGTGTATGCGTAACTTTTTCAAGACGAGACTCAGTATATCTCATAGCCGCAGGAGAATCGCCATCCATAGAACCGAAGTTACCCTGACCATCAATAAGAGGTAGTCTTAGAGAGAAGTCCTGAGCCATTCTAACTAATGAATCATAAACAGCACCATCACCATGAGGGTGATATTTACCGATTACATCACCAACTACCCTAGCTGACTTTCTATATTGCTTATTATAATGGTAACCTGATTCAAACATTGCATATAAAATTCTGCGATGCACTGGCTTAAGACCATCTCTAACATCTGGAATTGCTCTACTTACAATTACGCTCATAGCATAATCTAAGTAGGAACGTTTCATCTCATCTGCAATGGTTACAGGTAATAGGCCTTCATGGGGATTTTGATTCACTATCTTTCTTCTAAATTTCTTGTGAATATAAACTACTCAAAAACCAAAATTTATGCAAGAAAGAAAGAAGGATTTTTGTGGTATAATTTATTATACTAAGGCAAGCAACTTCAATCTAGATACATATTTTTTTTGAATTGTATCAATGGAATAATACTCATCTATATATTTTTTTCCTGCCTTAGAGATTTTATTGTAATATGCCTTATCTTCATATAATTTTTTCATATAGTCAGAAGCTTGATCCACAGAGGGCTCCGCCCAATATTTACCAGTTTCATATATATATTCAAGTGGTTTTAACATCACTAATTTATAGTCAACTAAACAAGAATTATCGCTTAAAGTAAAATCAGTATTTCCAGAATAATTTGTTGCTATAACAGCTTTACTCATTTTCATAGCCTCAGCCATACCAATGCCTAATCCTTCTGCCCTATGAAGAGATACATATACGTCACATAGATTGATTAATCCTAGCAATTTATCTCTAGGCAAAACTTCATCAATAAGGTAAATCCTTTTATCATCTGATAGTTTTTTCATCATCTCATCTAATTCTTCCTTTAGCGCAGGATAATTTTTGTTCCTAACAACTTTTATTACTAGGCCTACTTCCTTCTTCTTTGGAAAAGCTTTATAAAAAGCTTCTATCACAGCTTTTGGATTTTTTCGAGCCATGATGGACGACATATCAAAAGTAAAGATATATAGGAATTTATCTTCAGGAAGATTGAAGTCAGAACGAGAATATCCTTTTGGAATTTTAAAATCAATTGGATATGGCATATGAATAACTGGAATCATAGCAACATCTGATACTGATTTTTGAAGAAAGCTAGACATTGCCCAATATTCATCAAAAATAGCAAGGGTAGACATCCATTCTACAGGATAGTCTCTAAGTTCCCACGCTCCATAGTGAATATTATATTTACCAGGAAAAATTTTCTTTCCAGCTTCTAAGTATAATTTAGCAATTGCATCGCCATTACATACAAAAATATTTGTTTTATAAGGTAGCTCCTTTGATATTTTTGATGATTGAGAGTCATCATCATAATTACCCATAAATAAATAAGAACAATCATAGAAAGAATAAGGAATTTTTGCAGCTTTAAGAGCATCTGCGACATTTCTTATATGTTGCCCTAATCCGAATTCACCAGTTGGAAAACCTATTAAATTTACACCATTTAGTAATTGCGAGCTTGATAATTTTGAGATTATATATTTACCATTTTCAAAAGAGACACTAGATTTTTCCTGATTTCCAACTTTCTTATATATTGAGTGAAGAATATATTTTCTGTAAAAAATTTTTATTTTATTTTGAAAGGATTCTGGCAATAGATTAAGTATTTTTAGAAAAAACTGACGATGAGCATCGATGAATTTTACTAGCATATTTGTGTACTATTATGAAGTTGCACTGCTTAGAGCATTTTCAATTATAAACCGCCATCCAGCACAAAGTGCAGGATGACGTGTTTTTCTGACGATGAAACAGATCTCTAGAGGCTTATCTTAGGCGGCTGGCTCTTCTGCAACTACTTCGGCAGGAGCAGTTTTTAGTCTATAAGCTTTAATCGCATCTAAAGACTCAGATTCAGAACGGGCTATATTTATAATAACCTTTGTGTTTACATCAGCATGTAAATGTAAAGAAACCTCAAACACACCTATTGTTTTGAGCGGAGTCTCTAGCACTACATTTGTGTGATGAACTAAAGGTGAAATTACTGAAATAGCCTTTGCAACTTCTTTAGTTGAAACTGAACCAAATAATCTTCCATCATCAGAACATTGTCTAATAAAAGCAAAATCTTTTCCGTCTAATAATTTAGCAGCTTCATGCGCATCTTTTAAATGTTTTGCATTCTCTTGTTCAAGAGATGCTTTAATTGTTTCAAAATGCTGGAGATTAACTGCTGTAGCTCTTGAAGCTATGTTTTTGGGCAAGAGAAAGTTACGACCGTAACCATCCTTAACTTCAATAACATCACCAATTTTTCCAAGCTTTTTGAAAGGCTTTAAAATTACAACTTTCATTTCTATTATCTATTTGTGTTTGTGTTTGAAATAAATGGCAATAACGCAAGCATTCTTGCAACTTTTATTGCATTTTTAAGCTGACGTTGCTTCTTTGCGCAAACATTTGTTATTCTGTTTGGCAAGATTCTACCACCTTCTGATACAAATTTACTTAGTAAATCAGGGTTTTTATAATTAACCTCAGGAGCTTCTGGAGTAGAAAGTGGGCAACCATTTCTTCTTTTAAAGAAAACTCTACGAGTATTCCTATCAGCCATACGTTTTAAAACTTTAGAATCATTATCGTTATTGTCTTCAGACATATTATCTCGCATATTCGTTTATAAATTTGTTAGTTGATTGTAACATCTACAGTTTCTTCAAAGCTGTCTGATCTTCCCCTTAGGATTGGAGAAGGCTCACTACTAATATTTTCAACTTTAACCGTTAAAAAGCGAATCACATCCTCGCTATATTTCATTTTTCTTTCAAATTCTTTAATAGAATCTGAATGACCATCTATACCAAACAAGGTATAGTGACCTTTTTTATTATTATTTATATCGTAAGCAAGATTTCTAAGACCCCAATATTCAGTCTTAACAATTTTTCCGCCGTTTTTTGACACAATAGACGCAAATTCCTCAGTTAGCTTATCTACATCAGCTAAGGATACATCCTGTCTAACAATAAATACAGTTTCGTATAAAGACATATAAATTCAAACTCCAATAACACTAAAAATTAAGCCCACCTTTTATAGCAATCTCTGCGCCAAATTTCAAGCATTATCTTTAACAAACAAAAATACATCAAAAAATATAATTTTTTATATTGCTAGCAAGAAATTTACTATTATTTAACTTAGTGACATTATAAAATAGTTTATTATAGAATATAGTTAATTAAACTATAAGTATAATTATTACTAAAGTACTACCTTTGGGTTTATGCGCGGCCCATCAACGGCAAGTTGTTAGGTAGTTTATGACAAAAAAACAGGGATTTTATGACAGATAAATTACCACCAAAAATTTTCATCTTAGAAAAGGACGATGCTCTGAGAGCA
>CAYPDX010000077.1:0-4031 GCA_964409695.1 uncultured Rickettsia sp. | reverse complement strand
AGTAGCTTAGAGGAAATAAGGAGTGGCATAGCAAATTTTTGTAAATTCCTGCGCTAGTAATTTACCACCTTTGCTTATGGGTTTCAACAGATGCGACAAAACCTATTTTCATCTCAATTGAGTCTTGACTATTTTCAAAAGATTATGTATGTTCATGCAATTTATTTCGGCAGCCCTATAACAAATCGTTTTAAGGCAATGACTTTATAAAAACTGTCCGTAGTTTTTTTTTTGTCTTATAGGTTGCAATGATTGAGTCACAAAGTAGTTTTTCAAATTATCTAGCAAAAATTGGCGATGTTTTTTGGCCAATTAAAAAGGGGGAATATAGGAAATTTTTTCCTATGGCAGCTCTTATGTTTTGCGTCCTATTTAATCAAAATATTCTTAGAATTTTAAAAGATAGTATAGTAATCCCTGAAATTAGCGCTGAAGTCACAAGCTTTGCAAAAGTCTATTGCGTAACTCCTGCTGCAACTATATTTGTGATTCTATACGCTAAAATGATTAATCATCTATCATTTGATAAGATATTCTACTATTTGATGATTTTCTTCGTTGGGTTTTTTGTATTTTTTGCAATATTCATTTATCCAAATATTGATTATTTTCATATGGATGAGAATGCTGCAAAAATTTTAATGCTCTCCCACCCCCACCTTAAATGGTATATAGCACTTGGTGCTTACTGGAGTTACATAGTTTATTATGTGCTAGCTGAACTTTGGCCAAATATTTTCTATATTCTTCTATTTTGGCAGTTTGCAAACGAAATCACCACAACCACTGAAGCTAAAAGATTCTACACACATTTTGCATTATTTGGAAATTCTGCAGTTGTAGTTGTTGGTCTAATTATGATGAACATAGCTTCACCTAACTCCATATTAAAAAAATACTTCTCAGAAGCAGAAGATAAAGTTTTACTTGTACAAGCTAGCACAGTTCTAATTGTTATTTTTGCAGTATTATCTGCAATTCTAGTACGTTATGTGCACAAAAATATTCTAACAGATCCAACCTTTTATAAGAAAATTAAGAAAGAAAGATCAACATCAGGAAAAATGGGGCTAATTGATAGTTTCAAATATATAGTAAGATCCAAATATCTTTGGCTTATGCTAATATGTTCAGCCGCATTTGGTCTTACAATGAATTTAGTAGAGGCAGTATGGAAAGACAGGGTAAAAGAATTATACCCTACTGTAAATTCATATGCTGAGTTTAATGGACTAATTGTCCTATGGACCGGAATCTCAATATTGGTTATGACATTAATAGGCAATATTTTAATGAGAAATCATAGTTGGTTTGTAGCGGCAGTTATCTCACCAGTTATTATTATGATTACTGGATCAATGTTTTTTATGCTTGTTGTTTTCGATCATGAAATAATAAATTTCTTTGATGCAGCGCTTTTGATGTCACCGCTTGCTATGGCAGTTTCACTTGGCGCAGTACAAAACGTACTCTCTAAAGGTACAAAATACTCAATCTGGGATACTTCACGAGAAATGCTATATATACCACTTGATGATGAATTAAAAACAAAAGGTAAAGCTGCTGTAGACGTTATTAGCTCAAAAGTTGGTAAATCATCAAGCGGACTTATACAAGCTGTCCTCTTTACGATAGTACCATCTGCAACCTATCTTTCAATAGCACCGCTATTAATGACAGTTTTTATAGTTGTGTGCTTAGTTTGGATATATGCGGTGCATAAGGTATATCACGAATATAAAAAGATCGTGTAAAAACCTATTTCTAACTGTGATTTCTATGTCAAAATGAGTAAATTTTTACAGAGCAATCTTTGTTATCAAAAATACGGTGTTTTGTACTAGAAGTATCTGGTATATGGCTCTTTTTTGGCTTTCTTGAATACCATTTTGTTCGTTTAGTTTTCTTCCGAGTTAGTAGCAAATAAAGTTTGAGCTTTTGGCCCTCTGGAGCATAGATAAATTTATAGATTGTTTCGTGAGATACTCTGAGTAAAGAATTTTCAAAGGAGCAAGCAATATCCACAAATTGCTAAATCTTGGTACTCTAACTGGGATAATTTGATGATTTTTCTGCAATATCCTGAACCCATAGGAAAGGTAATTTATACGACGAATGCAGTTGAATCAGTAAATAGTCAATTGCGAAAAGTTACAAAAAACAAGCGAGTCTTTCCTAACGATGAGTCGGTGTTTAAGATCTAAAACAAGAAAGCTGTATCTAGCGTCTACGTTGTGACGGCGTTTTTGTGTTTGTTGGTTAAAATCACCACGGAGGCCCTTGGCCTCCTCGTGATTACGAATTCTTTGCTCTATCTTCCTCTAGGCTCTATATTTAGAGGCGCAGGTTTTTTTACCCTATCTAAAGAACGACTCTTTTGTTGATGAGCAGTTGAAGCCTCTTTTAGCAATTGGTCAACTTCTTTCATAGTATGATCATCCAATGAGCTAGAAGATCTAGAAGAATCTGGTGACCCTGTACGCGAAGCAGTACGAACAGATTCAGAAGATACAGAACCTCTAGATGATGATCTTGGAGAGTCAAGAATTCCTTTCGTTGTTGCATCCTTTAACAATTGATCCGCTTCTTTGTGTTCATTAACCCTAACTGGTGAAAAATCTGGTCTTTTTTTATCTTTTGGCATAGAAATATAACCTCAATACATTATTATTAAAATAACACAATCTGATTAAATGGTTTTTAAGTTAATATATCAAAAGAAACTATCATTAGTTAATACAAAATAACACTAAAGATTGTAATTCCATCACACTACCCAACTTCTATCCCCGAACTCCCAGCACTAATATGCACTGTACTATGAGGCTTAACAGAGCCTGAAAGAATTTGCATAGCAAGCTTGTCTTGTATTTCTCTTTGGATAAGCCTTTTAAGAGGCCTTGCTCCGTATAGAGGATCATATCCATGATCGCTGAGCCATTTTGAAGCTTTATCATCAAACTCAAGTTTAATATCCTGATGCGATAATATATTAGCCATAGAAGCTAATTGGACTTTTACAATTGATGAAATATCATCTTTAGAAAGCCTATGGAATAAGATAATTTCGTCTAATCTATTCAAAAATTCTGGCCTAAATGACATTTTCACAATATCTAAAACTTGAGTCCTAACAAGATCAGTATCTTCTCCATCAGCTTGAGCTGATAGTATATCCGAGCCTAAATTGGATGTTAAAATAATTATAGTATTTTTAAAATCTACAGTTTTGCCTTGGCTATCTGTAAGCCTTCCTTCATCAAGCACCTGAAGCAATATATTAAATATATCTGGGTGAGCCTTCTCAACTTCATCAAAAAGGATCACTTGGTATGGACGCCTTCTAACGGCTTCTGTAAGCGCTCCACCCTGCTCATACCCGACATACCCTGGAGGAGCACCTATAAGCCTTGCTACAGAATGTTTTTCCATATATTCAGACATATCAATTCTCAGTAAAGCATGTCTATCATCAAATAAAAATTCAGCGAGCGATTTAGCAAGCTCTGTTTTTCCAACCCCTGTTGGACCTAAAAATAGGAATGATCCAAGAGGTCTGTTAACATCCTGAATCCCTGCTCGTGAACGCCTTACAGCATTACTCACAGCTTTAATCGCATCTTCTTGACCTATTACATTCTTCTGGATTACTTCTTCCATTTTTAATAATTTATCTCTTTCACTAGAAAGCATTTTATCAACAGGAATTCCAGTTACTTTTGAAACAATAATTGCAATATCCTCATCTGTAACAGCTTCCTTAACCATGCTAATTTTTTTATTATTTTCAATAGATTGGAGCTTCTCTGTCAATTCCGGAATTTTTCCGTATTTTAATTGACCTGCAACATCAAATTGCCCAGCACGTTCAGCTCTTTCAAACTCAGCCTTTACTGACTCAAGTTCTAGTTTAATATTACTTATTTGAGAAGCCACTGATTTATCAGCTTTCCAATGGCTTGTTAAATCAGCGGATTCAGCTTCCAATTTTTGAAGTTTTTCATTTATATCTTTTAGCTTAATAACTGAAG
>CAYPDX010000076.1:0-4042 GCA_964409695.1 uncultured Rickettsia sp. | reverse complement strand
TTTTTCAACTTCTTTTCAATCATTATCGCTCAGTTAGTAATGGGAAATGGTATAACGCGCTCATGTGGGCTCTATCTGGTAAATAACCAAGCGAATCAGATGTACATCTTTGAATCTCTCGACTTACTGTAGACTTATTTCTTTTAATAGATTTTGCTATAGATGCTTGATTTTGGCCTAGTTGTAATAATTCATATATCTTTTCTCTTTCTTCAAGAGCAATTCTCTTGTACTTTATCATTTGCAACACTGTTCTTTAGTTGGTTCTTGTAAAAACAACTATACAGTGTTGCGCTAGATATTTGAACTAGCCACCAGTTAACTGAAATTAAGAGGTTTTTCCCTACTTAGAAAAAATATTTTGGCATAGTTTATAAGCTATAGGAGCCGCGGCACTAGCCCCTCCGCCTCCATGATCGACTATTACTCCTATCGCATATTTTGGAGAATCAAATGGAGCGTAACCTGCGAATAATGCATGATTCCTTCTTTCCCATCTTACAGAAGATTTGCTTAGATCATCATGAGCATGCTTCTTTGCTTGCACTTGAGAAGTTCCTGTTTTTCCAGCCATAACAACATTAGTTGGGCGGCTTCTATATGCCGTCCCTCTTTCTTCATTCACCACCTTATACATTCCTTCCCTTACAAGATCGAGATGTTCTTTCTTTACATCAACATCAATAATATTAACTTTCTGATCTCGAGTTATCCTTGGGGTCACAAGCTTTCCACCATTTGCTATCGCTGCTACCATTCTAACTTGCTGCAACGGAGTTGAAAGGAGAGCTCCTTGGCCAATTGATATGTTAAATGCATCTCCAACTGACCAACCAAATTTGAACTTTCGTATTTTCCAAGCACTACTTGGTACAAATCCTTTTAATTCACCGGGCATATCAACCCCTGTTTGCTCTCCATAACCAAACTTACGCGCAACATTCAATATAGATTCTGCTCCAATCATTTTTCCAATATTATACATATAGCAATTACATGAATGTTTTATAGCATTCACCATATCAAGAGTACCGTGACCCGCAAGATACCAACAATGGAAAGCTTTATCTCCAAGCATAACAGCCCCACTACAATGAAATGTTAGAGATGGAGAAATCCCCGCTTCAAGCGCTGCTATAATTGTCATTATTTTAAATGGTGAACCTGGAGGGTATTGAGTCTGTATGACTTTATTGATTAGGGGTTTAAACGGATCTGTTGTTAATTTTTTCCAATTATCTTGAGATATTCCGGAAACAAAATCATTGGGGTTAAAACTAGGCATAGAAGCAGATGCTATAACCTCACCATTATTAACATCCATAACAATGACTGAACTCCCTTGAGGTTCCATAATGGAGTGAAGATAGGTTTGTAATTCACTATCAATATTTAGTTTTACCTTGCTACCTTCAATAGCTTCTACTTTTGCGATCTGATTAACATATAACCCGTAAGCATCAACTTCTAGCTTTCTATATCCAAATTTACCTTGAAGAAAAGTTTCATATTGCTTCTCCATTCCTGATTTGCCTACTTGGAAATCATTCTCACATTGGCCTGATTCTTGTAATTCTTGCTCGCTTACTTTTCCAACATAACCAATTACATGACAACATTCTTCTGCTAAAGGATATACTCGTACTGTTGATTCCTCTATATAAATTGCCGGTAGATCAAAAATCCTTTCTTCTATAGCAGAAACTCTCTCCCATGAAATATCTTCAAGTAAACTTATTGGCGCTCTATAACTACGTTTTCTTAATTTACTATATATATCTTTTTGCTCGTTTTCAGAGAGAGATAAGATATCCAATAAAGTTTCAATTGATTTTTTATAGGATTTTGTTTGTCTCCTGTCTAATTTTGCAGAAAAACTTGGCCTATTTCCAGCTAGAATTACTTCATTTCTATCATAAATAATTCCTCGAGCTGGAGGAAGCATAACCAAACTAATACGGTTTTTGTCAGAAAGGATTTTATATTCGTTACCTTTGATGAGCTGCAGATAAAACATTCTAGCAAGCAATGCAGAAAGCAAAGTGATTTTGCTTCCAGCAAGTATGAAAGATCTTCTTGATACTAGTTGATGTCTTAAAACCTCATTATCTAGCACTATAGTAGTTTTTGTAATTTGCCAATAACAAGATAGAATAAAGGAAATATTATTATTGTCATCAGCATTTTTATAAGAATTGATGCAACTTCTGGTCTTAAATCATTCAAAAAGAGCCATAGTATTTTTATGGAGTAAACTACGATACAAGACAAAACAAAAATCACTATATGAAAATTTCTCTGCCTTATTCCTCCAATAGATACAAGTTTAGTAAGTATAAAATAGCTACATATTATTAGAAATGACATTAAAGCAGGGGTTGTTGAAAAAAATGATTCACCTATTGTAACAGATATCACAATAACCCACAGAGGAATAGGTAGAAGATAAGCAAAAGAAAATACAACACACATTACTAAATTTGGCAAATATGCACCATTTAAACCAATATTTTCCACTACAAGCTCAAATGTTAAGACAAGAAATAACGAGAGAAGAAAAAAAATATTTTCCTTTAAATGTAAACTTAATTTTTTCATGTGATACATTACTCCGAATTGAAGAATTTTAATTTATCATGAATATTCTCTTTTTTCATGACGAATGATTATTTTGAACCATAGTAAATCTTTGTGTTAAAATAACACTTTCGAATTAGGTTTTTTTCTTGCAAGCTATTGCAGTTAAAATAGAATGCTTAAAATCAATAAATTTTCTATAGTAATGCGAAACTTCAAACAGTTCTCAAACATACTAAATGAATTCCATAATGGCAATAGTGGCATTAATTCAATAATACAGATTACTATTAAAAATTTTGATCAAATATGCGCAATATGTGATGATAATGAAGTTATTCAAACTCAATCATTGATTCAAAGCACAATAGAAAATTTTTGCAAAAGTAATTTTTTACATTATAAAATCTTTGAGTATCACAATTTTTATTACTGCCTTGTATCTGAAAAAGACCCAGACATTATAGAAAGAGTTTCTATGGAAATTCACATTTCTTTAGTTAATAACGTTGATAATGAATTTTTCCCAGATACACGGGTCGTAGCAACAAATATCTGCAATATTTCTGATATTTCTTATGTACTAAGACTATTACTAGATTTAGTACATTATACAGAAGAACATAGAATTTTTTCCTGGATACAACATTGCAATAAGGTCAAAGAATATCTTAAAAACAACTATCACGATTTACATGATTTAAGAAAATCAATGGTAGAGAAAACTGCTTGTTTTGCCTTTCAACCCATTATTAACAGCTCGACCGGGAAGATAGCATATCACGAATGCTTACTCAGATTAAGTGACGAAGATTATAAACTAATTTCAGCTGGTAGATACATAATGCTAGCCGAACGCTATGGCTATATTACAAACGTAGACAAATATGTTTTTGAGATGGGGGTACAAGAGCTCCTTGCCGCCCCGAATATTTCTCTTTCAATAAATATTTCTAATATTGGTGTTCAAAATAGGACCCTAGTTAAGGAAATTGAAAAACTTGTATATAATTCAGAGATAGGCTCAAGATTAATAATTGAAATTACAGAAACAGCAATGAATGACGGATTTCTTCCAACTAAGTATTTTTGTGAAACTTTTAAAGCTATGGGGTGCAGAATTGCTCTTGATGACTTCGGAGCAGGTCATACTTCATTCAATCAAGTAAAAAGATTCCCTATAGATATAATCAAAATTGATGGAAGTTACGTAAGGAATATAGTGACAGATAGTAAGAGCCGCATTCTGGTTGAAACACTTATTAAAACCGCAGAAGATCTTGGGTGCAAAACAGTAGCAGAATTTGTAGAAAATGGAGAAATAGCGAAGCAATTAATAGAATTGAATGTTGATTATATGCAAGGCAATTTCTTCTCACCCGCGGTCAATTATAGAAACTGGGAAAAAGAATAAGAGTATGTTGACAAAGTGATATAATCATCACGTTGCTATTCTTTGTAACAT
>CAYPDX010000075.1:0-4170 GCA_964409695.1 uncultured Rickettsia sp. | reverse complement strand
GATGTTACAAAGAATAGCAACGTGATGATTATATCACTTTGTCAACATACTCTTACATTTACTGCTAATTTTATTGATATCTTCCTTAATGAAAATTCACTTGCTTTTAATCCAAAAAATACAACATCTTTCCTCCAAGCTCAGATGAGTTTTTTGCCTTGTGCTCATGACAGTTATTCCTTTCTTTGTACAATCGGAATGTAACTATCTCATCTGACCTCTGTCAATATCTACCCCCTAATTAATCAAATATTCATATTCTTTGATGCCATTCACACTTGAAAGACCTCCTATGTAATATATTAATACTTTATTATAAGCTTGACATTATAATAAATAAATGTTAAGTTATACTTCAATTAAATATAGTATTTTTATGAAATTGAACAAAATATTAGGCCCGAGCAGCGCATGTGGCAAAGGCGATGCGGCAGGTTTCGTGAGTGAATTAAAAGAATTTCTCTCGGATAAGAAGAGTAACGTTAATGAAACATATAATGGAATGACGACTTTATATCTTATCGTACAAAACATATCCAACGGTATATATAAAGAACATCATTATCAAGCTTTAGAGGAAGTTCTTGTACATAGCAAATTGGACGTGAACAAACCTTCTACTGCACAAAATGTGAGCCCTCTATTATTAGCATGTCAAAGCGGAGATGCTCGGTTAATATCCATGTTACTAGCTCACCCAGATATTGATCTCAATTTTAAAGGCCCAAAGGGCATCACGCCGTTTCTTATGGCTCTACAACTAAAACACGAAAATGTAGCTATGACGCTGTTAGAGCATAAAAAGGCTAACGAGGAAACTTGGAAAGCAAAAACCACAGAAGGATATAATGCTTTACATCTAGCAACTCAGCACAACAATCCAGCAATAGTAAAACTCTTACTAGCAAAAATGCGAGATGTTGACATAAATATTTCTGCACCTAAACTACTCCATCCTATAAGCTTAGCATGCGCAAATGAATCATATGGCGCTTTAGAGGAATTGTTAAGAAGTGATAAAGTAGTTTTTCCCAGCAAAACAAAGGATCATCCTTTACATTTTGCCTGCGAGAAACAAAGCTTAGAAACCCTTAGACTCTTGCTTCAGAGCAAGAAATTTGACGTAAACGCTAGATCGAAAGATGGATTTACTCCTGTGCAAATAGCTTGTGACCTTGGTAATGAGGATCTAGTAAAAGTTCTGCTAGATTATCCTGAAACAGAAGATACGCTTTCGGCCCAAGGATTCTGCTCTTTATATATAGCTGCTTCGAGAGGCCATACTAATATAGTAAGGCTCTTGTTAAATCATCCAAAAATAGTAGAAATTAATATACAGGATTCAGTTAATTTTAAAACTCCTCTTTGTTCTGCAGTGGACTATGAACAAATTGAAATAGTCAGCCTATTTTTAGAAGACCCGCGTATCGATATCTTCCCCTCTTTTCACCCCCCTCTGCATCTTGTGGCAAAAAATCCCACTATAAAAAAGATGCTAGAAGATCATATTGCAGCATATCCAGATAAAAAAGCTTATGCGGATGACGTAACTTCTGTATCATCTCAGATGCAACTAATCCATGATTTGCATATTTTTGCTAAAAAAATCTCAAAAAAAGATGCCAATCTTTATTCCGAGAAAGTTGATGAAATGTTAGATACAATAAATAAGGTAGAATTTGGAGATGATGGTGATGATGCATCGGTAAAGACGATGCAATCTGCAATTAAAGCAATGGATAGAGCTTTAGTAGAAAAAGGCTTTCATACCTCAATATTTTACAAGGAAGTAAGTTCGTCTTCTGATGATGATCCTGATATGGGAGCTATGACAGGCCCTGGTGGAGAAAAAGAGACATTTGACAACTTATTTGATGCGAGCAATCTTAGAAAATTTGCTGAAGAATATTCTAAGAGCACTCAATTCTGTAAAGATGTAATAGAATCTTTAGGAAAATATGAAAAACAAGATGCCGATTTAAAAGATTTTTGTGGGCTTGTTCGTTCTACCTCTGACATTTCAGCTATAAAAAGAGCTATAAATAAATCTATTCCTATAGACGTTATTATCGCATTTTTAGAAAGAAATGATGAGCCATCATATCAAGGATTTCTAAGAGATTTTAGTAGCTATAAGGCTGGTACGTTTTCTGCAGGAATGGCAGGATGCAGGAAAGATGACGCTACTGAACATGAAGAAGAACTTAAGGATAAAAACCCTAAAATTAAAGATGTAAAGCTACCTGACTATTTAGACCACAAGATACTTAAAACCTTAGCAAAGATTGAGAGCAAGCAACAAGTAACTACTGGGGAATTAAGAAAATTAATAAAAGCATTAGGTTCAGATTTCCAATATGGAGATGGAGAGGATGGGAAATCTGACACAAATAGTGATAATAAATTTGTTATAAAATGCGTTCCTCTTGGTATTACTACAGGCACCCATGATATACATGCAGGAAACAAATCTTGGAGTAAAGCAGGGGATCCTGGAAGAAATCAAAGTTTATATAACTTTTTTGATCACGCCGGTGTTTTCGGTAAATACTTAGAAGAAGACTCTATACCTGTAGTAGAGACAGAGGCTGCTGCAGCTGCTGGTACATATTATTCCACTGATACAGATAATGATAGCTCTGATTATGATGATACGGATTATGGTGATATTGACGCAATGGCTAGAAGCATTGCTGGCCAAACCTTAGACTCTATAGACTTTGCAGGATAATAATATCTTATTGAATAACAGCACCATAGAATTGGTGTTAACTCAGTTCAAATTCGAAGAGCAACAGTTTGATGAGAAAGAAACACGTCGATTGGAGTGTTAAAATCTAGTATTTTACGAGGTCTATTATTGATTAAGTTTTGGTATTTTTCAATGTCTTCATGAAGCAAAGTATCAAACATGGTTTTTTTAGGGACAAATTGCCTTAAAAGGAAGTGCTAGCGGTGACCCGTATAGAGTCTATTGCGGCTGCTTCCTTTCGGACCTGACCGGATTCACAGATGATACGCCCATCGCTAGCAAAACTAAAATAGCATTTTTTAAAAATCTAGCAAGCTTGTTTCTATGACTCGCTAGGTTTTTTCTTATCTTCTAACTTCTCAGTTCCTATATCTTCTGCTAAAACCTTTGAATTAGCTTTATCTTCAGGCACAATGTCAGAAAATTGCTCTACTGGAGCTTCAGCGTTAACAACTTCTTCTTGCACCGCGGCTCCTTCTGCACCATCTGTAGGCGCTTCCTCAAGCTCACTATCTTCACTTAAAGTTATATCGTCATCATCATCTTCTTCATAATCTTCACTTAAATCTATATCATCGGAATCGGAATCATCATCCTCTAATACAAGATCATCAAAATCCAAAAGATCACCCTCATCTTTTATTACTGATTCAGTTGGTGCTTCTGTTGTTGCTTCAACCTCTTCATCTGGCTGCTCTCCTCCATTAGCATCTTTTTCCTGCTGAGCTGCGCCGAGTGCGTATACGCAAAGTTCTTCAAGAGATACCTTGTTTTTATCAGCTAAATCTTTGAGTTTTGATACAGCATCCATAACATCAGGCGGTATAGTACCCCCTCTTTGCTTCGAAAGCCAATCTGCTTGAAAATGCAAAGGATGATGACCGCCCTCTGGAGTACCTATATAGACAGCAAATGGTGCTATCTGCCCACCAAAATCACAATTAATTATAAATTTTTTCATACTAGCTCATAGACTATTTAGATTTGTGTAGCTTATGCTTGAAAATATTACCAACTCATACAGTATAATCAAACTATATAATTCTGAGAACGCTAATTCTTCTTGATTGTATGCTAAAAAACACCACAGCTCGGCTATAAGCTCAAAAGCTTGCGATATTTTTAACATTAAATATATCTTTTCATGCAACCTCACGTACGTATTATTTGAAAAAATACGGTGTGACCATCAGCATTTATAATAATAAAAAAACAGCACACTATCATGGGCAAAAAATCTATCAACAAATTAATCGAACATGATTTTGATACAAATTCAGAAACTTTTGATAAATTCACGAACTCATTTTCAAGCTTTTATCTCTCATCGAACGAAGAAACAAAAAGAAAAATGAGAGAAATTATACCAAATCCCATAATTAATTAAACCAATTGACTGAACATATCTGAGCTACGGC
>CAYPDX010000074.1:0-4232 GCA_964409695.1 uncultured Rickettsia sp. | reverse complement strand
AGCGTTACGCTGAAAAGAAAAAATGGAAATTTGAAATATTATCAATTTCAGATACAGGTATTGGTGGATATAAAGAAGCAACAGCGTTAATTATTGGAAATGGCGTATTTTCCCATCTTAAATTTGAATCAGGTGTACATAGAGTCCAAAGAGTGCCAGAAACTGAGTCAAGTGGAAGAATTCACACATCAGCAGCAACCGTTGCTGTTCTTCCAGAAGCTGAAGAAGTTGATATTCAACTAGAAGATAAAGATATTAGAATTGATACTTACAGAGCTTCAGGTGCAGGCGGGCAGCACGTTAATACAACAGATTCTGCTGTTAGAGTAACTCATATTCCTACTGGAACTGTTGTAACTCAACAAGATGAAAAATCACAACATAAAAATAAAGCAAAAGCGCTCAAAATTCTTCGCTCAAGAATTTACGAAAGCGAAAGACAGAAAAAAGATTTAGAAATGGCGACTGCTAGAAAAACACAAGTAGGTTCTGGTGATAGGTCTGAAAGAATTAGAACTTATAATTTCCCTCAGGGGCGCGTAAGTGATCATAGAATTAACCTTACTTTATATAAAATAGAAGCAATCGTAAATGAGGGAGATTTAGATGATATTATCGACGCTCTACGAACAAATGATGAAGCAGAAAAACTAGCTACTCAGATTTAGTCTATAAAAACCCTCCACCTAGAGCTTTAATCAAGGCTACAGAAGTTGTAGCTCTTAACCCGTAAGCTTCATTTAATATTTTTTCTGCATTATAATAAGCAATCTCAGCATTAGCTAATTGTGACCTATCTATTATACCAGCTTTAAACTGATTTCTTGTAATCTCAAGATTTCTTTTCGTACTAGATTCAGCTAGTTTTTGAATTTTTACCTGATCATTTAGAATCCTAAAAGCAACTAAATTATCTTCAACATCTTGAAAAGCAGCGAGTACAGTATTTCTATAATTAGCAGCGGAACGATTATAGTTTTCCTTTGCTGCTAAATTTGCAGAACGATAAGCGGCTAAATTACTTATATTAAGTGCGAGTTCCGGCCCTACAGACCATAAAAAAACTGGTAATGAAACTAAGTTTTTCCCCTTACCTTCTAGTGTTCCAAGAGCTGAAATTGTCAAGTTAGGGAAAAATGCGCTGCGGGTAACGCCAATTTGTGCGCTTGCAATTGCTACTTGTCGCTCTGCGCTCGCGACGTCAGGCCTACGTTCTAATATAGTTGATGGTAATGAAATAGGAACTGAGATATCAGTAAGCCTCATTTTTGTATATTTTTCCATCCTGAAGTTAGAGGGAAACTCCCCTATAAGAACTGCTATAGCATGCCCATATTGCGCTCTCGTAATTTGATTGTTTTGAAAGAGAATTTTTGCAGCTTGTAGTGTCTTTTCAGATTGGACTACAGCTTGCTCTCCTGCCACTCCTGATAAATAGCGATTTTTATTATAAGCTAAAATTGCTTGATTTGCTGATACAATCTTATCCAAAATTTCCTGGTTCTTATCAATCATTCTTAGCTCAAAATAATATTGTGCTAAAGACGCCTGACTAGAAAGTACAGTTGATGCTAATAAGGCCTTTGCACTTTCAGCAGACGCACTTGAAGACTCAACAGACCTGGCAACATTACCCCATAAATCAGGTTCCCATGAAGCATTTAATAACAAAGAATTATTAGATGTAGTAGAAGTTTTTACAGGAGAACTGTTTGTTAATTGCCTTTCTCTAATTATTGAGGCAGATGAAGTTATTGATGGTAGATAAGAAATTCTAGCTTTGCTCACTAATGCCAAGGCTTCATTATAAGAACTTAAAGAGGATTTTATGCTTTGATTATTTTGATTAAGTTTTTCTACTAATTTATCAAGCTCCGGATCTTTAAATATCTTCCACCAATCACCTCTATCTTTTATATCAGATGGGTTCGCAACTTCCCAGTCTGCACCAGACTCGCTAAATCTATCTGGAATGTTCATTTCTGGCTTTTTATAATTTGGTCCAACTTTACATGAAGCTAGAAGCAACATTAATATAATGCTAAATTTCATGAGATATCTCTTTTTTATTACTAAATTTTTCCATGAACAAATATATAATAGGCGTTGTAAAAAGCGTAAGCATTTGACTAACTATTAATCCTCCGACTATTGTAATACCAAGAGGTTTTCGCAATTCATCTCCGAATCCAGTTCCTAAGGCTAATGGCAATGCTCCCAGAAGCGCTGACATTGTCGTCATCATGATAGGTCTAAAACGTAGCATAGCTGCTTGAAATATAGCATCTTCTGATGATATATTTTGGTGTTTTTTAATTTCTAAAACAAAATCTATTACCATAATCGCATTTTTTTTAACAATACCAATTAGTAAAATCACTCCAATAATTGCTATTACTGTTAGATCCGTTTTTGTAATCAATAAAGCTAATATAGCACCCACACCAGCTGATGGCAGTGTTGATATTATTGTAATAGGATGAATAAGACTTTCATAAAGCATGCCTAACACTATATATACTGCAAGCAAAGATGCTGCGATAAGATATGGCTCATTCTTAAGAGATAATTGAAAGGCTTTTGCAGCGCCTCTAAACTCTTGCCGTAGTGTCACAGGTAAATTCAGCTTCTTAACTGCTTCTGACACTTTGGACACTACATCTCCGAGTGAAGTATTACCGAGTAGGTTAAACGACAATGTAGCCGCAGGAGCAAGACCTTGATGGTTAACTGATAATAAAGTTGAATTTGTTCCAAAACTTGCAAAACTGGATAATGGAACCATAATACCTGAAGAAGATTTTACATATGTAGATTTAAGAGAATTAGGAGTTTGCGAATATTTGTCTTCTACTTCCAATATTACGTAATATTGATTCATATCACCATACATTGTAGATGCTATACTTTGTCCGAAAGAACTATACAAACAATTATCTAAGTCTTTTATGGAGATGCCTAGACGGGCAGCTTGATCATAATCTATTTTTATAGAACTTTGGAGTCCATGATCTCTCTGATCATTATTCAGATCTATAATACCAGGCATGTCAGAGATTGTTTTCATTATTAGCGGAGTATATGCATTTACTTCCGCAATAGAATCAGCTGAAATTGTATATAGAAATTGAGCGTTTCCAGGTTTCCCGCCAATAGTTATATCTTGAGCGGTTTGCATATATAATGTTGCTCCAGCAATATGACGTAATTTCTCTCTTAACCTACTAGTTACCGCATCTGCAGATATTTTTCTTTCATCTATATCTTTTAAAGAAATATATATTGAACCTGAATTTGTACTGCTACTGCCAATAAATCCTATAACATTTTTAACAGCATCATCTTTTTTTACTATATCAATAAATTTTGTGAATTTCGTTTTTAATAATTGAAAGGAGGTATCTTGATCTGTAACAATACTTGCCATGATTCTCCCAGTATCTTGTTGAGGGAAAAAACCTTTAGGTACAATAATGAATAAGAATACGCTAAGACAAACTGTACTTACTGTAATAAACAACATAAATTTATGGTGAGAAAGTGCTTTTTTTAATAAAATCTCATATTTTTGTTTCAGCCAGCTAATTTTTTGTTTTTGTTCTGATGATTTAAGTAATACTGAACACATCATAGGAGTTAATGTTAGTGAAACCACCAAGGATATCAATATAGCAACGGATAAAGTTACTGCAAATTCGCGAAACAATCTACCAACAATTCCACCCATACATAATATTGGTATAAAAACAGCGACCAATGAGATACTTATTGAAGTAACAGTGAAGCTGATTTCTTTTGCTCCTTTTAGAGCTGCATCTTTTGCTTTTAATCCCATTTCCATATAACGCGATATATTTTCAAGTACTACAATAGCATCATCAACCACAAAGCCAGTAGCTATAGTAAGAGCCATAAGAGATAGGTTATTTAAACTAAATCCGAGTAGTTTCATTATAGCAAATGTGCCAAGCAATGATAATGTCATTGCTATACTCGGAATTAACATTGCTCTAAAATTTCCAAGAAATACAAAAACAACTAATGTAACAAGCAGCATGGATAATATCAAAGTTTTCTCAACATTGCGTAAAGACGCTTTTATAGTGGTTGTTCTATCCATAATAACTTCCATTTTGATTCCTGCTGGAATCATCGATTTTAACGATGGGAAGTGATCGATAATGCTTTCAACGGCTTCGATTACATTCGCGCCCGGCTGCTTATATATAACC
>CAYPDX010000073.1:0-4527 GCA_964409695.1 uncultured Rickettsia sp. | reverse complement strand
ATAGGATCTTCTATTTTAAGACGCACTCCAATAATACCTTCTGCAGTATACAACGCAATGAACTCATTAATGTTTCCTTCGCCTTGATCTACAAACTGTGCAGCCATTTTTATAATATCTGCAAATTCATGTTCAATATCAGCAAGACTTCTGTACCACTTGTATAGCTCCATTACATCAGGAAATATTAATGATTCTTCAAGAACCTCAATACCTACTTGATTAAGCAAATTACTAATTTGTTCAAAATCTAATCCTACTAATTCTTCCTTTTTTACGACCTCTGCTGAAATAAGAGATTCTAATATAGCTCTAATCTCATGAGTACATTGATAACCAAAGTCTTTTACTATTTTCTCTCTAGCCTCCCATGCAAGCTTAATATTAACAATATCACTAGATGCAAGATGCTTTTTCAATTCTTTCAAGTCCTCTTCATCATCCGTTTTAAGATATTTCTTAATCAATCCTTTAACATGATAAAAATTACCTGTAACCTTAATTGCTCTATTGATATATAAGTTATCTAACCATTTTCCTTCATGAAAATGAGATTGACTAACTTGTTTTAAAAGCCTAATAGCATCCTCTGTGGGTAATCCTCCTGCTGCAAATTTGGCTGGAAATTTTATTTTAGTTTTATGTGACAAAGTCTCAGTTGCTCTTTCTGGAACAGCAGTAGTAAGAGGAGGACCATTAACAAAAACAAAAGTTGCACCTTCTCTACTTTTAACTTGACGTAGCAGAGCTACTGATTCAGCATTACCCTTTCTTCTTAAATCATCATCAACACTAACAAAGCTTTCTAGGAGAGTAGAAGATTCCTTGGGTACCAATACGCACATATTAGGTTCAGGATAATATACTCCTAATGGAATATATTTAGCTGTTGCTATTCGAATAGCTCTATCAATTTGACTAGCTATCATAAATTGAGGTTGATCTGAGGTAAATTCATACCCAGTAGACATTACGGTTGGACTTGGGGGTTTGTATATTCTTAAATATGCACTATAAATATTATTAAAGCTTACAGTATCACTATCTATAATACTTAAATAAACATCAAACCCTGGATTTACATCTCTAAAACTCTTAATCAATGCCTTTGTATTATCATGATTTTTAACTTTCTCTCTTAGGGCCTGGTAAGGAACAATACCTCCTTCGCTTGCTTCTCTAAACTGATCTGCTAAATCTGGAGATACTTTCTTAAGCTGTTTATAAAATTTATGTACTTTATTATATGTAGTTGGCTTATTACTCTTATCATACCATGAATAATTCCAAAATAAGCCGAATTTTTCATGTACTATAGTACTATCAACCTTCGACTCTAGTTCATCTATCAAAACTTGGTTTTTTCTTGTGCTAATTGATTTTGGCCTATTTAACCCTAGGCTTACTTTTATGTCAGCTAATCTAGCAATATCATCACTTCCGAATGCCTCTGCTTTTAACTTATCTAGAAAAGGCTTTACTACTATACTTGCTTTATCACCTGAGTCCTTTACAAATTCTTCTTCAGAAGAAAGCTTCCCAAGTTTTGGTAGGAATTCTATTTCTTCTTCTTCGCTTTCTTCATCTGTCTCTGATTTCTTAATTCTATAAGTTCTAAATGGTAGATCAGTTTTATCGGTTGGATCAAACTCAAAATCGCTATCTGAAAATTCTCCACTTCGTTCATCCTCTGACGAATCACCCTCTAATACTTCTGGAGGCGGTACATAAGCTATTGTATTAACTACAAATTTTATATTATTTATATCATGGTATTTCGTCATTTTTTTTGCTCTCTTTATTTTTAAAATTATATTGTTATTTAAAAATCATGGTCTTCTGTATCGCTACTTCCCTGTAAAGAAGAATGATATTCCGAGTCATATACAACTACTTCATCATCTTCAGAATTACTACTGTCATATTTTTGACGTTTTCTAGGAGAATGATTATCCAGGTGTTCATCCTCACTATCATCAGAGCGTATATCAGATGATAGTTCACTCTCTGAGGAATCTGATCCATCTAAACTTTGATTTACATCTTCATCTTCTAAAACATCACTATTTTCAGTAGATGTATCGTCACTACTATTATCATTTTCGCTTGTTCTTGAATCACTACTACTTTCTCCGTATGAGTATTCTTCCTCCTCTCTGTCCTCGTAACTTCCTACAGAACTTTCATCTAATTTCTTCTCAAAATTTTGATAAGTTCTACTAAAAGGTGTGTCATTACCTTCTCTACGCTCATTCCTTGAATATGGAGAGAGGCTATGGTATCCAGTTAAATTCGTAGTTAATTCGTCTGCTATCTCTTTAAACGTATAATCTCCACCAAACTCCTTAAAAATTTTATCTTCGTCTGTTATGAGACGTTTAAAATATTCTTCTGCTTGTGGAAAACCCTCAATTTCTTCATAAAACTCATAGAGCTCTTCTATATTTACATCTTGAAAAGGACCGGTCCTTTCATCGCAAATATCTAGAATTCTATGAGCAATATCAGGTAAGTCACAAATGCCTATAAACTTAACCAGATTTTCTGGATACAGTATGAATTGAGATATAGGTATGCTTGTAGTATTTAATAATTCAGAATGATCGTTATATAATTTTGAAAGTATTGTTCGTGCTCTAATTCCTAATTCGGCAAAATTTTCATATTCTATATCTAGTTGCTCTCTAAAATTTTTACCAAAAAAAATTTCAATAGTATTTGTATAGGACTTGGCTATTTCTATTAGTTTAGCCTTCATCTCTGGTATTATTATCATATTAAATAATTCATCAATCTCTGAATCATCTTCCATATTAATCTGACAATTTAAAAATCTAATTACTTTATAGTTATTCCCGCTACCTTGAATTTTAAAATGTTTTAAATAATACAAGCTTACAGCTAATACTCTTACATTAAAATGAGATTGAGATATTTCTTTAAGCTCTTTTATATCTGCTTCTGTTGGTGGCTCTACGCCTCTTCTATAATCTGTAGAAAACACTAAAGGCTTTTTTGTCTGCTTATTAACTGTCGTTCTACTAGGAATAGCCGTAATTAACGGATTGTCATCAGAAAAAATAAAAACAGAAGCTGGAGATCTTTTAGCAACAACCTCTCTAAGCAAAACCACTGATTCTAAGTTTTTTTCCTTAATAGTAGAATCTATAAATGACTCAGATAACATATCATCACCTTCAGGTATCAGAACACAAGTATTAGGTTCAGGATAATATACGCCAGTAGGAATGTGTTTAGCAGTTGCGACTCTTATAGCTCTGTCTATTTTACTCGCTTCTTCTAATGGAAGATTTGTGCTATCCCAAAATTCATAACCCGTAGACATTACTGTTGGATAAGCACTCTGAAAGCGAATGATCCTAGTGTAAGCACTAAAAATACCATTAAAACTTACTGTATCAGCATCAATGAGAGTGAAATATATTGGCGCAGCGGCATCCGAAGCTCTATAATACTTAAGCAAGTCTTGAGTTTCTAGATTTACTCTCAACACTTCTCGAAGTTCTTGATATGGAGGACCTACTTCACTTTCGTTTATTCTTAAAAATTCTTTTGCCGAATCCGGATGTTTTCTCTTTAATTGCTTATAAAAACTTTTAGCAGTGTTATAGTCTACTTCTTTTCCATCTTTATCGTACCATTTTACTTCCCAGAAAAAAGCAACCTCTTTATGCTTTATTGGTGAGCTTACACTAAGCGCCGCTTTAAATTCTTTTTTTAAACTATCGTTGCTTCTAGTACTTATGGAGTGTTTTTTGTTAAGGCCAAGACTTACAGAAATATCATCGACTGAACCAGACGCTTCATCTCCTTCTTCAAATGCTTGTCTCTTTAATTTTCTCAGAAAATCTGCAACTTTGCTACCCTTAGCATCTATTCCAACTAACTCACTAGCTTGTACTTGTTTAATGTCTGAAAAACTTGCTGAACCTATTTGGTGAACTATTTTAACTTTTGCAGCAACTTTTTTTGATTTTACTATAGTAAATGTTCTAAAAGGAAATGATTCTAGATCATTAATATCAAAATCAAATTTTCCGCTAAATTCACTACTCTCTGATTCGTCACCAGAATCACCACTCATATCATCTGGTATGTACATAGGAGTACTGACAAGGAATTTAGGTGATCTCTCAGAAAGCTTGGTAGAACTAGATTGAAATGAAGAATCCTGGCTAGAATCAGTAACTCCTGAACACAATTGAGAAGATACAGTGCTTCTCCTAGCTAATGGTTTTTTTGACATCCCTAGGTTTAATATATTTAATTTCTTTAATCGTTGGTTATATCTCCTACATTAAATTTTTGCAACCGGACTTAATCTTAAATAGATTAAAAATAGGCGATTTTATTTTTACTTCAATGAACAACGCTAACCTTACCATTCTAATTACGCTAAGTCTGTTTGCCAGTTATAGAGGGTTTGCCTTGAAACTTTAGCCATTTTTGCAACATACGATACCGAATAATTACCACTTTTCATCATTTTCACATATTCTTGTCTTA
>CAYPDX010000072.1:0-4530 GCA_964409695.1 uncultured Rickettsia sp. | reverse complement strand
GTCGCTCACACAGGATCTTTGAAAGTAAAACTCAATTTTTAATACCATTTTCCAGGTTAAATATTAACTTAGAAAAACTCGTAAGGCTCAAGTGAAAACTTGAGCCTTTTTTTTATACCATTCTCCAAAAACAGAGTGTATAAATAGATGGAATAAAATACATATTATTACTTTGGAAAAATCACAGAAACAATTTCTTGAAAAATTTATTGAAGTTTCGAGCTTAAAAGGTGTTAGTGAGGAAGTTCTGCAAGAGGCTTCTATGGAGACCTATGGTAATGGATCAGCTTATGTAATGGATTATTATGCTGGGCTTTCAGATATTGTTCAAGCAATAGAAGCGTATTTTGATAAGATAATGCTTGATAAGCTTAATGGTACAGATGTAAAATCTGTAACTGAAAGAGTAAGAACCGCTCTGCGTGAGCGTATTTACGCCTGTGGTAATAGAAAAAACTATTATAAAAAACTATCGGAATTTTATCTAAAACCATCTAATATAACTTTAGCCGCAAAAAACTCATGGAAAACAGTGGACGCAATTTGGCGTTTTGCAGGAGATGAAAGCCTCGACTTTAACTATTACTCAAAAAGAGCAATTTTATTTACAATATATAATTCATCGGTGGTGAATTATAAAAATTCGGTTGGTAGTGATTTTACCGAGACCGAGAGATTTATTGACAAAGCCCTTGAACAAGTCAAAAAATTCAATAAATTAAAGCAAAAATTTAGGCCAAGCAATTTGCCTTTCGTTAGATTATTTAAAAAATAGAGATATGACAGAGAAAAACATATATAAATCAGTAGATTCAAACCCAAATTTTTCAAAAATGGAAGAGAAGATTCTTGCCTTTTGGAAAGAGAATAATTTGTTTGAAGAGTCTATCTCATCAAGGCCATCGGAAATTAATGGCAAGAATAATGAATTTGTATTTTACGATGGTCCTCCATTTGCAAATGGATTGCCACATTATGGTCATCTTTTGACAGGTTTTGTTAAAGATACATATGCGAGATACCAAACTTCAAAAGGAAAAAAGGTAGAAAGAAGATTTGGCTGGGATTGCCACGGGCTTCCTGCTGAAATGGGAGCAGAGAAAGATCTAGGAATTTCTGGAAGAAATGCCATCATCAATTATGGTATTGATAAATTCAATAGTCAATGCCGCACATCTGTTATGGAATTTACTGGTGAATGGGAGAAATATGTAACCCGTCAAGCGAGATGGGTGGATTTTGAGAATTCTTATAAGACTATGGATAAGAATTTTATGGAATCTGTAATATGGGCGTTTAGTGAGCTTTATAAGAAGGGTTTAGTCTATCAATCAATGCGCGTTATGCCATATTCATGGGCATGCGAGACCCCATTATCAAATTTTGAAACAAGACTTGATAATTCATATAGAGAAAGAGCTGACAAATCAGTTACTGTAAGTTTTGTATTAAAAGCTCCAAATGAATTTTTACCAGCAGGATGCAAAGAATATAGAGTCCTAGCGTGGACGACAACTCCTTGGACTTTACCATCAAATCTTGCGCTTGCAGCTGCAAGCCATATAGAATACGTAGCGGCAGTAAAAGATTCAAAATGTTATATTTTAGCTAAATTTGCTTTTGAAAAATATAAAGTAGATTTAGGTCTAGATGATGATTCTATAAAAGCTACATTTAGTGGTGATAAGCTACTTGGCCTTGAATATCATCCTATGTTTTCATATTTCAAAGATAATAAAAATTCTTTTAAAGTATTGTGTGGAGAGTTTGTATTAGAAGGAGAAGGAACAGGTATTGTTCATATGGCTCCAGGTTTTGGAGAAGATGACCAAATATTATGCCAAGCTAATGGAATTGAACTTGTGTGCCCTGTTGATAATGCTGGAAAATTTACATCAGAAGTTCCAGATTACGAAGGATTACAAGTATTTGATGCTAATGATAAAATTATTATTAAGCTCAAAGAAATGGGAAACTGGCATAGGACTGAGCAATTTTTACGTAACTATCCTCATTGCTGGAGAACAGATACGCCGCTTATCTATAAGGCTGTACCTTCTTGG
Organism: uncultured Rickettsia sp.; assembly: GCA_964409695.1. Lineage (GTDB taxonomy): Bacteria > Pseudomonadota > Alphaproteobacteria > Rickettsiales > Rickettsiaceae > JABDAD01. Next base: position 2,467 of record CAYPDX010000072.1, on the reverse strand, counting down.
TATGTTAGAGTTACTGAATTTAAAGATAGAATGGTGGAATTAAATCAGCAAATCAACTGGATCCCTGGTCATATTAAGGATGGTTTGTTTGGAAAATGGCTGGAAAATGCTAGGGATTGGTCTATTTCTCGTAATAGATTTTGGGGTACTCCACTTCCAATCTGGAAATCAGATGACCCTAAATATCCTAGGATAGATGTATATGGTTCGATTGAGGAGCTGGAGAGAGATTTTGGGGTAAAGGTAAGTGATTTACATAGGCCATTTATCGATAAGTTAACTCGTCCAAATCCTGACGATCCTACTGGAAAATCAACTATGAGAAGGATTGAGGATGTATTTGATTGCTGGTTTGAAAGCGGATCTATGCCATACGGACAGGCTCATTATCCATTTGAAAATAAGGAATGGTTTGAAGGGCATTTTCCAGCAGATTTTATTGTTGAATATTCAGCTCAAACTAGAGGATGGTTCTATACTTTGATGGTTCTATCTACCGCTTTATTTGATCGTCCTCCATTCTTAAATTGTATATGCCATGGAGTGATTTTAGATGGGGAGGGGCAAAAGCTCTCAAAGAGGCTCAAAAATTATGCTGATCCTATGGAATTATTTGCAAAATATGGTTCTGATAGTCTTAGATATACAATGCTTTCATCAACAGTTGTCAAAGGGCAGGAATTACTGATTGATAAGGACGGAAAAATGGTGCATGAGACTTTGCGCCTACATATAAAGCCGATTTGGAATGCTTATAATTTCTTTACATTATACGCAAATGCAGATGCTATTAAGGCTGAGATTTCCTATAAATCTAATAATTTGCTTGATCAATATATTTTGTCGAAGTTAAAAATTACAATTAATAAGATTGAGGCTTCGCTTGATTCTTATGACACTCAAGGCTCTTATATAGCACTTGCTGACTTTTTTGAAGTTTTAAATAATTGGTATATTAGAAGAAGTAGAGTTCGTTTTTGGGAATCTAAAAAATCTGATGACAAGAGTTCAGCATATAATACTCTATATACTTGCCTGGAGCATATGATGAGAGCGATTGCATCGATTCTCCCTCTTATATCTGAAGAGATTTATCTTGGGTTAGCTGGGGAAGAGATGCTGGCAAAAAACAGTGTGCATTTAGCTTCTTTCCCTGATGTTTCTATGATCGCAGTAAATGATTCGTTAGTACAAGCAATGGATCAGGTAAGGGATATTTGTAGTAGCGGATTATTCATTAGAAATGCTAAAAATATTCGTGTAAGGCAACCACTTGCAAAATTAACAGTAGTTGTAAGTAATCCGGATAGTTTGCTCTGTTTTAATGAGTTAATTCAAGATGAGCTTAATGTTAAATCCATTGAATATGCGAGTAATCTTGAGGAATTTGCTGATACGAAACTCACTATAAATTTCCCAGTTCTTGGAAAAAGATTGCCAGCTCAAATGAAAAATATTATCTCTGATTCTAAAGCTGGTAAATGGATTAAGGAGTCTAATGGAGTGTCAGTGTCAGGTCAGAGGCTTTTACCCGAAGAATATGAGATTGTTCTGGTTCCAAAGCAGGCTGTAGATGGAGCAAAGTCTCTTCAAAGCAATGATGGGCTTGTTATATTGAACCTAGAAATAGTGAAAGATCTTCTTCTGGAAGGTTATGCTAGAGAGATTATTAGAAGCGTTCAGCAGGCTCGTAAAGATGCTGGTTTTGATATTACTGATAGGATTTGCTTAATACTTGAGACTAACGGCGATTTGCTAGATTCTATTGAAAAATTCAAAGGATTGATCGAGGAGCAAACTTTAGCAAAGATTGTTTCTACGCTTCAGAAAGTGGAATATTCTTCCTGCTTGGCCATTGAAAATGTTGATATTAAAATTAGTATTTCAAAGGAGGTTTAGTCTTTTGGAGATCATGTTAATTTGAGTTCAAATGAGTGTTATGTTTAAGAAAAAATCTAATTTTGAATATCCTGATAAAATATTTTTAGGATATCATGGTTGTAACATGAGTAGTGCTACTGATATAGTCGAAAATGGACTGAACCCCGATAAGATGGGGTGTGGACAAGGGCAGGGCAGAGGGCCAGGGTTTTATGTTGCCTATAAGTATAATATGGCTAAGGAATATGCTAAGCAATCAACTATTGAGTGGATCCATGAAGATGAAAATGGAAATCCTCTTAAAGAAGACTTCTCAATTTTTAAAGATGGAGATGAAGGCGTTGAGACAGTGTTGCTCGTTTATTCTAACCAAGGCTATAAAAATGGCACTATAGATTATCAAAACAAAATCCGATATATCAAGCATGGTGTAGAATCTTCGGATGGTGATGAAAATGGTGATGCTTCTCCGTTCTTTCTATTAAAAAAAGGAAGTAAAGATCCAGAGTTACTGTATCTTTCAAATACTTTAGAAATGGTTATTAGGCCGAATGAATATCGAGATATAGAATGCAAAGTCATGGGT
>CAYPDX010000071.1:4139-4600 GCA_964409695.1 uncultured Rickettsia sp. | reverse complement strand
TCAGTACACATGCCCCAGGATGTATAAAGAATACATCCGTAATATATTGCATTAATTAATGCTGATGCATTGTTAGCCCACCCTTTTTCATCATATTTTATAGCATATTTCGCTTGCACAAATAGCGCTCCAAGAGCATCCAACTCTACATCAAGGAAAATATCTATAGGAAGCACTTCAGGAATAGTTTGAGATAATTCGTTGATAAATACACCAAGAGGGTTGCAAGGTGCTTGTAAACATTTTACAGATTTCGCATTAGACAAATCCAAGGCATTTTTAAATAGTACGCTTACCATATCCTCTGTGCATGCTACATCTGCAGAAATACTAGAAAATATTTTTTGTTTTTTTAATGCAATAACCTGTTGTATAAATTTATTATAATCTACTCCTTTATCAAACTCTTTTAATTGTTTGTCATCTAAATCCTTTATGCCATACTTTGCTTTTATTATCTG
>CAYPDX010000071.1:0-4129 GCA_964409695.1 uncultured Rickettsia sp. | reverse complement strand
AATACATAAGAAACTACTTTTCCTGCTATTATTAATCTAGTATGAGACAGGCTTTCTTTCGCTGCTTTGATGAAATCCAACGCTTCTTCAAATCCTTTTCCTTCTCTTATTAGGCCAAATATTATTACATTGGGTGGACGAGTTTCTACTGAAGTGATTTTGATATCTGAAGCTGCAGTAGCTGGTACCCTTGTTAAAACAGATTTGGACTTTAGATCATATGCACAATGGTTAAAACTAAACTCTTTAGAAGGAATATCGGTTATAGATTGGCCTGAATGTACTACTCCTAATGCTGTACCATAAATTTTTAGATCAGCTTTTCCTAATTTTGGTATGCCTATATCTTTTAACACACCCCATTCTAAAGTAAAGCTCCCTCCACGCACAGATTTATAACTACCTTCCATATATCTGAAGTGTTCACCTTTAGTATCACACACAAGCTCTCCAGCTAACATATCACATGAGAACTCTTGAAACTTAAGTTCTTTAGTGTATAGGTTTAATTTATCACCTCTTACTTGTTTTACTAGTGTTGTATGAGCAGAGCTAGAAAAGCTATGTAATAATAAACTAGATTCAACTTCTGCATCTCTTGAGAAAATATCATCTATAAAAACTGATCTAATTGCATGTTTATGGGCGTTCGAAAGATCTTTTGTATTAAAAAAGAAAACCTTATCAGCTATTTCAAAATAAGGATGTAAAATGGTTTGCAGCCATCGCCTATCATAATTTAATTTATATTCATGGCATGTTATACAAACTTTAATACCTGCATCTTTTAAACTCTGAAGCTCTTCAGGTGAAAATATAAAACCACTTTCAGGTGGTCTCATTTGTAAGTTTAATACTTTTTCTTTTGAATGATATTCTTTTAAATATTTTATTATCTTAGAGGTATATTCTTTTTTTGTAGGATTTTCCATGTAAGATGTTAGTGCAGAATAAAAAGGAGCTCCTCCACTTTTTCGCGTTTCTAATAGAATAGAATTAATTTCTATATCTGTTGGGATACCAAGAGTCTCTCCAACTAAGTATTCAGCTTGTATACCACTCGGATTTAAATGATTTATTGCATCAACAATGGTAGTGCAATAATCATAGTCACCCGAACGTGGTTCGTCAAAAGGGTATGATAAAAAGAAAATAGTTCTCATCAACAGATACTATATCACCCCAGATATTCATCTAAAAGTAGTTCTTTGATTCCACCTATTACAATTGCAAGATGACCATTATTCAAATGAAGACATACTCCATCTTCCTCACTATAGCGCTCAATTATAGGAGTTGTATCTGGAAAGCCTTCCTTTAAAAAATCTATACTGCCATCTCCACCTCTATCTTTTAGTTCACTATCTGCGTTATTATTTAATAGACCAATAACGCATTCAGCATTACCATTGCGAAGTGCTATATGTAGTGGTGTATAAGAATACTCAGTTTTAGCATCAACATCTGATCCTTTTTCTATAAGCAAATCCAACATTTTCCTTGTGCCAGAATTAGCACAATGGTGAATTGGATACCACCCATCTTCATCTGTACTATGCACAATGTCAGGATAAGATACTAAAATATTTTGAGCAAATTCTATATCATCTGCTTCTATTGCATAAATTAAAGCCTCATATGAACAACCTCTAAGCAAAAACTGTGTATCCTGTGTTATTCTTCCTAGCATTATTTCACTTAAAAAAATAGGTTGATTATCAGATGTTATTCTAGCACTATCAATCCTATCTTTACATTCCTTAAAATAGTGAAGCTCATTTTCAAATGACGACTTTAAACTAGATACTTGACTCCAAAACTCTTTTATATTTTTAAAACCATTTAACTCTTTGGCTAAAATTGCATCACACGCGGCTTTATCATCAACCTTCTCTTTCATAAGTGCTACTTGGTTCTTAAACTCGGACAAAGACTTCTGTAAGTTTGTATAAGCATAATTATAGTCTCTTGGCATATTTTTACCCTTTTTTTATTATTGTACCTACAGTTAAAAAAAAAGCAAGACAGCACTTTTGGTTTTAATAGCGAGAAGTACAGAGGCTAGCTATAAGATTTTAATTTTTATTTTGGAGATCCTCCGGTTTTGGATGGTCACCAAGTAGGAGGAAATGTAACTCAATATATATAAGTATTGTATTAAAATAATTAACAAAACCAATAATTTTAAAAAAGACAGACTTTATTGTGCTTCTGAAATCCTTGTATGCCTTAGCCAATATAGAAATAGTGAAAAAATATATTCACAGGGTAATTCGCCATGAACTTCAAAATACTGAAGGCTATAAAGATAAAGTAAATTTAAAAAGAAGTTTCAAAGAATATTGTGCTGACATATTTGGAAGAAAGAAAGTAGAGAGGAAGCAACTAAAATCCTTGAAAAGGCAGGCATTAATATCAAGGATTTGATTAAAAACTCTTCATTTGCTCCTATGGAAACACCACACGACACTGCTACTAAAGATAAGGCAAAGTCAGTCGGTGGAAGATAAGTTATGTTCTGTAAGTTACTGTCCAAAGCATAGATGATTTTTGCTTAAAGACTGATGATTTTTATGATGCTGGAGCTATGATTACGTCTGATGTAGTTTTGGTAGGAATCTTGCAGAAAGTAGTAGAAATGCTTGGTGCACTTTAGTTAAATCGTAATATTATTAGATTAATAAAAAATTTAGGTAAGTGAGGTAGTGAGTGTCTCGTCAATTGACAAGAAGTGTATTAACCCTCATAAATACACTATTGACAATAGAGAGAAAAACATAGAGAATCGGGCTAAAATGCACAAATGACCAAGATGAACAAGATTAAGCAGCCATTACCAATTTTTGATTCCAATGAATATATTGAACATCAAAATGATTTTTCGTATTTGACTACTGATGATAATGATTACAATTATAACATTGACGACATTCAAAAAGCTAAAATGTTTTTGAGCTCTTATAGAGGCAGTATTGGAACATACAACTCATATCGTAATGAAATTGAACATCTTATACATTGGTGTGTTTTAGTTGCTAATAAGAACTTGAAAGAATTAAAACGAGAAGATATTGAGAATTTTATCAGATTTTGTCAGAAACCACCAAAACACTGGATTGGCGTGCATAAGCCTCCCAAATTCATTGAACATGAAGGGATTCGTGTGGCTAATCCAGTATGGAAGCCATTTATAGTAACTGTAAGTAAAGCTGATAATCGTAAAGGAGAAAAACCTAATATAAAAGACTTTGAGTTTAGTCAAACTGCTATGAAGCAGTTATTTGCTGTAATCAGTAGTTTTTATAATTATTTGCTACAAGAAGAATATGTAATGATGAATCCTGTAGCACTTATTAGACAAAAAAGTAAGTTTATTCGTAAAATTCAAGAAAAACCTAAAATCAGGCGTCTATCTGAGCTACAATGGTTATATGTTATTGAAAAAGCAAAAGAACTAGCAAACACTAATACAAAAAGCAACGATTATAATGAAAGGACATTATTTATAATGTCAGCACTGTACTTAATGTACTTAAGAGTTTCTGAGTTAGTAGCAAGTGCAAGGTGGACCCCTAAAATGAATGATTTTGCATGTGATAGTGATAATAATTGGTGGTTTACTACAGTTGGTAAAGGCAACAAGCAGAGGCAAATTGCTGCAAGTGACTCAATGTTAGAAGCATTAAGACGTTGGCGTATATACTTAAAGCTCTCTCCCCTCCCCACACCGGCGGATATTACACCTTTGATACCTAAAACTATAGGAACAGGAGCTATCACAAGTTCAACCTATGTTAGAAGAGTTGTACAAAAATGCTTTGATCAGGCAATAGAAGATTTACATAAGGACGGTTTTAACGAAGAAGCTGAATCACTTCTTGCTGCAACGGTTCACTGGCTAAGGCATACTGGTATTTCTGAAGATGTAAAGATAAGACCTAAGGAACATGTAAGAGATGATGCCGGCCATAGTTCTAGCGCCATTACAGATAAGTACATAGACATTGAACTTCGTGAAAGACATAAATCTGCCAAGAAAAAACTTCTGACATAAATGTTAATATATTATAACGGATGGCTAGTTCAAATATCTAGCGCAACACTGTATAGTTGTTTTTACAAGAACCAA
>CAYPDX010000070.1:2127-5119 GCA_964409695.1 uncultured Rickettsia sp. | reverse complement strand
TGATTGTTGAAGTCTACATTACCCGTTATACCATTTGATAAACTAGCTGCAAAATCTCCAGCAAATTTGATCGCAGCTGCCGTTACTGCTCCATGAAGCTCTACGTCAGCGCCATTTACAATAATGTTACGACCTCCAGCACTAATTGTTGTTGCATATATTGTTGTATTTGCTGCAAGCGTCGTATCACCAACTGTTGATGTCAATGTATTAATTGTACTACCAGCAGCACCAATATTACCTGAAAGCGCTACACCAGCGCGCGACAAAGTAATATTACCACTTCCTGTTCCAGCTGTTACCGTTGTTCCACTTATATGCGCAGTAGCTCCTTGTATCGTTAATGTCTCATTATTTGTAAATGTTACAGCTACACCATTTGTAGCACCAAATGTCCCGGAAATCGTTGCATTATTATTACCACCTAAATGCACATTACCAGCAGCAACACCAGCCGTAGAATCAACATTACCTGTTATCGTTGTTGCTTGATTGCTTAAGTCAAGTTTACCACCAACTGCTGTAAAGTTAATATCTGTTACTTTCGCAGCAGCATCTCCTAAAATTAAATTACCAGCTGCTCCAATATTAATCGCCTTTAGTGCATTAGTCGCACCAATCTCCCCGCCAATTTTCGTAGCTCCGCTTATTACTAACGTACCTCCAGCTCCTCCAGCACTATCAACTGCGCCAGTTATATCACCTTTAGTTACAGTCAATGTAGCATCCTGATTGTTGAAGTCTACATTACCCGTTATACCTAAGGCCAACTTAGCAGAGCCTGCTCCAGTAAATTGTAGTTTAGTTGCTGTAACGGCTGCCGAAGCATTAACTACACCAGCTGCTCCAACTTGAATCAAATTTAAACCAGTATTATCGCCACCGATAGCTCCTGTAACCGTTGTAGCGCCGTTAAGGACCAACGTACCAGCAGTACCGCCCGAACTTGATATTGTTCCGGCCACATCACCTGTTGTAATCGTTACCTTACTGCCAACCTGATCTTCAAAATCTAAATTCCTTATTAGTCCACTTGTATTTCCAATAATTGCTGCACCTGCAGCGCTAAATGTTACGTCTAATTGAGATATACCATCAAAACCACCATAATAAATAGCGTTAGAAATAGCTGGAATGGTATAGGTGTTCACATCACCAATTGTAACAATATCAGCGCCAGCTCCCCATTTTCCTAAATCTACATAATAAGTTCTATCTGCTCCACTGTTAAGAATTATCTGCCCACCGAGCCTTCCTGGAATAATTTTATCGCCATCATTTGGAGTAGTCCCTGGATTCCAATCAGCTGCCGTCGCTGTATGTCCTGGATTTACAGCTGTCTTTACTGAAATATCAGCAGCATATATATTACCTGCATTCATAGCGATAGAAGCCACAGAGGCTGTTGTGAGTAATTTTTTTAATAAAGAGGTTTTTGGTTTAGCCATAATTTTCCTAACTAATCATTCTGTTGAGCTGTACAATTGTATGTTGAGCTAAACCCTAAAAGACCAAGATCTCCTTGTCAAAATTTTAGCGCTGATATTTATTAAAAAATTTATAATTGTGATAGATTAATTGTGGTGGCTGATATTTATCTGAATAATATCTAAAAACATCCAACCCTATTGACAAATTCTATTTTCTTATTATTATTGCGTACTTAATTTATTGTAAAGCTATCCCTATGTCTAGAGTATGTGAACTCACAGGTGTTGGAGTGCAGACTGGTAACAATGTATCTCACTCACAACGTAAAACAAGAAGACGCTTTTTGCCTAATTTGCAGAGAGTAACTCTTCGCAGCGACAAATTAGAAAGAGATTTTAAGTTCAGAGTGATTACTCGTGCACTTAGAACTATTGAAGTGCACGGTGGTCTTGATAACTTCCTTCTTGCATCTTCTATAGATAATCTTTCAAAAACTGCTCAGGACGTTAGGAAACAGTTGAAATTGAAGGGAGCATAACCCTATGAAAAGTGAAATACACCCAAAATACAAACCACTTCGTATAAAAATCGGAACCGATATTTTTCATACGATGTCAACTGGTGCACCTGATGAGATTCTTATGGATATAGATTTTCGTAAGCATCCAGCATGGACTAAGAAAGGCGTTACTACTGCTAATGATTCTAACTTGAATGTTAGTAACTTTAACAGTAAATATGCTGGTCTATCATTTGGCGCTAAAAAGTAATAGAAGTACGAAGGGTACTGCTCCAAGAATACATGGTATCTACCAAATTTCTATTTGGCTAAAATTTCATATTTATTGGTTTGTCCCGCGCGAACAGAAGACAGAGACGCTACGACAGGGCCTTCCGGCATTAATACCACTCTACTTCTCAACTTGGCAAAGTTAGGTTGCCGCTCTAAAATAGATAATATTTCCACAGACTGTGCGGTCTTGTTTCTCATTAGTCTGGCTATATATTCAAGCTTGTGCTCGTCATCAAGAACTCCTGTAAATCTAACAACTTCAGCCGGCTGAAATTTCTTTGTTACTTCTTCCTCACCTAATAAGAAAAATGCTTGCTGTGCGAATTGTTTTTTTAGCTCCCAATCTAATTCGTTATTAAAATAGCTACCAAAAATTTTTAAAGATTTTTCATCGTTAATTTCTAGTAATCTCTCTACAATTTCAGATTTTCTATCAGCTGGAAGCGCTTTTATTAGATTAGGCATTTTATCTGCCCCTAACCTAGAATATGTATCTTCGAATCTCTCTTTGGATAATAAAGCTGTTGATATATGCTCTTGTGCTTTTTGGTTAAAAGACCCCATATTTTCAGAAAATAGCGCGAGAGATTTATCATCCCCTCTTTCAATAATAGAACTTAACATGCTACTTTTACGATCATCTGGAAGAGCCTGTATTAAACGAACTATGTTATATGGATCTAACCGAGCATAGGTATCTTCGAATCTCTCATCGGATAGTAAAGTTGTTGAGATATGTTCTCGAATTTCCTTAGTAAAAGAATTAAC
>CAYPDX010000070.1:0-2027 GCA_964409695.1 uncultured Rickettsia sp. | reverse complement strand
CGGATAGTAAAGTTGTTGAGATATGTTCTCGAATTTCCTTAGTAAAAGAATTAACATTATTAGAAAGTAGTACAAGAGATTTATCATCCCCTCTTTCAATAATAGAACTTAATACGCTAATTTGACGATCATCTGGAAGTGTTTGTATTAGACCAGCTATATTATGCGGAGCTAACTTAGTATAGGTATCTTCGAATCTCTCATCTGATAGTAAAGTTGTTGAGATATGTTCTTGAAATTCCTTAGTAAAAGAATTAACATTATTAGAAAGTAGTACAAGAGATTTATCATCCCCTCTTTCAATAATAGAACTTAATACGCTAATTTGACGATCATCTGGAAGTGTTTGTATTAGACCAGCTATATTATGCGGAGCTAACTTAGCATAGGTATCTTCGAATCTCTCCTTGGACAATAAAGTTGTTGAGGTAAGTCTACGCGACTTAGCATCAAGCTTGCTATGAGTGTCAATCAATATTTGCAGTTCTTTTTCACCTTTGCCTTCTAAAAAACGAGTAAAAATGGAAGATTTTTGCTCTCCTTCTGGAAGCGCCAAAAACAATGTATTAATTTGCGATACATTAAAATTCCTTAGAGTATCTGACAGTTTTTCTGGAGATAATAATATTCCTCCTAACCCCTCTTTAAATTTCTGATCACCTATAGAGAAATTCCTACTTGGATCTATACCTCTAAAACTTTCTATAATTTTAACTGATACATTTAATGCTCTTGGGTCTGGATTTGTTGATATAAGAGATAAAAGTTCGTTGGGAGCTATAGAAATACTTCGAATTTCTTTTTCTCTCCCCCCTTTCCCAAATACCCTAAATGCATAATCTCGAACATAATCTTCAGAAAATGCAGCCACTGGAAAGTTAAATAAATACTTTTCTTTCCCGGTTATCTTGCTTTTAATATCAGTAGCTAAAATTGAATCTATAAGGCTATCTCCTTCAATTTTGATTATTTTTCCTCCAGCTATTGATTCATGTGCATCTATCCTCTCTTGCCGCATAGAAGCTGCCCTAGGGATCATTTTTCCTGAATATTCAACATCTTGGTTCATATATGTCATAAATTCTGAAGGAGACACTGACCCTCCACCATAAGAATTAACTGTACAATCAGGGGCAAATACATCTCCTTTTCGAGCCAGTGATTCTATTGCATTATATAAATCAAGCTGAGACGGCTGATAATGCCCACTTGAGGTATCTATAGATTTAATCTTTCCGTCTTTAACACTTATAAATCCTGCACAAATCACAGCCCCGTCTCTAGTGATAGATGAGTGGTTAAATGTGCCTGTGATATGTTCTGGTTGGTATATCAACCTTCCATCACTAATAACATTATAAACACGATGATCTACATTAGCTAATTCACCAGTTGAATCTATGAGCCCACCCTTTCTAGGATCAAATTCTAAAGTTGCAGCCACTCTTTCAGCTTCATCCATCCCATAAGTTAAGAAATTTGATCTATCTTCTGTAATAAATTTGGCAAGTTCATCACCTTGTAGACAGCCTAACCCTACTTGCCTTAGATCCGGAGTAAATTTACTTTCGCGGATTGGCAATGTAGGCTTAAGTTTAGAAATAGCTTTCTTAATTTTTTGTCTTGCGGGATTTAATCGCTTAACGTCTGCATCAGTACTACTGCCTATATGTCCTGACATATCAAATCTCTCTCTATATATATTATTCAATATCTTGATAATAACCTTTTGCCATATTCTCTTGCTAAAGAAAATAAGACAAATCATATTATTTTTATGGAACAGCATTACAATTGTGCTTTATTTGCAATTTAGTATTTCTTAGATGTTTTGTTTGTTTACCTATATCATAACGTCTTTTTATCCTAATTTATATATAACGCACTATTTTTGCTACAAAGCCCGATTTTATATCTTGCGATAGATGTTTTTATCTGCTAGATATATCGAAATAGCGTTTCTCATTACATTTCAGAAACACTATAATTTTCTTTTTGACGCGGGGTGGAGCAGCCCGGTAGCTCGT
>CAYPDX010000069.1:0-5152 GCA_964409695.1 uncultured Rickettsia sp. | reverse complement strand
CTCATCTATTTGTTCAATAGCTTATATGCTTAGTTAGTAATGGGAAATGGTATTAATTATGCTTTGTAATTCGAGGAAGATTGGAGGATTTATGGGTTTGCTATTATACTAACTGGCAAAAATGTTGATTGTATTTTGAGGTATCGTCAAAAAGAGCCGTCATCCCGCACTAAATGCGGGATGACAGCGCTTTAGAAGGAAAATTGATTTTTATAACGCCATTTTCTCAAATGTGTGTTTTATAGATGAAATTTAAGCAATAAAGCTACCGAAGCCTATTCTTCATATGTGAGGATAGCGACTTGCGCAGAATTATACCAAGCCCCAAAATTAATTGCGCATATGCGATTTGATTGGCGAGCGCCTGGAGCTTATACTTCATAAGTGAAGCCGCGAGTTCCATGATAAATCGCTTCTGCGCTGTTAATTTCGGGCTTGCTATTACAAGATGAACTTAAAAACAGAACCCTTAACCCCATCACTCTCAGCCCATATCTTGCCGCCAAGCTCTTCAATCACTTTTTTACAAAGAGCAAGGCCGATGCCCCTCCCTCCTGCCTTAGTCCGAGTTCTAGAACTAACTGTAAAAGCGTCAAATATATTAAATACTTCATCGCTCGGAATACCAACTCCCTCATCAGCAACTTTAAATTCAATCCCGTCTTTATTCTTACGAAGAGCTATCGTAATTTCTCCATCTTCACAAAACTGGATTGCATTTATAATAATATTATCAATAACTGATGTGATATAATACTTATTACAGTTACAATTAATATTGTCTTGAATATCCAAAACAAAGATGAGCTTTTCTTTATTTTCAAAAGTTACATAAAGTTTTTTGCAATGCTTCACTCTTTCATTTATTAATTTACTTAAATTCACATTTTCCTTATGTAATTTAAAATCAATGCTCGAGATCTGTGATAAATCAATTAGGTTGTTAACAAGACTACTTAGCCTTGTGGCGCTACTACTAATTTCTTGCAAAGCTTCCTTTCTTTGATTTACATTAAGATTATCATAACTCTCATAAAGCGCTTGTCCTAAAGTCGTTATACCTAGCACAGGAGTGCGCGTTTCATGATTTAAATTCCTTAAAAACTCATTTTTTTCTTTGATAGTATCTGCAATATCATTTTCTAACTCTAGCATTTTTGAATTTTGATAATTTAATGTTTGCTCTGCAAGTTCCTGGTCTTCTTGTTTTGGCTTAAACAATGTAGTTAAGAGACAAGATGTTATAAGAAATGCCCATAATACCCCAAGATTAGAAGAAATATTCTCAGTGAGGCCATCTATTCCATAATTAAATTTATAAAAATAAAAACTTGAAAATAAACCTATACATACCATTAATATGAATACATGCCAGCGCGTAAGCATCGCTAATGTAATAAAACTAATTACAGTAATTGTAAAAACATCAGGGGAAAATTTACTAATAAAAAAAAGTAAACAGCTGGTAAAAACCAAAGAATAAATAAGCGCTAAATTCCATATTAAAATAATAAAAGCCTTGCTCCTAGAACCAGAGCGCCAAAGGTTATATGTGAGTAATATTGTAGAAATAACCAATACTGAAGATTGTAATGCAGCCAGAACTCCATGATATTCCGTATATAAATCTTGATTAAGCGAGTAGACTGATGAAAACACCAGTACCACACTATATAATCCTAGATAAACATAATATTTTTCTTGTTTCGGAGCATTATTTCTACAAAATTCCATTATTTTAAAATTTTCTAAAATATTTATAAGTTTATTCCATTTTTCTTTTCTTTGCTCTCTAATTTCCTCTAGATCTTTTGTATCCTTACCTCCACCCCATCCGCCTGGTTGATTGAATAAATAATGGGCCACAAAAATAGTTACAAAATTTGCTAGAATTCCCCAAATAAATCCATCTAGGGTGGAGAATAACATACATGAGACTACGGTAGCGAAACCAGCAAACATAGCAGCCATCGCAGCCTTTTTACTTGTTCTAAATCCAAATATTGCAAGTAGAAGAGGAACTGATACTACAGGCATATAAAAACTATAAGACACAACGAGTACATCAAGTATATTTTTGAAAAATACACTCACCACAAGTGAGAAAACCCCGATGGTTAAAGCTGTAATACGCGCAAGAAAAAGTTCTGATTTAGAAGATAATTTTATTCCAACAGACCTACAAAAATCATGAGAAAACAACACAGAGGAAGAGTTAATATAAGAATCCGCTGTAGACATCATCATTGCAAGTATTCCAACAACTGCTACGCCTTTTAAATAAAAGGGTGTGTAGTTATTTATAATGTACAGAATTAAGTCATTTTGTGTTAGAGCAAGATTTTCTTTTGCAGCAACTGCAATTGCTATAAAGCGCAGCATTGAATCAATTGAAATACAAAATCCTGTAGCAATTAAAAATGCTATTGTAATTTGTTTTGAGTCTCTAGCCATAGTGATTCTCTGGAAAATTGCAGAATCAAGCCCAGGAATTGAGTAGAATAAAAACAGAATTAGCATTTTAATAAATTTAGGATTTGATATATCAAAAACCTCGTTGAAATCGTATAAAGGGCTGTTCGAAATATATTCAACAATTACTTTTGTATCTGAGAGATGTTCAAATACAGCGATACCTAACGTTGGGATTACAACACAAAATGTTACAAATTGGATCATATCTGTAAAAGTCACAGACTTTATTCCACCAAAAGTAGAGTAACAAATCACTATTAATGCACTAACTAAAGACGCGTATATACCAGAAATTCCTGTGATACTTTGTATTAAAGCTGATGTAATAATGAACTGAGCTGCAATCATTCCAAGTGCCGGGCAAATTCCAGCGATTGCCGTAATGGCCCTGGCTTTATTACCGTAAACCTTACCCATAACTTCAGCTACGGACAGACAACCCAAAAACTCTCTCATTCTTGGAGCAATGAATAATGCAATAATAATAAACGGAATTGTGTCAGATAGGCCTGGAATGATAAAATATAATCCGGAAGTATAAGTTTCTCCTACAGTAACCGTCATCGAACTTGCCGAAATCCAGGTTGCTACAATAGTCGCAACTAAAGTTGCCGTGGGAAAATCTCGATTACCAATAGCATATTCCTTAATAGTACTTACACCTTTACCGGAATATATTCCAGCAACTAAATTGATAAGCAAAAAAACTACTAGTACAAGTACGTCTAAGTTAAAAATCATAAAAACCTATAATTTAAAATGAATATTTAAATCAACTATTGCAACTAATTTAAACCATAAGTTGGTATTATCAAGAATTATTTCTACAATTTCATAGTTAAATTTAATATTTTTGATAGAACAATCTGTAGCACATCTAGCACCAAGCTGCAAGAGAGCGACGTCATTGGAATGACGTTCATTATAAACCAAATTCAGCTGATATCATCACAGATGTTAGATTTCTTTTACTTGCACCTGAGAAATTTTTTACAAAACCCCCATCCTTCAGAACTAGCAAACGATCACCATATTCAATAGCTTGCTGCATATTATGCGTTATCATGATACATGTACGTTTCTCTTCTTTTATAATTCTAGCGGCTATCTTCATTACATTTTCAGCAATTTTTGGATCCAAAGCAGCAGTTATCTCATCTAGTAATAATATTTTTGAATCAGCTAAAATCGCCATAATAAGGCTAAGAGCTTGCCTTTGTCCACCGGATAAATTGGCTACAACTTCATCAAGCCTATTCTCTAACCCCATATTAAGCATAAATAATTTTTCTTTAAATAATTCCCTTGTAGCCATATTTGAAAATGGTAGAAAATCTCGCATTGAGCCGCGCTTAAAAGCAAATGCCATATTTTCCAATATGGTCATATTCTCCATAGTACCTATTCTTGGATCCTGCATTACTTTTGAAACTAATTTTGCTCTTTTAGAAACTAAAGTAACATCCTTGGCGTCTATAATTACTTTTCCAGAATCTTGCTTTAAAAAGCCGGAAATTATATTGAATATAGTAGATTTACCAGCTCCATTCTCCCCAATTACAACAACAAACTCTCCATTATTCAGTTTGAGATTTAAATTACTGAGAATCTTACGTTCAAGCTTCCCGCCTTTAGCAAAGGTAACATTAATATTTTGTAAATCTAACATAACCTACTCCTAGGTAAAATCATCACGCATATTACCATTAACCCAGTAATTAAATTAAGATCCTGTGTTTCTAAACCTAATATTTCACTATATAATGCGAAGCTTATAAAAAGCCTATATAGAATGGACCCTGCCAAACAACTAAATATCTGAACAAGAATAGATCTATATGGTAAAATTCGCTCGCCGATAATAACCGACGCAAGCCCAACAATAACAGTACCAACACCGCTACCTACATCTGTAAACCCCTGATGTTGACTAAACAACCCACCGCCTAAAGCTATAAGACCATTACTAAACATGAGCCCGAAGATAGTGATAAGTTTCACATTCACTCCACTATTTACTGCAAGTCTTTTATTTTGTCCAATTGAGCGAAGGGCTAAGCCAAAATTCGTATTCAATATATAACTAAATATAATCAAAATTATTACAGAAATTACAGCAAGCACTACAAGAGGATTATAATTTGTAAATACCGTATTATCATTGATTAAAGCGATATTTGGTACGCCACCCATTACTCTAAGATTAATAGAATAAAGCATAAAGGATACTAAAATACCTGATAGTAAATCACTTATTTTAAATCTAGTATTTAATACACCGGTAGCGAGCCCAGCTATACTCCCAGCAGCTATTGCAATTAACAAAGCTATGAATGGATTATAACCCACCTTTATAAATAAGCTAGAAATAGCAGCACCAAGTACAAAACTCCCATCACATGTAAGATCAGGAAAATCTATAATACGAAATGTTAAATATATCCCAATTGCTATAATTCCGTAGATGAGCCCAATTTCTAGGCTCATCAATATTTCATTGATACTCATGCTTTGTACCCACTTATGATAATTGCTTTTGATTTTAAATCTTCTGGAATTACAATCCCAAGTACCGCAGCTACTTTTTCATTAATATAAAGATCTGTCTTTTTTGGAAATTCCACTTTCATTTGACTTAAATCCACACCTTTTAGGAGGTTCGCAATCATAATACCAG
>CAYPDX010000068.1:0-5279 GCA_964409695.1 uncultured Rickettsia sp. | reverse complement strand
CTTATATATAACCAGTGCAACCGCCTGCTTGCCGTTTAAAAGACCAAGATTATAAATATCTTGTACAGAATCAGTAATTTTAGCTACATCATTCAGACGTATGTAAGAATCATTATGATGCGTTATAATAAGATTCTCATATTCTTTTGCTTTAAACAGCACATCATTTACAGCTATTTCAGAGCTTGTAATATTATCTGAAATTTGCCCTTTCGCAGAGAGAGTATTTGCGTTTTTAATTGCGCTTCTGATATCAGATAAAGAAATATTGTATTTATTTAGTTTTTTTGGATTAACCTCAACTCTTACAGCTGGAAGAGAACTTCCACCGATAATTACCTGACCTATACCTTCTATTTGCATCACTCTCTGCTGTAATATTGTAGATGCATATTCGTATATTTTATCAATTGTATAATCATTTGATGTAAGCCCTATAATAATTATTGGTGGATCGGAAGGATTAACTTTTCTATAGGTTGGGTAAGATGGAATATTTGATGGTAAATTTGGAATTGAAGCATTAATTGCAGCCTGAACGTCTCTGGCTGCTCCATTAATATCCCTATCTAAATCAAATTGAATAATAATTTTTGTTGATCCTAAACTACTATTTGATGTCATGTCAGAAATTCCAGCTATTCTGCTTAGCTGTTTTTCAATAGGCGTTGCTACAGATGTAGCCATAATTTCTGGACTGGCACCAGGTAAGGATGATTGTACTATGATAGTTGGAAATTCAATTTGCGGTAATGAAGATACTGGCAATAGATAAAAAGCTAGGATACCGCTTAGTGCTATGCCAATTGATAGTAATATTGTTGCAATAGGTCTGTTTATGAAAAGAGCTGATGGATTCATATCTCTCCTTTGTCTTCTCTATATCTTTTTGAAAGTCTATCAAAAGCTAAATATATTACGGGAGTTGTATAAAGTGTAAGCACTTGGCTTACAACAAGACCGCCAATAATAGTAATACCAAGAGGAGATCTGATTTCAGTCCCCATACCATTACCAACAACAAGTGGCACGGCACCAAGAAGCGCTGTCATAGTTGTCATGAGAATTGGCCGAAAGCGTAGTATGCATGCTTGATAGATTGCTTCTAAAGGTTCTTTACCTTGATTTCTTTGTTGATCCAAAGCAAAATCTATCATCATAATAGCATTCTTTTTTACAATACCTATCAATAGAATTATGCCTATTACTGATATTACATTTAAATCTTTACCACATAAAATTAGTATAAATAAAGCTCCCATACTAGCTGATGGTAAAGTTGATAGAATTGTAATAGGGTGAATATAGCTTTCGTATAATATCCCAAGAACAATATATACAACTATAATAGTAGCGAGTATTAACCAGCCTTCGTTTTTTGCAGATTTAACAAATGCAAGAGCAGTGCCTTGGAATCCTGTTTGTATGTGAAATGGAATTTTCAGCTGATCTTTCTCGTAATTTATTATACTTATTGCCTCTCCTAATGACGTATCTCCTACTAGATCGAAGGAGATAGTAGTAACAGGAAACTGATTTTGACGTGTAATAATTAAAGGTGATTGTTGCCTAGAGATTGTTGTAAAACTACTTAATGGAACCATAGTTCCATTGGATGATTTAATATATATACTCTCCAAAGGCTTATTGCCCTGAACCATAGAAGGCATCCCCTCTAAAACAACATGATATTGATTACGCTCTGTAAAACTTGTCGAAACATGTCTTTGACCAAAAATATCATATAAGCTATCAACTATATCTTGCATTGAAATTCCTAATCTTGAAGCAGTATCTCGATTAATTTGGACGTAAGTTTGCAAGCCATTATTCTGCTGATCCGATGTGACATTTTTTATTTGCCTATGTTGTTTTAGTTTCTGTATAAGTAAAGAAGAATAATGAGAAACTTCATTACCATCATGAGAGTTCACAGAAAACTGATATTTACTTCTACTTACAGTATCATCAATTGAAATATCTTGCACTGGCTGTAAATATAAGTATCCATCGGACTGAGAAGACAATTTAGATTGGATTCTATTGATGATTTGGTTTGCGCTAATTCCTCGCTTATCTTTGTCCTTCAAATTAATGAGCATCCTACCACTATTCAAAGTAACATTAATTCCATCGATCCCAATAAAAGAAGAAAGTGATTCAACTGCTGGGTCTCTTAAAACAAAATTAGCTAATTCTTTTTGTTTTTTTACCATATTACTAAATGATGTATCTTGTCTCATTTCTGATATGGCTTGGATCACTCCAGTATCTTGTATAGGAAAAAAACCTTTTGGTATTACGTAAAACAATAGTCCTGTAACAATTAGTGTTACTATCGCTATATTTAAAGTAATGGTTTGGTGTCTAAGAATTATTTGTAAAGATCTACCATATTTATCAATAAGCCAATTTAGCTTATATTCCAGCCAATTTGTAATTCTACCACTTCCTTTTGTAGATCCATGTTTTAAAATATATGCGCATAACATTGGAGTTAAAGTTAAAGAAATAAAAGCTGATATAAAAATTGTTATACTAAGAGTGATTGCGAATTCTCTAAATAGTCTACCAATTACATCATCCATAAAAAATAATGGTATAAGCACAGCTATCAAAGAAATTGTAAGAGATATTATAGTAAAACCAATTTGGCTTGCTCCTTTATAGGCCGCATCTAAGGGTTTTTCTCCCATTTCAATATAGCGAGTAATATTTTCTATCATGACAATTGCATCATCAACAACAAACCCTGTTGCGATAGTAAATGCCATTAAAGTCAAATTATTCAAGCTAAACCCTAGCATATACATAACACCAAGCGTTCCTATAAGTGATAATGGAACTGCTATTGCTGGTATAATTGTGGCTGATACGCTTCTTAAAAAACAGAAAATCACAATAATGACTAATATCACAGCTAAAGCTAGTTCAAATTCTACATCTAAAATTGATGCTCTTATGGTGGTAGTACGGTCTGTTAGAACTGATAATTTTATATTTCCTGGCAATGTAGATGAAAGTTTTGGCAATAAAGCTTTTATCTTATCTGCCACTTTTATGACATTGGCACCTGGTTGCCTTTGAATATTGAGAATTATTGCAGGAGTATTATTTACCCATGCTGCTTGCTTAACATTTTCAACATCATCGATAATTTCTGCAACATCACAAAGCCTAACAGGAGCATTGTTTTTATAAGAAATAATAAGGTTAGCGTAATCATCTCTTGTAAGTAACTGGTCATTAGCATTAATTGTATATTCGACGGTAGCACCATCAAAATTTCCCTTTGCACCATTAACATTAGAATTTGAAATAGCTGTACGTATATCGTTTGTAGAGAGTCCAAATGAAGCTAATAATTTCGAATTCACTTGAATTCTAACCGAAGGTCTCTGCCCACCACTAACGGTTACAAGACCAACTCCGGAAATTTGTGATAATCTTTGTGCAAGTCTTGTTTCAACAAAATCTTCTATCACAGGTAAAGCTACTACTGTAGATGTGAAAGCTAGTGTGATTATGGGAGCATCTGCTGGATTTACCTTGCTATAAACTGGTGGATTAGATAGTCCGTCTGGCAAATGCCATGAAGCACTATTTATAGCGGCTTGTACTTGTTGCTCTGCTATATCTAAGTTTAGATAAAAATCAAACTGCAATGTAATTAGAGACATACCACTAGAGCTTGTAGAATTCATTTGAGTTAGAGCAGGTATTTGACCAAATTGTTTTTCAAGTGGAGCAGTAACAGAAGTAGCCATTACATTTGGGCTTGCACCAGGATAGAAACTAGAAACTTGAATAGTTGGATAATCTACCTGTGGGAGAGATGAAATTGGAAGAAATTTATATGATAATATTCCGCTAAGGAGGATGGCTATCATTAATAATGATGTAGCAATAGGTCTGCTTATAAATGGGCTAGATATGCTCATGCGCGCTACTAATTTTTACAGAAACCCCATCACTTAATTTATCAGACCCTTCTACGACTACAATATCACCATCTCCCAGGCCGGAATTAACTACAATATTATTGTCAGCAGCTACACCAGTTTCTATATGTACTATTTTTGCCTTATTATCTTCAATTTTATAAACAAATGCTCCTTGTTGACTATATTGTATAGCTGACACTGGTACAACCACTACTTTGCTTAAGATTTTACTTAATATTTTTATATTAACAAATTGATTTGGAAATAATATTTTGTCATTATTTTGAAATTCGGCCCTTAGTTTTATTGTCCCAGTCGTTGGATCAATTTGGTTGTCAATAGCAAGTACTTTTCCAGTAGAAAGTAAGATACTCTCATTATGACTATAAGCTTTTGCTTGAAGATAATTATTTTTATGAAAATTCTTCTGTAGATCTTGTAGATCATTCTCTGGTATTGAGAATATTACATTGATAGGATTTAAAGTATTTATTACAGCTATTGTAGTATTATTTGAAGTCTGAATAATATTTCCTTCATCAACGAGTCGAAGCCCGACCTGCCCGTCTATAGGTGCAGTTATTGTACAATATGATAAGTTAACCCTTGCATTATCTACAAGACCCTGGTCTAATTTTACAGTCCCTTCATATTGATTTACTAACGAAGTTTGAGAATCAAGAATTTGCTTAGAAATTGAATTTTGTTGCCAGAGAATTTGATATCTTTCAAGATCAAGTTTTGCATTTTTTAGTAATGCTAAATCTCGAGCCAATTGCCCTTCATATTGGGTAAGAGAAGCTTGGTAAGGACGAGCATCTATTTCTGCAAGAATATCTCCTGCTTTTACCCTTTGCCCCTCTTTAAATAATACTTTAAACAATTGTCCGCTAATTTGCGATTTAACAGTAACAGAATATTCAGGAGTTACCGTACCAAGCGCATCAACAAAAACTTCAACATCAGAAATTTTCGCAGCCTGAATGACAACAGTTTTTTCTTTGTCTTTAGACACAATATCTTTATGACCAAGCTCATGCCAAGCAAAGAAAAGTACAATAGCTAGAAATGCTGCAAAAAAATGTATTTTTGCATAATGTTTATTCCTAAGAAATATAATTATTTTTCTTTTTATTCTCTCAAAATGCATGTTTTATAACCTTAGTTCTGAGACAATATGAAGGATTTATAAATTTGAAGCAAGCAATTGATAAGGGAAGAGGTTATACTGAGTAAAAATAATAGATTATTGTGCTGATTTGGTGCTTCCCACTCTTAGATGTTTAGTCCCGTAATGAAATGGCGTGGATTTATAATAAAATATTCAGGATTAGT
>CAYPDX010000067.1:2409-5295 GCA_964409695.1 uncultured Rickettsia sp. | reverse complement strand
GTTTTAAACAGAGTAATAGCTGATAAACTTATTTTAAATAAATCTGGTCATGAAACTAATCTAGAATTAGAGCTATTAAACGGTATAAAATTATCAAATAAAGTAACTTATGTAGATACAGATAATAGATGGATTTCTAATGTAGAGATATATAATGATAATTTCGATTTTAAAATGAGAGATGAGTTTAATGAGGTTAATATACTCGATGGAGAATTCTCATCAAATATTATTAATTTATCTAAAGCTACAAGAGATATATCGCCATATTTTGATTTCATCGTAAATAATAGCATTAGCTCTGAGGAATCAGTTAGAATCTCAGGAAAGATAGTTAATGACAAAAAATATTTACGTATTGAACAATTGAATTTGCAAGGTGAAAATATAAACGCATCTGGCACTTATTGGATATCAAGCAATAATACAGATTCAGATATTTTGGATATCACTTTATCACAATTGAATATTGCTAATCTAATTAGCGGTGATCAAATGATGCGAAGAGAAGATGCTTCTACGTTTAGATTAGATAGAGCAAAAGTTAGAATACTTGTTGCTGCTTCTGAAATAGATATTTTTGGTGACAAAGTTAAAGATTTTAAGCTCGATTCTTACGGTGATGGAAGTAGTTTTAGAATTTTGTCATGTAATGGTAATATTGTTTCAGGAGGAGATTTTGTAGTAACTGGGGAAGTTACGAATAACCGATATAGACCAAAATTTGATGGATATATTACCTTGAATCACAAAGATATTAATATATGGCTTAAAAATCAAAATTTGGAATATCTGACAAATAATACTTCAACTCCTTTATATTTTGTATCTAAAATTTCAGTCACACCACTAGATTATGAGATAGAAGATTTCAAAGTTATGCTATCAGGGCAGACTATAACAGGAAGTATGGATCTTAAGTTTATAGGAGGTAAAAAGCAGCTCTTAGGAAGTGTTCAGTTTGAGGGACTAGATATAAATAATACAAATATTGCGATTATTAAAACTTCTTACAATTACCTAAAGTCCTTAGGCCAAGGTATGTTTGATGAAATATATGCTTCAAAATTTAATGTGCTCAGGTCAATTCCAATAAAAACTACAATAGATATAAATATTGAAGATTTAAAAGTGGACGGCTGGAATCTTGATCGACTCAGTACTTTGGTCTCATATGACTCAGGTTTGTTGAAGGTTCATAATTTTATAATTAGTGATGGTGACAAAGTAAATTTTGGTGGCTATGGAGAAATATTAGCGGCGAGCGTGAAACCGCAAGTAAAGCTATATGTTACTGATGGGTCCCTGGTTCTTGATAAATTTACTGATGAAGAGATAAATAGTTTTGTTGAATATTCTGAGAAGAATATAAATTTGGCATCGATAGGGTTTATTTCAAACGGGTATTTAAGGAATCTTACTATTGGAAACTTAAACATTCAAACTCCGTATTGGGAAGTATCAAGTGAGAATGCAATATTAAATGTAAATTCAATGAAATTTAATATATTTGACGGCCCAATCCAGAGTTCTGGAAATATTGTATTCTCTCCAGTAAAAATCAATCTAGCTTATGGTGTAGATGGTTTGAATATACAAAAATTATCAACATATTTAGGTAATATGTTTCCGCTTACTTCTGGTAATATAAGTGTAAATGGTCAATTTTCAACAAGCGGCAATAACTATGCTGAGCTTTTATATAATCTATATTTGAATGGTGATTTCTTTGCTAAGTCTATTGGAGTTTCTAATATTGATCTTAGCGGTACTATAGCAAAATTAAATTCAGCTAATGCTGGGAATATTAAGATTGATGCCTTGTTTCAGCAAGGTGTAACATCTGGTTCTACGGTATTTACTGAAGCAAAAGGAAGTTATATTCTTGATACTGGAATTTTGACAGGAAAAAATATTGTACTCTCTGCTGCTACATTTAACGCTGGAGCTGGTTTTGCAATGAATTTTTATGATTCAACTATGGATTTAAATTCAATAATTTCATTTAATCCCGTTGGTGGAAAAAATTATAATACCATGCCAATAAAGTTAAGATTACAGGCAAAGGGTAATATAAATACTCCAGATAAATTATTGCAATTTTTAGATGGAAATGATATATACCGCATGCAAAGAATTTTATATGGTTATGATCAAAATGCTAGAAAACCTAATTAAAAAGCTTCCATCTCGGAGACATTTCGAAATTATTTGTTATGGAGCTATTAGCGGAATGCCATTCGCTATTCTGTATACAGCTCTTGTTGTTTGGCTTAAAGAGGGTGGTTATATTCTCTCTACAGTTACTACAATAGCAGCATCAAGACTTCCATATTCATTCAAGTATATTTGGGCGCCGCTTGTAGATAGTATAAAAATCCCATTTTTACATAAATTTGGTAGAAGAAGAAGCTGGATGATAATGTCTCTTGTTGTTATATGCGCTGTAATGGTCGCATTTAGCTTCGTTGATACAAAAGATAATTTTAATCTTATATATGTTCTTGCTCTAACATTAGGTTTTGCAAGTGCAACTTACGATATCGCATTTGACGCATTTAGGATAGATTCATTTGAAGCGCATGAGCAAGGTCTTGCAGTAGCTAATACTATTTTAGGTTATAGAATAGGTATGGCCTTAGTGAGTTCTGTGGGCCTATATATATCTACTTTAGTTGAATGGAATGGTGTATTTTTTATCACTTCTATATTTTTCTTTTCTGCAATTCTATATATACCCTTTTTAAGGGAACCCAAATATCAAGGGGCTGAAGCTAAAAACTTCGTAGAAAGAATCAAAATCTCAGTCATAGAACCTTTTGCAGACTTTTTAATGCGTAAAAATGCATTATTTAATTGTATATGCCCTTCCATATTTACGTAATT
>CAYPDX010000067.1:0-2399 GCA_964409695.1 uncultured Rickettsia sp. | reverse complement strand
AGCAGTTGTTTTATATAAGGTTGGTGATGTTTTGCTTGGTTTTATAAGCACCCCTTTCTATCTCGAGCTTGGTTATACAAAGACGCAAATAGCAGCGATTGTTAAGCTGTTTGGATTATTTGCAACCCTTTTTGGGACTTACATAGGGGGAGTAATAATTGTTAAGGTAGGAAATGTTAAAGGTTTAATCCTATGCGGTATATTAATGTCTATAGTCAATTTATCATATATTTGGCTTCACTATATGCCTGTAGAATCTACATATTTGTTTATTACTATTTGCATTGAAAATATAGGGTGCGGCGCTGGTTCTGTAGCTCTTGCCGCTTATTTAAGTTCTCTTTGTAATAAAAATTATAGTGCTACTCAATATGCTCTATTTACAAGCTTTGCAGCATTTGCAAATAGTACGATTTCTATTAAAGCTGGTAGTCTTGTTGATTTTATGGGTTGGGATTATTTCTTCTTTAGTACAGTTGTGCTTTCGGTCCCATCATTATTTATTTTTTGGTATATAGAAAGAAGTAATAGAAATAGCATAAAATAAGAATTCTTGACTTTTTGTTCTATAAAATGTTAAAATATCTCTGCGTTTCTTCGCTAGTAAGGAGCAGATAAAAATTCTATAATCATGAGATGTACTGCATATTGTATTGCTAAGGCTTTAGATATATCAAATCTAGTTCAAAATTTAATAGACCAAGGAAGCGAACCTAAATATTACGATGAAGTAATTCATTTTCAAAAAGAAGTTTCTGGAAGAATCCTAATTGACATATTTCTATTTGGTTTTGGTTCTATTGTTTTTTGGGGTTCAAGCGAACACGATGAAAAATTTATAATAGATGAAATTCAAAAATTTTCAATTGATCAAGTTCCTCAAACAAGCGATAGTATCTACTATAAGGTTGATGAAAACTCGGAAAAACCCTATATTGATGAAGAGCAAAATGAAATTATATTGAATGATAATTCAACATTTCTAAAACTATCTATTTCTCATGCTTTAGCTCAGTCTGTGAAGCTTAATGTGCTTGAAAATTCAGTAAGTGATTTGCTTGAAAAGACAACTCCAATTCAACAAGAACTTGCAACAACTGGTTCAGTATCTCTTCCAAAAAAAGAATTATCTAAAAAAATAGGTATATTATTTAATGAGAGATATTCAATTAATATTCATAGTGATATACTCGATACTCCAGAATTTTTCTGGAGGAGACCAAGTTACGAACCTATATATTTGATGACAGCTGCATTTCAAGATATTCAAACAAGACATAATATTTTGAATAATAGATTAGATACTATACATGAACTATATTCTATGCTTTCTAATGAGCTTAATTATAAACACTCAACAAGGCTTGAAATGATAGTTATTGTGCTAATTGCTATTGAGATAGTAGTTGCTCTAACTCACATAGCTTTTTATTAATCCTATTTATAGCTATGTTATATAAGCCTAATGGAGAAAATATGCGTAATCTAATAATTGCTTGTTTAGCTTTTGTTTTGCTTTCAACTACATCATGTAGTAAGGATGATGCAAAATCTGAGCAAGGGTCACAGCACAAACTTACCATTGCGACATCAGCTGATAATCCCCCGTATGAATTTATCAAAGATTCAACAGTAATTGGTTTTGACATTGACCTTATTCATGCAATAGCAAAGGAATTAGGCCAAGAAGCTGTGATAAAAAATCTTGATTTTCCTGGATTATTACCATCACTTATTAGTGGGAATATTGATGCTGTAATTGCTGCTCTTTCAATAACAGAAGAAAGAAAACAGAATGTTGATGCATCAGTTCCTTATATGGAAAGAAAAATGGCTATTCTTTATAGAGCTGAATCAAATTATTCAATTACTACAGATATTTCAGATAAAATAATAGGTGTGCAATTTGGAACAACTTGGGAAAATTATGCAAAATCCAAGATAGAAACAGGGCATCTTAAGTCTCTTGCAAATAATATGACTTTAGTGCAAGAACTTATAAATAAAAATGTTGATTTGCTAATTATGGAAGATATGCAAGTAGAGAAATTTACGGCAAAATATCCTGAATTAAAATCATATACATTAGATGATACGAAATCAGAATTTGCAATTGCATTTCCTAAGGGCTCGCCTTTAACAGAAAAAGTAAATAAAATTCTAAAAAAACTTGAGTCTAATGGTGTTATAGAGCAGCTAAAGAACAAGTGGTTCGCTCAATGAAAATTGATCAGAACTCTATCTCTTCTCAATTATTTAAAGATATAGTTTCACGATTTCCTACTGGAGTTACTGTGGTTACAACTTCAAATTCAGGCGCTCATTTTGGTCTTACTGTAATAACATTTGAGTGCTATACAGGAATTATCTACATCACCCGATATAACTCTACCAACTAT
>CAYPDX010000066.1:0-5320 GCA_964409695.1 uncultured Rickettsia sp. | reverse complement strand
TTGCACTTAAGCCAGATTGGCCAAATGATACCTCAAAACTCTGACCCTTTATTCTCTCTTTTATTATATCCTGTACGCTTTCAACTATAAGATTCCTAGCTGATATATTTACTTCTGCTGCTTCTATGCTAACCCCACTGACTCTTCCATCATCACTTAAGTACATCTGGAACTTACCGCTGACCTGAATCTTATTATCAGAATGATAAGATACTCCTTCAGAACTTACATATCTCGAGCCAAGTGACACGCCTCCTCCGAGTGCTCCTCCTGCAAAATTTATAATAGGCACATTTATGTTAAAATTCCGAGATGAAGAGCCTAGTACTTCTTGGTCTTTACTTGCTTTAATGCTTGCACTAGCTGCTTCTATTGTAACATCCGTAACAACTGCTTTTATGCCCTCAATATCAACACTTGTTGCTACATCAATCTCTAAACTACCACCTACTATCTCACTATCTACTGCTAGTTTTCTTACGTTCTCATGAACTTCAGTTTTGGTGCCCCCACCTGCCCATATTCCAACTGAGAAATAATCTCTTAAACTATAACGCTCTCCTGTCTTTGTACCTGGCTTTAATTCTCCAAATTTCCTTAGTGCCTCCGTTTGCTTATTTAGGCTATAAGCATTAAAAGCTCTATCTAACATATCCAAATAATACGTGCCTGTTTTTTCTAGAAGATTACTTGCAGTTTCTACCATTCCAGTGAATTTTTCCTGTACTCCAATAGAAACTCCTGCGCTTTCTTCAGAAGATTCTACAGTGCGTTCAGCTACATCACTTGAGGTATCAACTTTTAAGCTTCCGGCTGTGATTTGGGCCTTAGTAAATGATAATTTAACACTTGTAAGTTCAGTAGCGCTGCTACCACTACTTATTACTAAATTATTTGTTGCTTGTAAAACTGATGAGCCGTGCTGAAGTGTTCTAACACTTTCTTTTATTCTTTTTGCAAAAAACCCACCATCAACACTATATTGACCATTACTTGCTGTAAAGCCTGAACGCATCCCTATTTCACTTATACTTACAAAATGTTCAGTTTTAAAAGGCGCTGGTTCTAATTTTACCCCGGTTTTGCCTTCAAGATATATATTATCACCTATGATTTTGGCTCCTATTGCATGAATCTTTCCTTCACTAAAACCAAAGAATGAACCTCCTGAATAGTATATTGTTGGAAGCGGCATCTCCCCATGAAAATATTCCTTTATTGTCTTACTAGATGCCAAATGAAATTTACCACCAGCACATTTAATCATAGAAAATTTCTTAGATACATGATCATGAACATGTACATTATATTTCGCAAATAAGTTAATTCCTCCTTCAGCTGTTATTATCCCTGAATCATGTACCAGTAATTGTGCAGCTTCAAAGGTTGTAGATTCTGTAGTTTTAACTCTTAAACTATCTGCTGCAATAGTAGTCGGCATAACAGTCTCATGCCGAGTGTAGTCACTCCAAGTTTGCCTAGCCCCATGCCATTTTCTTGCTCCTTTAAAATGTATATTTGTCTCTAATATCTCTTTTTCTCCAGTAACAAGTAAATTTCTTGCCTCAATACCAACAGAATGAGCTTCAATAAATGTACTGACAAGCTCAATATCTTTTTTTGAAGATAATTCTAAATGTCCAGCTTGGATTTCACTGATAACTTGCCCCCAATGTTGTTCTGATGAGGTTGCTTTACCAGTATTTCTATGTATCGCCCAGTATATTTGAGAAGGGAGTACATATAAGCCATTTTTTGTTACAATTTTTAAGTCACCCTTTATCTCAAACTTGCCAGCTCGCATTTCAAACACATCAGCTTCTATATAGACATTATTTCCTCCAATAACTGTTCTACTGTCCATAGCTGCGTCCACAATTTCAGCTTCACTTCTGTATGGAACACCAACACTCCACCAGTGCCTTGTTTTATGTACAGGTTTTGTAGCATTATAAATATCAGGGCTTATTATTAAAACTTTGCCTTTTTCTACGTTAAGGACTAGTTTCTCATATGGTATATCCACAGACTTATCAAATCTTACATCTCCTTCCGTTTTAGTAAAAACTAAATTCTTACTGTTAAATGGAGCAAATAAATCTATTCCAACACGACATCTTATGTCAGTTGTATCAGAAAATTGTAATGTTCTTTTTAGAGCTTCTTCTACAGTTAATGACTCTTTGACTGCTGGATCTGCTCCCCATCTTTTGATTACTTTCATCCTTTCTTGCTTAGAAGATACCTCGTCATTAGTAACTAATATTCTAATGGAATCAGCATGTAGTTTGCCATATGTAGCAGTAAGTATGCTTTTTATAATTGTAATAGTGTTTTCTGATTCAATACTAATTAGTCCTGCTGTTATTTCACTTAGAGTATTTTCTACATTACCTGGTACAAAACCTCCAGTAGCCATGATACGATTATAAACTATTAAAGGGAGTATCTGTATGCTATCTTTACATTTAATAATTACTTCTTCTGCACCTGTAATACTTGATCCAATAATACTACCATCTCTAGTATCAAAATGTACTGTTCCAGGTATCGCATATTGTGCTTCAATTTCTTCTTGTGAAAGATGAGCTGAATTTATTTTATTATATGTTAACTCAGTTAGATTTGTACATTTAAATGGGTTTAGTATTCCAAGCAATACCCTATCTTCTCCTATCGATAGCAATCTTGGATCTGAACCAGTAGATCTATCAGCTAAAATCACATAAGGAATTTTTGTAATATCAATATGCGTTTTATAAAGCACTAATTGTTCTATTGTTTTAACTAATACTGATGATGCAACTACATTTGAACTAGTAAAACTAGCTGACACAGCTCCAACACTAAGAGCTGTAGATTCACTATGAACATTATCTAAAGTTACTCTTCCATGTTCAGATATAAGTACAATATTTTGCGCTCTAACTCCTACATCTGTTAAAACTGTATTTCCATGGATACTATTTACCAAGTATTCTTCAGCACTTATATTAGTAGCTGCAACATATACACCTCCGCTTCCTCCGCCATACTGTACTACAGCCTCTCCTCTAAGAGCTGAGTCTGTTGTAGTTAGTTTGCCATGAATTGCTTCAGTAATTAAAAACCTTCCAGCCGAAATATTTGCTCTAACAGAAAGGTCTGATAATGACCTAAAGATAATGTCCCCACCTGGACCAGAGCTAAAACTTCCCCACACAGACATAGTGCTTGTTGATGTTGCGTGAAGTAATAACTCAGCTTTTTTGTAGTTTCCAAATTTAATATTTAGCCATCCTAAATATGTTTCAGCTCTAGCTATTGCCGCAAAGTCATTAGGTAAACGCTCATAATAAATATTACTAGATCTTTCTAGAAGATCTTGAGATTTTTTATAATCTCCAAGTTCAAAATAACTCATACCTAAAAAAACAGAGGCAAGTGCAATTTGTGAATAGGCTTTAGGAAAATGCTTATTATAAAGTGTAAGACCTTCCGAAATATATGCTACTGCTTCAGAATATTGTCCAGTATCTCTATATGTTATTCCCAAATATATTAAAAACTGAGCAATCTTATAATAATTGGTACTATCATATTTCATTAATCCTTCAATACTTTGAGATAAGTATTTTTGTACTTCAGAAGAATTTACATCGCCTAACGAAAAATATATCCTTCCAAGAGTCCCATGTAATAACGCTTTTGTTGCATTATTAAGAAGATTTGTATGATTGTAAAATGCTGTACAATGATTTAATAAAAGCATAATCTTTGGAAGGTCTTCTTCTATTACTTTATCGATATAACTATCAAGAGAATAAGCCACTGATTGAATTATTTTATTTATTGGTGTATTAGATGATTTAATCAAGTAAGAAAGCATAATATTTTGAGTGCTTCTATGAATTGAAATTCCGCTGCCTAAGACAGACGTTGAATCACTTGTAATTAAAGAATATTTTCTTAAATTCTATTGCCTCAGTGTGAAGATTATCTATTGCTTGATCTTCCTCCACATCCTTGAATATTGTAGCTGGGTCGTCATTCTCATCACCTGCTGCTACTCCAATCTTTTCATATAGTAACTTCTCACTTGCGATCTTCTCAGCAACAAAATCCCAGAGGTCACGGGTTGGTATGATGGAGTCCATGGAGCCATGCGTGCGGTCTATTTCTCCTACTCTTGATGATGGATCAGCTAGTTCACCTATGATACTATCTGTTATTATAGCAGCATCTGATATACTGAGTGCACTGTAAACATCTCTGCTAGATCTATCTACTCCAACTTTCAGACGCATGTCACTAGGCCCAAGCTTGGCCGCAGGGTCCATTAGTAATCCAAATGCAACCCCATAGCTTGAACCATTATCAAAATCATGTAATGTACTTGCTATTATCGATGCAGCTTTGATCTGAAGGTTCCCTGCCTCTGTTGGCAGCCCATCAGGACCTCTTTCAGCTAGTGCAATCATTCCCCCAGCAAGATTTAAGTTCTCGGCAAGAACAATATTCACTAATTGACTTCCAACTATCTGCCCAAATGCATTCGTCCATTTTGCGTGTCTTTCTCCTGTTTCAACGCCAGGCATAGCACTCAGGCCAGATTGACCAAATGATATATCAAAACTCTGACCCTTTATTCTTTCTTTTATTATATCCTGCACGCTTTCAACTATAAGATTCCTAGATGATATTTTGGGCTAATCACAATCCTCTCTTCTTCCACCATTCGTCTGACTTAAATTCTTTAGGTAAATTTGGATGTTTTAAAACTTCAAATATATTTGTTTCTATTCCATATTCATTTTCAATAATATCAAAAAATGTGGCTCGGAGTGAGTCAGGTAACTTATGTCCACACCAGGGACAGTACCATATTAAAGTTATTACTTCGTTTTTCTTTCTTTTAAAATAATATTCTCTGAATACCATATTATAGGCGATACCTATAGAATTTTCATTTAAGGTTTTTTCTATGTCATTACAACAAAAATTTTTACTACTACTAATCACTATTTATAACCCCAGTGTTTTTCTTGGATCTGGCATTTTATACATACGTCCCTCTACTGGATCTATCGCGCCCAGATGCTCACCTTTTTTATTAAAAACTTCTATTTCATCATGCAAATGATCCCACTGATAAAACTTCTGTTTATTCCCACTTTCTCCATTTGTTCTAATACTACCACGATATGGTTTTAATTCTTTCCAAACAGGACTTTCGCTTTTTGGTACACCATATTTTCTTTCTTTTTTATCAACGTCCTCATCTGGCTCAAAATCATCAGGGTCTGGCATTCCTGCAGCTGCATTATCTTTAAATTTTGGC
>CAYPDX010000065.1:0-5680 GCA_964409695.1 uncultured Rickettsia sp. | reverse complement strand
ATGGGCCAAATCTAATAGTTTTTGATAGTAATAATTTTTACACGATGAATTAATAGTCGAGAAAACTTGCTTAGTAATATTATTTGAATATATATTTTTATTGATTATAATTAAACCATAAAACAAAATAGAGATTTACTAATGTCTAGGAATGCAATAATCAAAGGTTTTAAATATACGATTAATAAACAGAAAAATGTTATAAAAGCTCATGGTGCTCTTTTAGATCTTATTACAAGTCATATAGAAGCAAATTCAGATTATTCACATAACCCGGATCTCGTTAGAGAATTCATTGATTCTAATATAGGGATTTATGAAGATTTTAATAAGGGTCTTGCTGATGGTGCCACTTTGCATAGAGACACGAATATTAAGCTATCCGCAGCAAATAAAACATTGGCAGAAACACTAGGAATACCATCTCTGCAAGAAGCATTGAATTCAGATATTGCAGGTTATAAAGCTCTGCTCGAGCAATATAAAGCCCCTTTAACTCAATTAACTTCAAATAAAATGGTTCCTCTTTTTGAATCGGCCAAAGCTATTGTTGAAAATACGGTTATTGGGCGGACTCCGGAAGTGTGTGATTTAAAAGTCGAATTTCCTTACGTTAGAGAAGGTGTGCAAGGATCAGTTTTTGGCACTCCAAAACCTTCTACATTAATCACAGCCGAGATATCTACGCTAAGTAGTTTTGGTGTAGATATATTACCTGAAATTCTTAGTATGCCGGATGTATTCTACGCAATTCCAGTAGAAAATCCTTTTTCACATCATACTCTTCCCATAGATAGTTTAAGATATGCTTTTACTGATATGAGTGGTAATAAATATTTCGGCGTTTTTAATACTGGGTATGCGTTTGCTGGTCCAAGAGACCTTCCCGATGCTGTTACCTATAATGGTATAACTATTAATTGGACCCCATCATCTTTACCGCATGACTGTTCTTCATTTGTTGCGTCTATGACAGGTTGCTCAGTTTTATTTTCAACATATGAGCAACTGCAATTTCAACGAGGAAATATAGAAAATACGCGTTTAGGAACTATGGCTGCTACTTATAAAACTATTGCTAAATCAGAGGCTGAGCCTGGTGATATAGTTTTTTGTCGTTCATATAAGTCCGGTGATAATCTTGATGGCTTTGGCTCTGGAGGTCACACAGGTATATTATTAGAAAAACCTACAGGTGCAATGGTTCGAATTTTGGCATGCAATAGAGCATATCCACAATTAGGTGATTCGTTGTCCGCAAGAGAAGGGCCATTAGTTGAAGATATAAGTTTATCAGAAGAATCTAGACCAGATGGAAAAATATGTAAAAACTATTTTATGAGAGAAATTGGGTCTGATGCGGCAGGCCATGAGCGTTATACAACTGCAGAAGCTTGCTTCCTCGACGTAGAGGCAATGCTTGCAGGTGAAGCTACCCATAGTGGATGGGCTTCTTCTATGGGTGATATGGATTGAGCATAAATTAATTGTTATGTTATCAGACAAATAAATCTTTGTTGTAAGAGTTTTCTGAAACAAAGTCACCCCGGCCTTGAGCCGGGGTCCACTCTTTTACTAAAGCTAATAAGAATGGTAGATCCCGCGTCGACTGCAGGATGACAAGTCTTGTTTATGAGTTAGAAAAATACATTATACAATCAATATTTTTTCTTGAATCACATTTCATCCTATGTCTTATTAAAATATATCTTGACTACATAGTAAACTTACATACAATATATAAGATTACAAAAATGAGCTATATATGTGGATAAGAGAATTTAGCAGAACATATCAAAATGTTAAAAAAGAAGATGTCTGGCGTATTTGGACCGATTTAAATAATTGGGCTAAGTGGCATGATGATCTTGATTATTGCAAAATAGAAGGTGCTTTTGAAGTTGGTAATCACTTTTACCTGAAGCCAAAAGGAATGAAGCCTGTAAAAATCATTCTTACTGAAATAGTGCAAGGAAAATCATTTACAGACTGTACAAATTTTTTCGGAGCTAAAATGTATGATACACATTCTCTAGAAGAGACGGCAAATGGTTTGATTCTTTCAAATAAACTTGTTGTCACAGGGCCGTTAAAATGGCTATGGATAAAACTTGTAGCACAAGAAGTGGCCGATACTGTAGAAAATGAGACAGAAGCACTAGTTAAATTAGCAAGAAAACTTTATGACTGAACCATTCGGTTTTGAAAGGCCTGAGGATAGTCCGGGTTTTCTTCTTTGGCAAACTACAATATCATGGCAAAGGTTAATAAAGAAATTGCTTGAACCTTATGACATATCCCATGCACAATTTGTAGTAATAGCTTTGGTGCTTTGGTTTGAAGAACATAATATAGAAGCAACGCAAATTCAAATTGTTAATTGGTCAAAGCTTGACAAAATGACTGTTTCCAAATCGCTCAAAAAGTTAGTATCTATGGGTTTGGTATGTCGTAAAGAGCACGAGATTGATACGCGCGCTAAAATTGTGTCTATCACTCAAAATGGTAGAGTTTTGCTTGCAGAACTTGTACCATCAATTGAAAAAATAGATGAAGAATTTTTTGGGAAGGTTTCAACTAAAAGCCAGAAAAATTTGATAGAAATTTTGCAGAAGCTGGTAGTGTAGTCTAATGTGATGCACCTTTTTGTTTTGATAAAGCTTGAATACCTCTTAGTCCAAGTTTAATTTTAATTTCAGTAGGTTTAAGCGGTGTGGAATGGTCTTCCATAGAAGCCTCTCTCATGTCGCTGGTTATTGTGTAATGAGATTTTGGTGTGGAGCTCGTAGAGTCTGTCAATGGGGTTCTACCTTTGGTGGAAGAAGCTGAAGTAGAATTTGTTAATGGTGAAGAGCGAGTAGATGAGCTTAATTCAGAAGAGCTTGCTGATCTATCGCTTGCTTCTAATGGTTTAGGTGTTTTGTCTTCTAAATGAAAGCTTGAATGGGCAGAGTGCGGAGAGGCGATTTCTGTTTTTACTTCTTTAGTTACTTTTTCGGTCTCACCTCTTGCTCTTCTTTCTCTACTTGGGTCAATATTATCTATGGCTCTCATGCATATTACGGATTCGTACTTTAAGAAGCTTTTTATAGGCTCCCTAGTAAGTCTAATACCTGAATCAAGGGCTTCTTTTCTATCTAGAATCTCTTTAAATGCTTCATCAGAAACAATAGCTGGTGTTTTAGATAGTTTGCTATATTTCGCCTTATTTTTAATAATAGATTCTTTGACTCTATATAATTCAATATCTTTTACATCTTCTAAATATTTTGTTGTATTTGCTCGGATTGTTTCTTTTGTGTCCCAGGGAGCTAAAGGTAAAGAAGGAGCTAATCCTTCGTATATTTCCATTTCATTCATAGATTGTTTGAAATTTTTTAATGATTTTTCAACTTTACTTAGGCTAACACTAGAGGAGCTCATTTGTTCTAGAGATACAGATTCCCTAAGATTATCAATATTGCCTCTCAATTCTCTCGCATATGCTTTTCTAGAAGAAAAATCAGGATCTAATTTTTCAATTTCAGCCTTCCTGAGTATGTGTTCGCACCTGTCTCCAAATGCTTGTGGATTTGTATGTGCTAATGTTTCGTGTCCTGGGGCGGAAATTCTTTTTTCTAATTTATATGTTGCATTAGCGAATGAGCGAAATTCTTCCTCAGGAGATGCAAAGGTATCATGAGCATCAGACCTTGCATTACTAGCTTCCTCTGAAACCTTTCTCTTTCGTTCTAAATAAAGCCGAGTTGCGGTGGCCTTTCTTGCAGGAGTTTTGTGTGTTAAAGTTTGCTTTACCATAGCGTCATTTATTGCTTCTATTTCAGCAGATGAGATTTTGGTTTGTTCTTTTCGCTTATCTAACTTTTTTTCTTCTTCTAAAGGACTGGCTTCAGCGTGATCATGCTTAAGAAAAGCAGCGGCTCTATCTGCAATCCCATCTCTTCTAGCCCTTGTATCCTCTGCATGAGATTTTAAAAAAAAAGCTTCTTTTCGCTCTTCGTCTTCTGGCGTTTTGGTAAGTATTTTATCAAATAGTTCTAGATCTTTAGGTGTAAACCTTGACATGTGATTATATGATTTATTTACTTTTATGTTATAATGAGAGAAATAGTACAACAAGTTAATATGAAACAACTTATGCAAGTTTTAAAATATCTGTTGTATAAATATTGTATTTTTTAATGTCTGACTTTAGCTCGCGATTATTTTAAAATAATTATAGTATAAGCTAAATAAAAGAAGAATAATTGTGACTATGAAACAAGTAAGCAGAGATGACGCAGTGATAAAAACTAAACATGATATTTTGAAAGAAAGATGGTTAGATTCTCCTCTTGGTCCAATTATCGCTATCTCGAGTGAAGATTCTTTATATCTACTAGAATTCTTTGAAAGAAGGGGATTAGAGCGTGAGGTAGATAGGCTGCATATTCAAACAAATTCAGCAATAATTCCTGGAGACACTGAGATAATAAAATCAATTGAGTCAGAGCTTAAATTATATTTTGATGGTAGATTGAAAGAATTTAAAACTCCAATTGCTATTCTTGGAAGTCAGTTTCAAAAGCAAGTTTGGGATGAGTTAATGCGTACTCCTTACGGTAAAACCAGAAGTTATGCTGACCAAGCAAAAGCAATTGATAAGGCGACTGCTTATAGAGCTGTTGCTAATGCAAATGGAAAAAACCAGTTAGCGATTATTATCCCGTGTCATCGCATCATTAATAGTAATGGTAATTTAGGTGGTTATGGTGGTGGGGTTGCTAGGAAGCAATGGTTGATCGAACATGAGAGAACTTATTTATAGCTAGGGATTTCTAGGCGAAGCGAAGCTGAGCAGCGGAGCTTATTTTTCATAAGCGAGCACGCGCAGGCGAAGTTTCAACGAAGAAATCACAATTGGTTTTGGTTAAAACTTATTTATAGCTAGGGATTTCTAGGCGAAGCGAAGCTGAGCAGCGGAGCTTATTTTTCATAAATGAGCACGCGCAGGCGAAGTTTCAACGAAGAAATCACAGCTATAAATAAGTTTTAATCGATTTCGCCAGGAAGATTGAGACAATACCCAGAAGACCTTATAGTTTTTATAAAAGGAAGTTCATGGTTATTGAGTTTTATCAAGCTTCTTAAGCGATTTATATGTACGTCTACAGTCCTTGGTTCGACTACTTCATCAATTCCCCATACATAATCAACAATTTGTGGCCTTGTGAAAATTACCTTTGGAGAAAGAACAAGGAGTTGTAGGATTTTAAATTCTGTTGGGCCTAGATGTATTTGTTTTGTTCCTCTGATAACTTTAAAAGTTGCTAGATCCATACTTAAATCTTTGTATTTAATTATTTTATCTTCAAAGACTGGTCTTGATCTTCTTAGTAAGGATTTTATTGCTATCATTACTTCGTTAGGAGTGAATGGGCGAGATATTAGTTCAAGTAATTCACTATCCATATCCTTGTATTGTTGGATCGGCTCGTTTTCTTCTGTTATTAAAATAAACGGCATTGACTCGCAATGGTCGAGTTTTCTAATCCTATTTATTATTTCTATTGGTGATGATCTAAGATCCCTTGTACTTATGATAACTGCATTTGGTTTGTTAATGGCAATTATTCTAGAAGCGGTTTCAGGATCAGCTGCTTTTAGTACGTTAAACCAATATCTTTCAATCGTATTGCAT
>CAYPDX010000064.1:0-5715 GCA_964409695.1 uncultured Rickettsia sp. | reverse complement strand
CGAACTCTAATGTGAAACCTTATTGCGCCAATTGTACTATGTCATAAGGCATGGGAGAGTAGGTCGCTGCCAAGCTTGGTATGCAAGCTTTTTTTTATACCAAATCCAAAATTGGCAGCCTAAAAGCAATTTTTCATTGACTGCACGGTCCACCAATTAAATTCTAACATAATATACAGATTTTTATGCCAAGACTAAGAGTAATAATTCCAAAGGAAGTTTATTCTGATCCTTCAACTAATGCTGGCTCTAGTAATCAATATTCTTTGAAAGTTAAAAATTGTCAGACAGGGTATGAGTACGAAGACCAATTTAATCTTGTAATATGTAATAGAGCATTTAATTTTGATTTAGGAATAGCTCTAAATGAAAGTACTGTTATTGATATCTGGCCTTTAACTAATGAAAACTCTATAACTCACTCTATCAAATTCTCTGGTGATGGTTACATATTTGAAATTGAGGTTCCATCTTAGAAGACTTGTTAGATTCTGGTATTCTCTACATTGTGCTTGCTGCGCTACCCTCACTATTAAAATCTATATATAAGATAATTCTTGAACATAATCTATTTATTGGTAAAACATGCAAAATTTTGATACACTAGGTTTGCATCCTAGAATTCTTAATGCAATCACTAAATTAAATTTTATAACACCGACACCAATCCAGGCTGAAGCAATTCCTTTGGCACTGGACGGGAAAGATATATTGGGCAGTGCTCAGACTGGAACTGGTAAAACAGCGGCCTTTGGCATACCTCTTATTACTTATTTACTAAATAATCCAGACGAAACTGCGCTAGTTATGACCCCTACACGTGAGCTTGCATCTCAAGTATATGATATATTGCAAAAAATGCTTGGACGAGATAGTGGAATAAATTATGCATTATTAATTGGCGGCGATTCTATAGAAAAACAGATACGTCAATTGAGAGCAAATCCTCGTCTGATTGTAGGGACTCCTGGGAGGATCAACGATCACCTAAAGCGTCGTAACGTTAACTTCAGTAAAACGCATTTTCTTGTTCTTGATGAAACAGATAGAATGTTAGACATGGGTTTTGGGGTGCAAATAGATTTAATTTTGACTTATCTACCTAAGGATAGGCAAACTTTACTTTTTTCAGCCACATTACCTAGTAATATACTAAAATTATCTGCAAAATACTTAAATGATCCCATTCGTATATCAATTGGAACCGTTAACAAGCCATCTGCTGATTTAAAACAAGAAACAATAGAGACTTCAGAGGTAGATAAGTATAATCAGTTGCTTATTCAACTTGGTAAGCGCCAAGGTTCTATAATCATTTTTGTAAAAACCAAATATGGTGCAGATAGAATGCTAAAAAAGCTGAAAGCGTTGAACTATAACGCTGATGTCATACACGGAGACTTAAAGCAAAGACAACGTGATCGTGCTATACAAGATTTTCGTAGTAGTAAGACACTGATTATGATCGCAACTGATATAGCGTCTCGTGGCCTAGATATTCCTCATATTGAACATGTAATCAACTATGATTTACCTCAATGTCCTAATGATTATGTGCATAGAATAGGCCGTACAGCAAGAGCTGGCGCAAGCGGAACGGCAGTAAATCTAGTGACTCCTCAGGATGTAAAAAAGTGGAATATTATTGCAGGTCTTATTAATCCAGATGAAAAAATAAAATCTGGACCAAAGAGTAAAGAGAGGCCAAGGCGTAATAATTCTTTTAATAAGAAAAAACGTTCTGGCAACTATTCTTACTCAAACAAAAGCCGTGGAAAATTTAAGAAAGCTGATTGATTCTGATATTTTCTATATCGTATTATTAAACTAGAACAATAATTAGAATTGAAATATATAATATTGG
Source organism: uncultured Rickettsia sp. (assembly GCA_964409695.1). GTDB lineage: Bacteria > Pseudomonadota > Alphaproteobacteria > Rickettsiales > Rickettsiaceae > JABDAD01. Next base: position 3,851 of record CAYPDX010000064.1, on the reverse strand, counting down.
ATATGTATTTCAATTCTAACCCAAATAACAACAATATGTTATTCAACAAATTAATTGAATTCAAAAATTATCAACCAACATTAACTAAATCTGTTTTAATTAATGGTAGCAAATATCCTATATCCATTCAAGGTAATGGTAAAACAACAGTTCTGGGCGTAGGTATTGCTTCTCTTATGCAGAGAACTCTTTCGCCCGGATTTAAAGAGTCAGTTACTTTCTATTCAGCGATTTATATTGGTTAAATAAATCTTTTTTAGAGGTTACAACAGATCTTACTATGACTAAAATAATTGACGATATATTTGATATTATTGATCAACTAGGTTTTAATGATGTGATTTTATTAGGTCATTCAGCTTTTGGTATTGACTGGTTAAATGAACGTTGGATGGATGGAAATACTCCAACGTATCAGGAATTTGCAGATATGTGGGAAGCTGGATATCGAAGACGCAAGGAAAGAGGTGAGAAACCTAAAGAGGAGTGGGCTTATATTAGCGGATATTTAATATGTCATATTACAATTACAATGGTGATAGAACGAGAAACCATGTGTATGAGTGGTGTCATTACTTACATAGTTATACATAAATTCTTTCTTTATTTGCAACACACCAATTGCTAAATCTGCCGTGGATTCTACTATTTTATTTGATTAGTTCATGTTTATTTCAGTTGTAGATTTTTCTAGAAAAAATGGTATTTTCAAATCCAAATTGAAAATTGGGAATATATGAAAAAAATTATTACGATTTTTGCATTCGTTATAGTTGGAGTAATAATATATCTAAAATACCAAAAACAGGAAGATTCTATGAATGCTAACTTAATACCGCGTGAAGTTTTATTTGGGAATCCGGAAAGATCCGGAGTTAGTTTAAGTGCTGATGGGAAATATATATCATATTTATCTAGTCTTGAAGGCGTGCAGAATATATTTATTGCTACGATAGATAATCCAAACTCGCCAACTCCCATTACATCAGATAAAGGAAGAGGAATCCGTAGGTATTTTTGGTCGTATGATAATAAACATATTATCTATCTTAAAGATGATGGAGGAGACGAAAATTGGCGTATACATGTTGTAGATATTTCAACTAAAGAAGATAAAATCTATTCACCGGAGAAAGTATATGCGTTAATTTTGCATGTGTCGGATAAATTTCCAGATGAGATTATTATTGGTTTAAATGATAGAGATGAGGCATATCATGATTTATACAGGTTAAATCTTAAAACTGGTGAAAAAACTCTTATCCTGCAAAACGATGAAAAATTCAGCGAATTTATCTTTGATGATAATTATAAATTACATTTCGTTGGCAAGTCGACGCCCGATGGTGGATGTGATTATTTTAAAGCTGTAGTTATAGAAAATAATACTTATAGATGGGAAAGCTATTTAAACATTCCTATGGAAGATATTTTTACAACTGGTCTTCTAGGTTTTACAAGAGACGGAAAAATTCTATATATGCTTGACAGCCGTGGGCGTGATTTGAATGTTCTAAAGGAGATAGATGTAGGTTCCGGACGGGAAAAAATATTAGCTGAGGCCGAAAAAGCTGAAATAAATAATCTAGTAACTTCAAGAAAAACTGGCTTAGCTCAAGCTTATTCAATTAATTACTTGAGAAATGAATGGAGCTTTTTAGATAGTGAATTTGAAAAAGATATATCTAAAATAAAAGAGACTCTAAAGGGTGAAATTACCATAGTAAGCCGTACTTTATATGATAATTTATGGGTGGTAGCAGAGCTTCGAGATGATGGTCCCATGAACTACTATCTCTATGATAAAAACAAGAAAAATCTCAGTTTCTTGTTTAGTAATAGAAATGATCTAAATAACTATAAACTAGCAAAAATGGAGAGCGTAGTTATAAAAGCACGGGATAGTTTGGAATTGCCTTCATATCTTACAAGGCCTCTTTACACCAAAGGAGCGGTCCCAATGATAGTTTTGGTACATGGAGGTCCTTGGGCTAGGGACGATTGGGGGTATGACCCAGAGGCTCAATGGTTTGCAAACAGAGGATATGCGGTACTCCAGGTGAATTTCAGAATGTCTACAGGTTTTGGTAAATCATTTGCTTCTAAAGGTAATTTAGAATGGGGTCGTAATATGCATTTTGATATTTTAGACTCTGTACAATGGGCTATAGATGAGGGGATTGCGGATAAAAACTCAATAGCAGTTTATGGTGGAAGCTATGGAGGTTATGAGGCTCTTTGGAGCGCTACAAACTCTTCTGATGTGTTTAAATGTGCAATAGATCTTGTTGGACCATCAAACTTAGAAACATTGCTTGCAACATTCCCTGCTTATTGGCAATCCTTTATGGAAACTGCATATAGAAAAGTTGGTGATCCTAGAACAGAGGAGGGAAAAAAATTACTATTCGAACGCTCTCCTTTGAATCATGTAGATAAGATAAATATTCCGCTTTTAATTGCTCAAGGTGAAAAGGATCCAAGGGTAAAACAATCGGAGTCCGATCAGATTATTCACGCAATGAAAGAGAAAAAAATTCCCTATATTTATATGTTATTTATGAATGAAGGTCATGGTTTTGCTAAGCCTGAAAATAGATTTGTCTTTTATGGTGTAGTGGAGCGTTTCTTGGCTGAAAATCTTGGAGGTAGGTTTGAGAAGCTCTCTGATGAGATTGAAAAATCAACTCTTAGTGAAGATAGTAAAAAAGAATTGTTCGAAATATTTCAAAACACAAAATAATAATGTTTAAAATATTTTTTCTATGTTTTTTCTTAACTTCCTGCGTATCTCCAAAATATGGAGGAGAGGTGATTCGCTATAAAGCTTTTGTAATTAATCTAGACAGGGCGAAAGATCGTTTAAAAATTATTGAAGAGCAATTCAAATCTCATAATATTAAGTTTGAGAGATTTAGTGCTATTGATGGGTATAAAATATTGATTACAGACCTAGAATCTGGTGATACATATTCTGGTCTTGATCTTAAAAATCATCTATTTGAATTTTCTAAAACCAAGAAATATTATATCGATTGTGGACGAGAAAAAGAAGCTAACTTCATATATTTTTTAGAAGGAAATTTTAAGTTTACAGCAGGAGAACTTGGAGTAACTTGTAGTCATAGATCCATTATTGTAAAAGCTATGCAGGAAAAATTAGATCGTATAGCTATATTCGAAGATGACGTAAAAATATTATCTGATGATTTTGCCTATTTAATGAGCAACGTTCTTATTCATATGCCAAAAAATTCCGTAGTTTTCTTGGATGCTCATGGCCCAGGACTGGCTAGATATAAGATTGATAGAAATAGCAAAAATTTACTAATAAAACTTTCTAATATAACAGAAGTTTATGGTGCTTATGCTCTAATCTTTGATATTAAATTTGCTGAAAATTTATTGAGAGAAGGAGACATTGAGAGATGGCCAATCGATTGTAAAATCCCATATCTTATAAAACAAAAAATTGGTTTAGGGTTTTTATTAAATAGAAAAGTTGCTACTGTTTTTGAGAATATGGAGTCTGAAATTAAGGAGATGGGCAGAGGTTTTGATGCTCTTCCTAATAGGAACTAAAATTTATAGATAAAAGAGAAGCCTATGAGTAACAAAGACAAAATTCACGCTTTGAGTAGAGCGGTTATTATTGATCAGCATCATATATTACTATGCAAGACTCTGGATTTGTCGATAAATTTTTATTTCCTGCCTGGTGGACATATTGAGCACGGAGAGTCAGCGCATAATGCTGTGCTTCGTGAGCTTTTAGAAGAATGCGGGATAGAATGCAAAATTAAAAAGTTCCTAGGTATATTAGAGTATAGTTTTGTACCTGGTCATAGTAG
>CAYPDX010000063.1:0-5831 GCA_964409695.1 uncultured Rickettsia sp. | reverse complement strand
CCTCTGCTTCCGCTGCTAAACGAGCTGCCTCTGCTTCCGCTGCTAAACGAGCTGCCTCTGCTTCCGCTGCTAAACGAGCTGCTTCATGGGCCGCAGGAGCTGCAACTGGCGCTGCTGGAAGTTCTACCACATCATCATCAAATGCTGCGAAATCAGCTGCAAATAGATCAAGCGGACCATCCCCTGCTTCTCTATCTGCTCTCGCTCTTGCTGCTTCCGCTCTTTCTTCCGCTCCTCGGACTGCCGCTGCATCAGCTACAACTGGATCTTCGTCTTCTTCAAATCCATCAGCGCTATATTCTGTCCTACTAGGAGCAATAGGAGATATATCTGTTCCAAAAAGCTTGTCACCATGTCCTGAAGGACGTCTCGGGGTTCTCGGGGCGGCGCTTCCGTGATTTTCTTTAGTAGAATCGCTAACATAAGAATTATTTCTAGATCCAGTTGGTGATTGAGAAGGTACACCTCCATCTCCATAAACCATAAAACTTTCTTCTCTGCTAAAGGAAGTATTTAAATCAAAAAGACTATCACCAAATGCAGATGGAAAACTTTGATCTTCTCTATACGAAGATACCTGAGGTATTTCTAACGTACTATGTTCTCCTCTCCACGCCCCCACACTAAGCCCACTAATACCAGGAGCCGGAGCCTCTTCTCCAGCCGCCCCCACACTAAGCCCACTAATACCACCACACGAAGATACCTGAGATATTTCTAACGTACTATGTCCTACTCTCCACGCCCCCACACTAAGCCCACTAATACCAGGAGCCGGAGCCTCTTCTCCAGCCGCCCCCACACTAAGCCCACTAATACCACCACACGAAGATACCTGAGATATTTCTAACGTACTATGTCCTACTCTCCGCGCTCCTACACCAAGCCCAGCAACCCTTGGAGCCGAAGCTTCTGCTCGAGGCACTCCCTCACTAGAGCAACTAATACTATCAGTGGATGATGCCTTTGTCTCACCAGCCACTATAGTAGAAACTGCCGCTATCAATAATCTTAAAAATAACATGATTTATTTACTTTTATTTATTTATTTTATAAATATCTCTCTTAAAAGTCATTATAATGATTATTCAGTAGGAAATGCAAGAGAATTTTACTTGGAGTTACTATTCATTATTGACAAACCTTAACATTTGCAGCTAGAATGCAATCAATATACTTTTATAAATTTTAGCTTTTAATTTAATATTATTTTTTTTTAGGAATGAATTCATGTCAAAAAAACAAGGCGAAGACAAAGGATGTTGCGACGCAATTTTTGGATCATCAACATCTACAACAGAAATGGATAATTTATCCGATATTAATAGTCCACTATTAGGGAACAGAAAACAGTCTGCAGGATCACAACATTCTTACAGAGCTACGAATGATAGTAGCATGGTAGTAAACACATCTCAAAACATCGAGGTAGATAGTTTGGGAAAAGCTAAAGATATGTCTACAATATTAGAGACTTCGGATGAAGTAAGCCGTGATAGCCCACTGAAAAATACTACAAACACAGCTCCTAGAGCCCCATCACAAGTCACAATAGGGACGCATGCAAGCCTACAAGAGACCGGGATGCCAAAAGACCATGTCGGAATTATCACAGAAATAACAGAGACTGCTCCAGCCGTTGATATTTTAAGCTTAATTGCTGAAAACGACCCAACCACAGTTTATAGACTTATAAAAGCCGACATTAATCTATTAAATACTCCAAATCTTTTTAGAGCCATTCTGGGTTTAAAAAATCCAAAGTTATTAGTAGATGTATTTCATTTAGGAGCTACAGATTTTGCTCCATACTTAGGCTTAAGTTTTTATAAGGATTTTATTTCAGAAATAAATGATATCAAAATTAAAAGAACTACCACAGATTCCAAGTCTCATATTACAACAAATACAAGAGACACGGTCCAATCTGAAAAAGATAGCAATTTTTATAATAACGAATATTTGGCGAAACTAAGCACTTTTATTCAGATATTGCTAGTATCAGAAGACAGTAACTTATTAAAATATGCGATAGAAATTTCTATAGCTTCTAAAGAACTGCTACCTAGCATCATTGTTAAAAGTCAAAGTGGGAGTGTAAAAGCATTATCTTTAATAATAAAAAACAAACAAGTGTTTTTTTTAAAGGAGCTAGAAAGTCACGGTATTTCTTTTGATTTTAAAGAATTTATACAAAGCCTCAAAGAAATTGATAAGATAAAATCCAGAGACCTAAGTCACTATAATAATTCAATTAAACTTGTAGCTGAAAATTTTCATGATTATGTAAAAATTCTTCTAAGTAAAACATCGCTTCCAAAATTCTTCGGAGGAACAACATTAATAGAAGATTTAAGGGCGCACTTTACTGCCGGAGAAGCCAAAGAAGAAAAAGAAGAACCTGAAGCAGCTTCATATGGTGCAGTAGACCTAGAATCAAACGCATCCCCTATGCCGTCAGATGATGATGCAAAAGGAGAAAGAAAATCTTCTGATGAATTAGCACCGCACACAGAAGCAGCTAATCAATATGACGTACATGAGCATGGGCTTCCAAAAGTTCCTGATGAACTTCCACTAGTTGGAGAAACAGATGAACATTTAGACTCCAACTAAACTTTCCTAAAATTCTTCTGGAAATATCATGATAATGATGATATAAACCCTCCTGTAGCTCGCAGCCTGAACCCAGGTCATGAGCTATGCGTATGGAGAGATGGCTGAGAGGCCGAAGGCGGCGGTTTGCTAAACCGTTATACGGTTTAACCCGTATCGGGGGTTCGAATCCCCCTCTCTCCGCCAGCACATTACGGTCCATACTGGACAGTTACAATTTATTCAATTCTTCCATATTGACAGCTCTCTTCAAACCTGCTATCATCCCATCATGGTAAAAAACATATAATAACTTTGTCCATTAGGTTGGATTATATATAAGGCACTATAAGCAAGACCTATAAGGTTGAGTGAATGGTAGGGTTATGTATAAATTCAGACTAATAGGCTTCAAATTTTGAGAGAGTAGCTTAATGTCCATTTGCGGCACTAGAGTTTTCATTATTTCTCTTCTAAGCGGCATCCTCCTCCGCTAAGGGCGGAGCATTATATTACACACAAATTTCCATATTGAACAAATATTTTAGATAAAAACACTGGCTCAATGACTTCGTCATTAAGGCATCGTGGTGCGGGGTGACGGTATCTTTAGAGAATGCGGTTATTACAAAAGACTTTTGCTTAGTGATGTAATAGTTCATAAGTGAGGAGCTGAAACGGGTTTTATAACAAAACCAAGCTCTCAAATTGAGATTTATAGAAGGAATTCAAGTAATAAAGCTACAGCAGCCTATTCTTCATAGGCGGAGGATAGCGACTTACGCTGAATTACTTCTAGAAACTCAATTTCAGAGTTTGGACAATTAGAAATAGGGTTTATTATGACTATATCAAGAACTATCGCATGGGCTATATGGATCATCGGCTCCATCTTCTATGCTTATCAATATATTTTAAGGGTTATGCCTAGCATTATGCTTGGTGATATTATGGATCAATTTCATATTGATACTACTATATTTGGCCAATTCTCTGGTGTTTATTATATTGGATATTCTTTAATACACTTACCTATTGGTATTGCGCTTGATCGCTATGGTCCTAGGAAGGTAATGAGTATTTGTATTTTATTTACTGTTACTGGGCTATTACCTATATTATTCTCTGATAATTGGATTTATGCTGTTATTGGTAGAGCTATAATAGGTATGGGTTCTGCTGCCGCTATTCTTGGTACTTTTAAAATAATTCGCATGAGTTTTATTGAGGAGAGATTTACTAGAATGCTTACTATTTCCGTATCTATTGGGCTTATTGGAGCTATCTATGGCGGCGGACCTGTAAGCTATATGTGTAGCACTCTTGGGTATAAAGAAGTTGTTAAGATTTTTGCTATCATTGGAATTTGCCTTGCTGGTCTTACATATTTCATAGTACCAGAGATGGAATCGGAAAACCAAAATACAATTCTATCTAGCTTAAAAATTGTTTTTACTAATGGTAAAGTCATAATATTGTGCTTTTTTGCTGGATTAATGGTTGGTCCTCTTGAGGGTTTTGCAGATGTTTGGGGGTCTGAATTCTTAAAACAGACATATGGGTTCGACAAAGCAATTTCCAGCTATTTACCATCTATGATTTTTATAGGAATGTGCTTTGGAGCACCAATTTTAGGTATTATCGCTGAAAAAACTGGACGTTATATTGGCTCAATTATAGGCGCTGGAATTATTATGCTTGCTATTTTTATTGCACTTGTATCTGGAATATTAACTGTAAGCACTATAACACTCAGCTTTATATTAGTAGGAATTTGTAGCGCCTATCAGATACTCGCGATTTATAAAGTTTCAACCTACGTACCAGAATCTGTAACTGGATTAACAAATGCCGTTGCAAACATGATAATAATGAGCTTTGGCTATGGATTTCATAGCGTAATAGGATTTATAATTAATAAATTTGGCTCTTATACTTACGGAATTTGTATAATTCCAGTGACACTCGCTATTGGAGTTACGGGTTTCACAATTTTTTCATATTATGAAAAAAATAAAATAATTGGAGAAAAAGCATGACAGAAAAATTAGCTAAAAGCGCAAAAACCGTACAAGAAACATTAGAAGCAAAAGGTTTAAAATGCAAAGTAATTGAGCTTTCAAATAGTACGCGAACTGCCCAAGATGCAGCGTTTGCATTAGATTGTGATGTTGCTCAAATTGTTAAATCTCTAATTTTTAAAACAAAAAATTCAGCACAGCCAGTACTTATACTCGCTTCTGGACCAAATCGTGTAAATGAAAAAACGATTGAGTCTCATCTGGGTGAAAAAATTGTAAAAGCAGATGCTGATTTCGTACGCGAGGTTACTGGTTTTGCTATCGGAGGCATTCCACCAATAGGCCACAAGCAAAAAATTAATCTTGTATTTATTGACGAAGATCTATTAAAATTTGATAGTATTTGGGCAGCAGCCGGCACTCCTAATGCTGTCTTTAACATGAGTAGCAAAGATTTACCAGATGTTACTTCTGGCAAAATAATATCCATAAATTAAATATCGAGGAAATATCATGTCTTTTGAGAATAAATTAGTTGCACTGGTGAACAAAGATATAGAAATTGGCGTTGCAATGAACGCCATAGCTCATATTTCTATTGGATTAGGCGCTCAAATTGGCAATGAATTATTACGTTTAAATGACTATAAAGATAAGGATGGGAATATTTATCCAAATATCTCACAAATGCCATTTATGATTTTACGAGGTAAATCCTCAGAAATAAGAAAAGCTGTAAATAATGCGAAAGAAACTAATATGAAATTTGGAGTATTTACAGATACTATGACTGGCGGAACGTATAAAGAACAACTTGATAATACACTAAATACAAAAGAAGAAGACTTAGTTTATTATGGCGCAGTTCTATTTGGACCATGGGATGAAGTGAGCCTCATAACAAAAAGATTTTCGCTGTATAAATAAGCTATGAAACCCATGTCAAACAAAACGCAATTAAAATTACTAACTGAAAATGATATTCTAAAACTACCATTTAATAAGTGTGATTATCGTATTCATTATGGAAAAAACAAAATGCAATTTGATGACTTGAGGTTACCAAAAAAAGTTGGTCCATTTCCTGTATTAGTTGTAATACATGGTGGTTGCTGAACTTCAAAAATAGCAGAGGTAAATTTTATGTCTGCTTTTGCAGATGAATTTACAAAAGATGGAATAATTCATCCAGAAGATAATAAATATAACATGAAT
>CAYPDX010000062.1:0-5996 GCA_964409695.1 uncultured Rickettsia sp. | reverse complement strand
ATATTGTTACTATATAACCCATAAGAAATTTACACAATTACATCAAAAGACCCAACAAAGCTTAAATAAGTGCTACAAAAACTAAGAAAGGAACGAGTCGCAAAAATTCTTTGTGAACCCAGAGGGCATATTAGCTCAAGAGTGGCCTAAATTTAAATTTACCCTCAGCTACACCTACACAAAATTTAAACAAACTTTATTTAGCTACCTCAAGGTTATTAATTACTTTTTTTACTCCATTTTGCTTCCATGCTACGCCAAGTGCTACTAACTTGTCTCTTTCAGTGGGGACTGTACCAGTATAAGTAACAATCCCTTTATTAACTGTCACGGTTACTTGCTTATATAAGTCTAAAGCGACGAGGTCTATATGTATACCACTTGAAATTCTTAAATCTGATCCAGTTTGTTTTAATGTTCTTGTTTGATGCTGCTCATTATAAGTAATCTTATTTGAAGGTTTGGATGTCTTTCTAAAATATTCAGTTAAAGTACAACTTGACAGCATAATTATAATAAATAAATAAAGCGCTCCTTTAATATACATACTCCCACATTTATATATTTTTGTTGGCATTTATTTTTACTCTCCAAACAAACTTTAGGTTAGTATCTTAACACAAAACATATAAGTCTTATAAAAGCCAAGAGAGCTCAAAGACCTCTTGGCTTTTATACTCTACTTTTTATCAATAACTTCTTGTATTGATTTTCTATGTCTCCGTTCATCTTCGAGAGCATGCTTTAATACTTGTGATATATCATCTGCTTTATCACTATGATCATTAATACGTTCGTATGCAGTATTAGTGTCATTTTCTGCAGAAATTATCTCATTTAAAATCTCTCCGTCGCTGCCGAAAGTATTAGCAAGTTCTAGAGCGATTTTTGCTATAACACTTTTGCCACTTGGATCAGATGTAGGCACTTCCTCTTTATGTAATTTAAGCCATGCAACAAGCTCTTTTATATGCCTCTCATGATCAGCTCTAAAGTTTGTTAGCATTTGCTTATTTTCAATATTTTGTAGTTTTTTAATCGCTGTTGTGTAAGTCTCCACAGCGTCATATTCTAATTCCAATAGATCTTTTATTGCATTCACAAAATTTGATTGAATCCCTACTAAAGTTACCATATAAACCTCACTATTTTTTGCGTTAAACAATATAAATCATTGATGGTACAAATATTAATCCTCATCTTCATAAAAATCATTGTCTTTTTCTTTTTTCTTATTTGGCGTATCTTTCTCTTCTTTATGCGGATCGTTATTATCATCCTTTCTATAAGGAAGGTTATTTTTATCCTCTTTATAGGTATGACCATCTTCAGATTTCTTTGAATCATGTTTTATTGAAGAGTCTTGAGTATTAGCCCCTCTATTTACCTTTATTTCATGGAATTTGTCACTATTAATAGAAGGAAAATCCTGATTGAAGTTACTTGAGTTAGAAGAATTATTAACATGTGGTTGATGTTTATTATTTTCCATGATAGCCCCCAAATATTTCGATGTTTACTGCTCACACTGCATTGTTAATGGGGCATTAAACTCTATGATGCGAGGCTAGAAGCTGAATAATTAAGCATCAATTTTGAGTGTAATGCTTAATTAAAATAGTATGATTATTAAATATTTGTGTCAACTTCTATTTTTTAGCAAAAAATGATGGTCTTGATTTCAATTAGCTCACGGAGAAGACTTCGCCATATATTTTTGGATTCCCACAGAAATGTTGAAGCAAATTATCGGCTTTATTGTTTAAAGATGAAAAACATGTTAAAATAATGAGGTTATTAAAATAAGAAAATTACGGCAATTATATTTTTGTACTTCATAATATAAAAAAAACTATAAAGATGGGGTCCAATATGAGTAAGTTAAATTCAATAGAAGACGCTAAACTTTATGAACTGGCTTTGAATACTCGGCTTCATATTGAAGAAAGACGAGATGACATAAATAACTTTTATGTTGCCTTATTTGCTGCCATGATATCTCTTGCACCAATTATTCCAAACATTGCTGATAAAAACAATATAACAAAAATATATACTATTAATCTTATAGCAATAATACTTTCAGTTATGGGAATAGCTCTCTCTGTAAATTGGATATTTTCGCTTAAACGTATAGTTTATACTTTTAATGGAATAGAAAAATTTATTATTAGTTTAGAAAAAAAATACGATAAAAAATTCATTAGATTCTTAAATGAGTATTTAGACAGGGTAGATGCTCCTGAAAAAATTGAAAAACAAGAATTATTGGTTCCATATTTATTTACAGTACTATTCTCACTAACATTAACTTTTTCAATTATTTACTGTTTTATTATTTAAATACTGCCATAGTTTTAAGGTTTTTTGTATTTAAGCAGCCAAACCGTAAAATTGTAAATACTATTGAGCATATAAGTATTTAGTGGTAAAATAAGAGCCAGAAGGTACCAGGCAAACAAATAATAATGGAGGTTATTATGAGTAAATTTGGTAAAACCTTAAAACAAGCAGCAGACAAAGCAGGGAAGCAATTAGATCAGAACGCAAGTAATGCTATTGGTCTTGAGAAAGGAGTAAAGATTTCTCATGCAGCGAATGTGGACTCTGCCCATCATAAGGAAGCAGTAAAAGGAATTAGAGGAGAGGACACATCAGATAAACCGGAAGTTAAGCCGGAAAAAAGCGTTGATGAGAAATCTTCTTCAAGCACCTATACTGCATCTATCACTTTATCTTCGGAACCAAATGACAAAGATGGTACAACTCACCAGTTAGCGCTCACAGGTGAATCCTCGCATGAAGGAGGGGATACAGGTGGTAATTCTTGAAAATAAGGATTAGCTGGGGCTTGACAAAAACACCTTGCTCCAGCTAGATTTGCATTAGATAGCCTGGCAGAGTTTTCTTAGAGAAAAGTACAATAGTTTATTTTCTAAATTATGAATGGAGTATTGTTATGCCATACAAAAATAATGAAGTTTTACCAGAAACAGTAATACATGTTTTACCTAAACATGCACAGAATATAAAGATCCAAGTTCAAGAAGAGGTGAAGCTTCCCAAGAAGAGACTGCCCCTAAAGTTGTATGGGCAGCTGTAAAGAAAAATATCAGAAAATAGTGTTTCAACAGATGCTACAAAACCATAACAAACATTGGAACTTTATTTGATACTATCTCTCAATTCTTCCTCTTCCTATAATCATGTTAATTTACTATAATATATATCCCTTGATGGTCCTGGGTGGTTACATAAAACAGGAGTGATTATGGCTGGAGTAGTAAGATCGGATTTATTATAAAATCCTAAAGTTGCCTATAGTTTACTTGCTGAAATAGTTTCTGGACGTGAACAAGGGCCTCAACAAAAAATAAAAAATACTTTAAAAATTGTTAGGAGTGGGCGGATGCAACAAAACCTAATAAATAAAGTTGACAAATATACAATTATTAATATAATACAATAATTGTGGTGTAACTGTGATCGATATTAATACAATAAATATTTAAAAAGGAGAATAACTATGAGTAAAGACGCGCTAAAACCAGAAGCTGCTACGTATGAAGATGCTAAAGTATTTAATAAAAAATTTTTCGAATATCTAAGGAGTAAGTCAGGCGATTTATCTTTGAATTCAGGAGGATATAAACAATATATTAGTCAAGTCTTTACGTCAATGTACTACCATGTGAGTGACCCTGCTGGAGAAAGATATACAATTCTAGAAGATAGAACCATAAAAGAGGTGAAACCACAAAATAAAAGAACCAGAGAAGATCTATTAGTACTAAATATGTCAGGAGACCCTGATAATTGGGCAAATTGGGCAAATACTGACCCTATGGAACAATTTTTTAAACAATGGCCTAATGGCCCTCAACATTGTTATACATATTTAGTAGAATTAACAGATAAGGTCCATGATAATGCCATACGCAATGCGGAGGATAACGTCTTATATAGCCTACTTGCCAGCGCGGCTCGCGCGACTGGTCAGACTAAAGACCACCCATCTACGGGGTATGTTCTAGGCTATCATACGTACATAGAAGGGAGCGATGATAACATTAATAGCGTGGCACAAGAGATCGAATCAAGATTAAGCATTGAAGGTCTTAATGAAGTGAAGAAAAAGCTCCACACAGAGCTTTATACAGGTACTCATCATGTTGTCAATGAAGAGTTTTTGGGATACAGCGTGAGGGCAGGGTGGAATATCCATAGTTTGACAACACAATTAACAGCATTATTTCATTTAGCAGCAAATAAATCTAGGCTGGACTTTTATAAAGAAGCTCTGGATGCGTTCATAAGGAAACAAGAGAAATTTGGCACCGTATCAGAGAAGGAAAGACCTTCCATAACAGACTATGAAGATCCAGAATATCAAGAGATGTTTGATGCACTTGGGTATGCTGCGGTGAAAGGCTTTCTGGCTATCACCCCAAATACTGATGGTCCTACTGGTTCTGCTGTAGGAGATTTATCTGATGCTGATGCTGATGCTGATGCTGATGCTGAAGGTGTAGAGGATGCTTTTGCTGCTTTCACCATCCATTGTGGCGCTGGCGGTGTTGATGATCCAACTGATACTCTCGGTGCTACCCCTGGTCCAAATCCAGATGTTGATTTATAATTTAATACTAAGTTAGAATTCATAAATGTCGCCACATTTAAGAATGTGACGACATTTTTATTTGAGCCTCTAGGTTTGGCTCTGTCGCATCTGTTTTCGTCAATACTCCAAAACGCTCAAATCTTAGTTTTGGATATTATGATGCCATTAGTATTGCAAAATTCTTAAAGGTTGAAGAGTTGTCATTGGCGCCTACAATTTGTTTCTTTTGAATGATGCGAATATTCTCAATAGAAGTAATAGTAATTTTAGCAGAATGAAAACTCTTGAATCCAAGGCCCATTCAGGTTTGAAAAGCAACAGAATGGATAAAAATTTGATTAATTGAGATATCAGGTAGATATTGACAGAGATCAGATGAGATAGTTAAATTCCGATTGTACAAAGAAAGGAATAACTGTCATGAGCACAAGGCGCAAGACTCATCTGACCCTAGAGGAAAGATGTCGTATTTTTGGACTAAAAGCAAGTGGATTTTCACTAAGGAAGATATCAACATTAGTCACGAGACCATATATAAGATGATCTGGAGTGATAAGAAGGAAGGAGGAGAGCTTTTTAAATATCTTCGTCACAAAGATAAGCATTATCATAAGAGAGGGAATATATAATACTGCTCGAGGTCATATACCAGATAGGGTTGATATATCGGAAAGAGATAAGATAGTAGATAGTAAATTAAGGATAGGAGATTGGGAAGGAGATACATTAATTGGAGCGAATCAAAAAGGTGCAATAGTTTCACTGGTAGAAAGGAAATCTAAAATTGCATTATTTAAGTTAGTCAGAAATAAGAGTAAAGAAGCTGTTACTGCAGCGATTGTTGAGATGCTAAAGCCGTATAAAAAGAAGGTCCTAACTATTACATTTGATAACTGTGGAGAGTTTGCAGGATATAAAATTATATCAAAAGCTTTGGCAGCTAAATGTTACTTTGCCAGACCTTATTGTTCTTGGGAGCGTAGTTTAAATGAGCATACGAATGGATTATTAAGGCAATTTGTTCCTAAAAAAACCATGTTTGATACTTTGCTTCATGAAGATATTGAAAAATACCAAAACTTAATCAATAATAGACCTCGTAAAGTATTAGATTTTAACACTCCAATCGACGTGTTTCTTTCTCTCCAAAACGCCGCTATTCGAATTTGAATTGGCGAAGTCAAAAATATGTACTTATATATTATTTTGTGTTATATTATATAACATAATTTAAATAAATATAGTCATGTCATTAAATGAAGATCTATTTGAAGCAGTAAAATCAGGTAGTTTAGAAAGTGTTAGGTTATCCATAAGAGCAGGAGCTGAAGTAAATGCAAGAGACGAGCATGGCAGGACACCGCTTCATTTGTGT
>CAYPDX010000061.1:0-6024 GCA_964409695.1 uncultured Rickettsia sp. | reverse complement strand
CTATATGCCATATATTTACCTTTTTAAATTTTTAAACCCTACTACTCAAAGCTCTCAAATTGAGAATTCTAGTGTACCTTACTTAAACCTATTTATAGCTAGAAATTTCTAGGAAAAACAAAGTTGAGAAGCGCAGCCTATTCTTATAGATGTGAGCATCGCAAACAAAGTTATGACGCATAAATTACAGCTAAAAATAGGTTTAATGGTCGGACCATGTTATTTTCTGTAGGTCGACCCCATCCTGCACCATCTCCCATAATGGACTCATATCCCTAAGTTTTTCTACATTAGCTATTATTAATTCTGCTGCATAATCTACTTCTGCAAATGTTGAAAAACGCCCAAATCCTATTCTTATTGAAGTATGCGCCATATCTTCTGATATACCTAGCGCCCTTAGTACATAAGATGGCTCTAGGGATGATGAAGTACAGGCTGAGCCTGAGGATACAGCAAGATCTTTTATTGCTAGAATCATTGACTCACCTTCTACATAGGCAAAACTTAGGTTCAAATTCCCTGGATATCTATGTAACAAATCCCCGTTTATGTATACATCTTGTATAGAAGTTTGAATTTTTTTTATGAAATAGTCAGATAGAGCTTTTATTTTATCGTAATCTTGTTGCATTTCTTTTGATACAATCTCTGAGGCAAGTCCTAGGCCTACTACGAGAGGGGTTGGAATTGTCCCAGAACGCATCCCTCTCTCTTGTCCACCACCATTAAAAATTGGTTCTAGCTTCACTCTTGGACGCTTTCTAACATAAAGAGCCCCCACACCTTTTGGACCATAAATTTTATGTGATGAAATACTCGCTAAATCTATATTACATTTCTCAACATCTATCTCAATTTTTCCAAAAGCTTGTGCTATATCACTATGAAAAAAAACTCTTTTTGCTCTGCAAATTTTCCCTATTTCTTCTAATGGTTGAATAACACCTATTTCATTATTTACAGCCATTATTGAGACTAGAACTGTCTTTTCAGTTATTGAATTTGAAAGCACATTCAAATCTATTAATCCATTTTTTTGAACTGGTAAATACGCAATTTTAAAACCTTCGAGCTCAAGGTGCCTACATGCGTCTAGGACGCATTTATGCTCTGTCTCAGCAACTATAATGTGATTTTTATTAGATTTATAAAACCTTGCAACGCCTTTAATTGCTAAATTATTTGATTCTGTTGCTCCTGAAGTAAAAATTATCTCTTTTGCATCAGCCCCTATTAAAGATGCTACCTGACGCCTGGCAAGTTCAACAGCTTCTTCAGCTTCCCACCCATATGAATGACTTCTTGAATGAGGATTACCAAATTTTTCATAAAAATAAGGCATCATTCCTTCTACAACTCTTGGATCTGTAGGAGTAGTGGCCTGATAATCCAAATAGATTGGAAACCTTACCCCAGTTTTTTTTAATTTTTCTTTCATTCCTGATAATTCATTCATTTTAATGCCATTTTTTTATAAATCTCTTTCCATACTGATATAAATTTCTCAACATCCTCTATAGTATTACCATTTCCTAAACTAACTCTTATAACAGAATTTATAATCTCATCATCATATCCCATAGCTTTCAATACATGAGAATTTTTAACTTTGCCAGAAGAACAAGCAGAACCTTTACTAACAGCGATTCCAGCAAAATCAAATTCAATTATCTGCTGATCGGAGCTTGCTCCCTTTAGAGAGATAAGAGATGTATTTGGAATACGATCACTAGACCGGCATATAATTGCTCCTTGTGCAATTTTCTCTATTTCATCCTCAAGCTTATTACGCAAATTTATTATATTATTATAATATTCATTTTGATCTAAAATTGCTTGTTCCAAAGCTTTTGCAAAACCTATAGCACCTAGAACATTTTCCGTTCCCGCTCTTTCACTTCGCTCTTGACCACCCCCTAATAGCTGAGGAATAAGAGTAATATTATCTTTAGTAACTAACGCACCAAACCCAACAAGCCCCCCTATTTTATGCGCACTTATAGTTACGTAATCAACATCCAATTCTTTTATATCAAATCCTATCTTACCAATAGCCTGGACTGCATCTGTATGCACAAATGCCCCATATTTCCTGGAAATTGCTACTACTTTTTTAACTTGCTGTATAACTCCAGTTTCGTTATTTGCAGCTATTACAGAAACTAAAATCTTTTTACCATGATGCAAAACCAGCAATTTTTCCAAAGAATCTAAATCAACAACCCCATTTTTATTAACATTAATCTCAAAACTCGAAGGTAAATTTTTGGCAGGCTCTATTATTGATGCATGTTCTGCAGCTGAATATAAAACAACTCCATCTCTAAAATTATTTACAACCAAATTATTTACCTCAGTGCCGCCTGAAGTAAAAATTATTTTATAATTTCCCTTCCCTAATCTCAACCCAAGTGAAGAAGCAATTTGCGCCCTCGCATCTTCAAGTAATTTTCTGGAATTTCTTCCGAATGAATGTATAGAAGATGGATTTAATAATTGATCAAAATGCTCATTCACTATGAATTTAACTTCATCAATAATGTGAGTTGTAGCATTATGGTCTAAATAAATCATCTTATATTACCATTTGCCACATCAAGCACAGAAATATTATCAAGATATGTTCTAATAGTTATGCTTAAACCATCCCATAAATCATGAGTTGTACATTTTGCAGTTTTACTGATACAACCCGGAATCCCATCACCACATCTTGTGATCTTTATTTCTTCATTCACAGCATCTATAATCCTGCTTATTTTAATATTTTGTGGTTCTTCCGAAAGAAGATATCCTCCTCCAGGCCCTCTAGTTGAAACTACTATTCCCATTTTTTTAAGCTTAATAAAAATCTGCTCAAGGTAGTTAAGTGTAATATTTTGTCTATTTGCAACTTCAACAAGGCTTACTGGCCTCCCAGTGCTATTCATAGCAATATCAACTATAGCCATAACTGCATATCTTCCTTTTGTCGTAAGTAACATAAATCAGCACCTATAAATCTAAAATAAGCTTCTATTGATTAGCTAGTTCTATTATGATAGAATCACAATCTTATATTATAACTTAGTATTTTAGTCGGGAATTGTCAATATGGCAGATGTATATTTTAACGGACCAGCTGGTAGAATCGAAGGAAAATATTATCAATCCTCTAACGAAAAGGCTCCTGTAGCTTTAATTTTGCACCCACACCCTCTTTATGGCGGGAGCATGAATAATAAAGTTGTTTATTCAATCTATAGAGCTTTTGTTCAAAATGAACTCTCCGTGCTTAGAATAAACTTCCGCGGAGTTGGTAAATCTCAGGGCGAATTTGATGGCGGAGTTGGAGAACTAACTGATGCAGCAACAGCTTTAGATTGGTTACAATTACATAACCCACTAACCTCACAATATTGGATAGCAGGATTTTCATTTGGTTCATGGATAGCTTTACAATTAATTATGAGAAGACCTGAGATAAATAATTTTATCGCTGTGTCCCCACCTGTAAATAAATTCGATTTTTCATTCTTAGCACCATGCCCTATTCCCGGACTTATAATCCATGGAGATCAGGACAGTATCGTTGACGAAACATCAGTAATTAATCTTTCTGACAAGCTTTCAAAGCAAAAACATATAAAAGTTGACTATAAATCAATAGCTGGAGCCGATCATTTTTTTAGGAATAAGATTGGCGACTTGGAAACCTTAGTATCAGATCATGTGTTACAATTTATCAAAAACAATCCAAGCTCTGTAGCGCAACACAAGTCAAGAAACTCTAAAAAAAACCAGATCTTGCTCGAGTGATGTAGAGTCTTATTCTTGATACACACGCTTTTATCCACTCAAAAACAAATATAATGCACTTAAATATAACTATTTGGTTTTTTGGTTTTATAAGTGGTTTTCTACTGCTTGTTACAGGAAATACTCTAAATTATTGGTTAGCGAAAGAAGGTTGCAACCTTGAAGTAATAGGATTTTTCTCCCTTGTATCCTTACCTTATGCTATAAATTTTTTATGGGCACCATTTCTCGATAGAGTAAAACTATCTTTCATTAAATTAAATATAAACAACAGACTTAAATGGATTATTGCATTACACGTTATAGGAGCATTTCTCCTCGCTTCTATAGGGTTATGCAACCCAAATGAATCCCCAAAAACCATAGCTATAATTGCTGTTATTCTTTCTTTTATCAATTCATCTCAAGATATAGTTCTAAATTCTCTAAGAACAGAAATAACACCTCAAACTAAACAAGGATCAACTTCTGGAATATATATATTTGGCTATAGATGTGGGATGATCGTTACAGGGCCTGTAGCTATTTTTGCTTCTCAATTTATATCATGGCAATCTATCTATAGTCTCTTCGCTTTAATTTACCTCTCCTTCCCAGTAATATTATTCTTAATCAAGGGAGTAAGGTCTATTTCGGAACATATAGAGGAAAACTATACAAAAAAAATGAAGCTGAAATCTATATTTAGCAATATAGGGACTATAAAAACAATTATTATGTTGCTTGTTTTTTTAGCCCTTTACCGTATTGCAGATAATTTTATAGGTATAATGCTTAATCCATTCTTAATTGACCATGGATTCACAGATTCTCAAATCTCACTTGCTGGAAAATTATGTGGAGTTGCAGGATCTGCAGTAGGAGGGCTTTTTGCAGGCTCAATTATGTCTAAATACTCAATTACGCAATGTTTATTATGGTTTGGCGTTATCCATGCATTTTCTCATGCAAGCTACTTATCAATTCTATATTTTGGCAAGAGTACAAACGCATTACTATTTTCTACAATTAGTGAAAGCATAACTGGCGGCATGACGATGGCAGCTTATATAGGCCTTCTCACATCTCTATGCCATGGAAAATACAGAGCTACACAATATGCAATTTTAAGCGCTATGATGGGAGCTTCAAGAACAATTTTACCTAGCTTTGCAGGCTATATAGTGGTAAATACAAATTGGGTGGTATTTTTTGCCATATCAATAATTATGGTAATTCCATCAATAATTATTCTAAAAAAACTTGAACCAAAGCTACTAAAGAAAATTCATGATTGATGCAACCATTATATCTTTATATTTATTTCTTATATTAGCTGTTGGACTATATAATAGGAATAAATCTACTACATTATCTGGCTATGCTCATGTAGGAAGCGATATAAATTCCAATAAATTCATACTCACTGCAACTATCTTTGCATCTGCTGTGGGTGGCGGCACCTGTTTTGGTATAACAGAAAAAGCTTTTGGACAGAATCTTGCGTTTTTGTATGGTCTCTTACTTACAATCCCAATAGATCTTGCTATAGCTATTTATTTAGTACCAAAAATGATAAAATATAATGGTGCAAATAGCGTTGGAGAAATTGTTGAAAAATATTATGGCAAATATGCTAGAATAATAACCGGTATCTCAGCGACCTTAATCTCTATAGGCTATCTAGCCGTTCAAATAAGTGTTACAGGACGTATTTTTAGTTTTTTATTTGCAATTGATTATATATATGCAGTTATACTTAGTTATGTAATAGTAATAATATATACTACAATTGGAGGCCTGAGATCTGTTGTCATTAATAATTCATTACAATTTTTTGCAATGATTATAGCCATCCCAACTGTTACAATCTTCGGACTAGATCATGTTGGTATAGCAGAGTTTATACATAAGGTACCAAGTGAAAAATATGATATATTCTCTAGCAATTCATTGTTACTAGATACGATTTTTGCAACTCTTAGCTTCTCCGTAATGGGCTTTGTCCCAAGCTTTATACAAAGAATTTTAATTGGCCAAAAATCGGAACCAATAAAACAGGCTATTTACTTTAAAACAGCGATTTATGCTATATTTATAATATGTCTTAGCCTAAATGGATTAATTGCTATGGAAATATTCCCTCAGCTCAGCTCCATTTCATCCGTGACATCGATAATTGATTTTTTAATTCCATCAGGTTTGAAGGCCTTTGTTATTATAGGTTTACTTGCTGCTGCAATG
>CAYPDX010000060.1:0-6222 GCA_964409695.1 uncultured Rickettsia sp. | reverse complement strand
GTCGCTCACACAGGATCTTTGAAAGTAAAACTCAATTTTTAATACCATTTTCCAGATTAAATTAGACAAATGATTTTAGCGTGTCTCAGATGTGATCACCTATGAAAAATAGGCTGCGCATCTTCGCCCTTAAAATCATTTGTCTAATTTAATCTGGAAAATGCTGTAATTTTAGTAAGTTAGCGCTAAATATTTTTTTGCTATACTCGAAGCAAAAACTATGCTTTCGTCTATATTTGGAACTATTGGTGGGTTTATCGGTAAATTCCTTGGGGGTGGAATATTATCTTCTTCTGGGCGATTTATAGGCAAATGGCTTGGTAATTCTTTAGAAGATCATGATAAAATTAGAGAATATTACAGGATTGGAAAAACTCGAGATATATTTTTTCCAGTATCCTGTGCTGCTGGAAAAACTATCCCACTTGTTTTTGGAACCTCTCGCGTGAACGGGGATTTGATATGGTCTACAGAAATTAAAGAAATCCCTATCAAAAATACAAATGTTAAAAATTTTAAAACGCACACGGCAATTTACAATAAAATTGATTTTCTATATTTTTGTAGTTTTGCAATTGGTATTTGTGAAGGAGAAATTGATTATATATCGAGAATTTGGATTAATAATGAACTTGCTGATTTAAGTGTCTATAAATACCATATATATACTGGCTCTAATGAGCAAATGCCTGACCCATTAATAGTTTTATCACAAACTTCTGGTTTTGCTCCAGCATTTCGCTCGCTAGCTTATATTGTTTTTGAAAATTTTCCACTAGCTGAATTTGGCAATTCAATACCTATTTTCTCATTTGAAGTTACAAGAAACTTTTCTAATAAAAAGGCGTTTTCAAGTGTGGAATCTAAAATCTTAGGAGTGAATATTATTCCAGGATCCGGCGAATTTGTATATGACACAATTATTCAAAATAAACGAATATTCACTGGCCCATTTGAAATTAGTAATAAACCAATAAATTCAAATAATAGAGATAGTGTAGCTGATAGTATTTATAGTTTAAATTATTTGCAAAAAATTTGTCCTAATGTTTCCTGGGTAGCCCCTGTTGTTTGTTGGTTCGCTAATAGTCTAGATATTGGCATTTGCGATATTTATCCAGCCGTTGAATATAAATGTTCAAGTGATGTTTTTTCTGAAGAATGGAAAGTAGCGAGTTTTAATAGATGTTCTGCAAGAGAAATCTCTAGAGATAAAGTGGGAAGGCCGAATTACGGGGGTAGTATTAATGATGCATCAATTGTTAGATACTTAGATGAGATTAAATCTAGAGATATAAAAATAATGTTCTATCCTATGATGCTGCTTGATATTCCTGGTAAGCCTTGGCGTGGACATATTACAGGTGATGTATCGCAAATTTATTCATTCTTTAATAAGCCACTTGGGTATAATAATTTTATTCTTCATTATGCTCATTTAGTAAAAGGAAAAGTTGATGCTTTTATTATCGGTTCTGAGCTTAAATCTATTACTTCTATAAGAGACCAAGAAATATTTCCTGCTGTACGAGAATTATGTAATCTAGCTTCACAAGTTAAAGCAATAGTTGGAGCTTCTGTGAAAGTAAGCTATGCAGCAGATTGGTCTGAATATCACCATACAGAGGGGGGTTGGTATCATTTGGATGAGTTATGGGCGCATAAGGATATAGATTTTATTGGTATAGATAATTATATGCCTGTTACGCTGACTGAAAGTAAATCACCAAATTTAGATGAAATTAAAGCAGGATTTGGAAGTGGTGAAGGCTATGATTATTATCTAGATGGTAATAAGAAAATGCCTTTAGCAAAAGAATATGCTTGGAAAAATTTAAGATGGTGGGCGGAGAATTTTCACGTAAATCCAAATGGGCAAAGAAGCCCATGGATACCAAATTCAAAAAAAATATGGTTTACTGAATACGGATTTCCCTCAATAGATAAAGCAACAAACCAATCTAATATATTTTTTGATCCTAGGTGTCATGATGGCGGGATTCCTAAATATTCGAATGGAAATACGGATTTTTCAATTCAAAGAATTGCTATTGATTCTTTTGTGAATTATTGGAATTCAGAGGAATATGTGGAGAATATGTTTCTTTGGTGTTTTGATGCTCGGCCATATCCTGCATGGCCACATTCTAAAATTTGGAAAGATTATTATTTGTGGGAGAAGGGCCATTGGATAAATGGTAAATTTGGCCTTCAAACTCTTGCAAATATTATTTCAGATATTTCAGAGCGATCAAATATAGAGCAAAACTCTATAGATGTAAGTCAGCTTGAGGAACAGGTTTATAGCTTCGCTATAATTAAAAGCGTAACAGGTTTTGAGCTTATTAATTTACTTAGAAGTTTTTATTTCTTTGATATTAGAGATAGGGCGACTTATGGGATTGAATTTATCAAAAGAAATTTGCTTTGCTGTAATGAAGTTGATGGTAAGGATTTTATAAAATTAAGTGATGATAAGATTTATGCAATAGCAAATATTGCACTCAGCTCCAAAATTTACCATATTTCTATTAAATATGCATCAATTGAAGAATCTTATTCTGAAGCTTCTCAGCAAGTTTTAAACGAAGATGTAAGAAAAAAATCTAGTAAATTTGTGAATGTTCCATTTGTTATGTCAATTGAAGAAGCTAGAAAAATTGCCAAAATTTTGATAGATCATTCTGATAGTGAAAAGGCGGAAATACAATTAAAACTTCCAATTACTTATCTTGGAATTGGCCCTTGCGATATAATTAAATTCACCATAGATAATTTATTTGTAGAATTAAGAATCATTCAGATAAAGCTTAAAAAATGGGAGATTGAAGTTATTGGCATTACAGAAATCCCTATAGATATTGATCTAAATTTTTCCTATGTAAGTGTAGAGAACAAAGAAGATATTGGAGGAGTTTTTAAGCAAGTAATTTTACCAAAAAATTTTATATATGATGAATTGTCGGAAGGAAATTATATTTATTTTGTAAATTCTTTTGTTAATAGAAGAGGTCTATATATTTCATCAAATAAAGTGGAATATATAAAAATAGCTGACGTCAGCGGTGGATGTTCTGCCGGTATAGTAAATTCTATACTGATAGAAGAAAGTGTAAGCCAATTTCTAATAGATGAAATCTCCTATATAGATGTTTGTATCGTGAAAAATTCACCAATTATTTCTGGTAGGTCTTTATGGAATTGTAATTCTCTAATTAAGTACGGGGAAGGGGTTATATATGCTGGAGTTGTTGAAATGATGATAGGTGATATTTACAGACTAAAGAAGCTTATTTTTATACCAAAAGAAGATTCTCAGGATCTTATTTTACCCAGAGTCGGGGATGAAGTTGTTTTTCTTGATAAAATGCTTGCGTTGTTGTGCGCAGATACTGTGAGAGAAGCTGAGTTATATTATAAGACTCATGAAGGAGAGGAGACAATCTCTCTGTAGTTTTTATGTGCGGCTCTCTTAGCGCTGACAAAAATAATGCTAATATTTTGCCTAGAATAAATAATGTCATAAAATGAAAACACAGAATTTTGATCTTGAATTGATGGTGCATAATCAGCAAAATAAGGAAGTATTTTTTAATGAAACTATTGGGGTAATTGATAGTTTTATATTGCAGTCTGTTGTAGGATTTGTTTCGTCTCCTCCTACAGAATCTCCAAAAAATCTTAAATTTATTATAAACGAAGGGGAATATGAAAACCATATTTGCTTTTGTAACTTTGAAAATAAACCATGGAAGTATATGGAGCCAAAATTAGGTATGGTTTTATATTGCATTGAAATGAGAAGTTTTATTTATTTTGATGGAACTTCCTGGTCGCATGCAAACTAGAAATTATTAAGAGAGGTATATGATAACTTTACTTGCTTCTATAGCTGGCTTTATTAGTTCATTAATTCCAGAGATAGTAAAAGTGTATAAAGATAAGAATGATAAAAAACATGAACTTGAAATTTTATCTAGGCAGATTGAACTTACAAAAATGAATATTTCTCAGAATTTAGAAGAAATAAGAGCAAGTTATGATGCTTCTGAGCTTACAAGCCTATATACAACGTTTAAAACAGGAATATCTTGGGTTGATGCATTAAATGGCACAGTCAGACCAGTGATGGCCTATTGCTTCTTTGCTCTCTATTCATTGCTCAAATATGTGCAATATAAAGCGATAATGTATGTTGCTGAGAGTGCTGTTCAGTATATTGATATTTTATGGACGACTGATGATCAGGCAATATTTGCTGGTATTATCAGCTTTTATTTTGGTCAGAGAACATTTAGTAAATTATGGAGAAGCCGATGACAATTAGACATATAAATAATGAAGGATATATTCTTATAAAATATTTTGAAGGATTTAGAGATACTCCTTATAAATGTGCAGCAGGACGAGCTACTATTGGCTATGGCCATTTGTTAAAGGTTAATGAATCATATAGTTACATCAATATTACAGATGCAGAAAAGCTGCTTTATCAAGATTTAGAAGTTGCAGAAAAAGCTGTGTGTAAATATATAAGAAATGATGTAAAAGATAATCAGTTTTCAGCTCTTGTTTCTTTTACTTATAATTTAGGTGCGGCATCTTTGCAAAGATCAACACTTAGACAAAAAATTAATTATGGTTCTAGCTCCGATGAAATTTGTGATGAATTCATGAGGTGGGTATATTCAGGAGGAAAAAAGATAAAGGGGTTGTTTGAGCGTAGATATGCAGAAAGCGTAATGTATCATTCTGGTTAGTTTTTTTTATTTACCTTTATCAGTAAAAAGAATATGTTTATTGATCTTGGAAAATTCGGAGCTATCTTGTTAAACAAACTTAATCTTTACTTAGCAGCTTTTCTTTTTGCAATTTCTATTGTTTTTTATATAGATCCTTCTCTAGATGTTAAGCTTATGAGCTTTTTCTATGATGAGAATGTAGGATTTGCTCACTCTAAACATTGGCTCGTGATATTGGTTTTTAAAACTGTTCCAGTGCTTACTATATTATATAGTTTGTGGCTAATATGTTCGTCAGCAAGATTATTGTGGTCAGGAAATCGGAATTTAAAAAAAGCTTTTCTGAATCTTACGATACTTATGTCTCTTATACTTGGTCCAGGAGTTGTTGTAAATCTTATGTTAAAGGATAATTTTGGAAGAGCAAGACCTAAGCAGATTGTTGAATTTGGTGCTATAAAAACATTCACAAATGTCTACGAAAAGGCTAATCAATGTAAATCGAATTGCTCCTTTAGCTCGGGGCATGCAGCAGCAGCATATAGTTTTACGACCATTGCATTTTTAGTTCCTGCTCAATACCAGTTTGTTACTTATATAGCTGGTTTTGCTTTTGGAACAATTGTGGGAATTGGAAGAATGATACAAGGAGGGCATTTTGGAAGCGATGTTGTGGTGTCAGCTTGGATAATATTTTTAATTAACTATATTTTGCTTAGATTATATTACAGAAAGTTCAGGAATTAATTTTAAATTTTCCTAAGCTTCAGTCTTATAAACCGGAAGCCAGTCATTGATTTCACCAAATAAATCTTCGTGAGTTTCTCCTGCCAGGAGGGTTATTACATCAATATTATAATCTAGTAAACCATATATAGTATCAGAGCATGAGGTTACTATTGAAGTAGTAGCTGCCTCTATTAATTGAGAAGTTGCAATTATACTTTCTAAACTAAAGTTAATAGCGCCACTAATTCCAGAGCTAAAATATGACATTGTATCCTTTATCGGCTGTAATTGTTCTCTAGTAAAGTCAGAGAACAATCCTACGGGCCACTTTGTTACAGTGCGGAGTTTTTCTAAATTTTTAAAATAATGCAAATTATGTCTGTCTAAATGTAGAGCAGCTGTATTTGTAAATTCTTTTAGCCTTTGTGGTAAGAGCGCATGTAGGTACTCAGGTAAAATTTTTGCATCGGTTTGAAATTCTGCCGGATTTACGTAGACCGTGCCAAATTGAGGTGACACTGTATTTATCCAATTTTCTTCATTGTTTATCACTATGCTATTAGATGGATTTATTTTAAATCCCACATCAAGATATCCAAGCTTTTTCATACGGATAATTAATGATTCTATAGCAGGAGCTGATCCAGGATTTTCAAATGTAATAGAAGTTATGGACTTAAGTAGTGTTGCATATCTATGTAATACCATTTCCCATTACTAACTAAGCATATAAGCTATTGAACAAATAGAT
>CAYPDX010000059.1:0-6294 GCA_964409695.1 uncultured Rickettsia sp. | reverse complement strand
AGGATACAACGCTAGAAGGTGGAGCTGGGCTTGCAGTGAATGCGAATGCTAATACAACGATTAATGATGCTAAGACATTAACGCTACAGGGAACTGTAACATATAACTCAACAATTGATGGGATAGAGGGACAAGTAGGGAAGCTTGCCATAGGAGCTGGAGCTGATGTTAGATTAAATAGTGCAGTGGGTGCTGGTATGGGGCTTGGCGCAATTTCACAAATTAATGTTGCAGGAAAACTTGTATCAGGAGCTAATATAACAGCATCAACACTTCAATTTTCAAATGATGCTGGTAGTTTTTCGTTAAATAACACATTCACTGGAGATGTAGATTTTTTTGGTAAAGATGCTGTTGTAAAGCTTTTTGCTGGAACAATAAATGGGAATGTGAATAATACTGGCGCTGCAAATAAAGGTATTATTAATGTAGGTGCTGGAAATTCAACAATTTACGGTACTATAAATGTTAGGTTAGTACAGATAAATGATAATGGAGCTAATCTGAATATAAATAATGATTTGGCTGGAAATATAGATTTTGCTGGAACAGGTGGAAGCGTAACCTCAAGGGCAGTATTAAATATTACAGGAAATATTGATGGTAATGTTGCAAATGGTATTCTCGCTGCCTCATCAGGCAATCTTATTGTTAATTTTGATACAGAAGTAAGTGGAACAATAGGTGCAAGTGGGGGTTTAAATTCGATAGTTGTTGGAGATGGGGCAAAGTTTACAGCCTCTAATACTGTAAAAGCAACAATACTACAGTTTGGTGGGGCCGGCACAGCTATCTTAGCAGATGGCTTGGCAGGGAACATAGATTTTGCAGGGAAAAATAGTGCTGTACATATTGTTGGAGGAAATGTTAGTGGTGATATTGATAATACTGGTGCAATTAATAAGGGTTTATTGAGCATTGCAGCTTTAAATACTAGCATTACTGGCTCTGTTGGAAAAACTGCTCAACTTTATCAAGTGGAAATAGCTGATGCTACTAGTTTAGTCGTTGGAGGCGTTTTTAAAAGTAATTTCTTAATTTTAAAGGGCAGCGCTTGTCTAACAGCAAATTCATCTATTCAGAATGTTGAGAGTTTTCAGGTTGAATCTGGAGTTGTTATAGCTAAAAATTCTGTTGAAGCTCTTGTTTTAAGTTATTCCGGTGAAGGAATTGTTACTTTATATAGTGGTTTAATAGGAGAAGTAAGTTTTAATGGAAACGATGGTATTCTAAATCTTAAAGGAGGAAATGTCACAAAAGGCATAAATAACTATGTTGGTCTGACCGTAGCTGGTACACTTAATATTACTGGCACTTCTAGCTCAGGAGTAATTGGTTCAGCAACTTCTCTAAAAGGAGTGACTTTAGCTTACGGAGTAACTCACAATACAACGAGTATTAATGCTCTTGATCTAGCTTTAATTGGTACAGCTAATCTTACAACAACAGGAACAATAACCTCGAGTACTATTGAAATAGGTGCAGGTACTCTCGTATCTGCTGGTATTATAAATGCTGATATTATCACATTAGCTACAGGTACTTTAATAGCTAACTCAGGGATAGATGGATCAGCAGGTGCTGGACATAATTCAAATGTTACAATAGGAGGTGGAAGTTTAGGGCTTAATGCATCTACTCTTACAGGAAATATTATATTTAGTGCTGGAGGTACAGTTACAATTACAGCAGGCAAAGTAACTGGTTCAATAACAACAAATACAGATAGTTATGGTGTTGTAACTCTGAATAATGGGTCTGTAAGTGGAGGTATAGGTGAAATTGCAGCGAGGGTTGATCAAGTAACTATATCAGGAAATTATACAATAGAAGATACAAATAGCATATATGCAAAAACTATCATTATTGATAGTGCTTCTACAGTTAATTTGAATGGTGTGGGCTCTTTGGGGGCCGCTACGAAAATCTCCAATGTTGCAATAAATTCTGGTGCAAATTTGAATGTTAATAATGTAAATATTTTTGGTGTTATTAGTGGTGATAATACAGGAAATGTCACATTTAATGTAGACCCAAGCTCAACTGGCATTTCTACCGCTCGTGGTTTAAGTGCTATTACATTCGTTTCAGGTGGTACTATAAATAAACCATATTATGGTGCGAGTTATTCATTAGGTTCTAATTCTATAATTGATGCTGGAGCTGATTTTTCGGCAAATAGCACCTTATCCATTCCTGTTGGAAAATTATTATCTATCAATGATTTAGCAGGTGGGACTATAGGGCAAGTTAATGGGCCAGGTAATGTAACGTTTAATGTTGCAGGAAATATCCCTAAAATTGGTTCTGCTGGAAATTCTGTATCTATTCTGACTTTAGCTGGGGCTGGTATAGATACAGTGTCAAATGATACTTATGCTAATAATCTTATTATACAAAATAATGTAACGTACAAAGCCTCGACATCCCAAACTATAAATGGGAATCTTACGCTTAATGATGGTTCTGCTTTAGATCTTCAAACAAACACTCTTAATGTAACAGGTGTTGTCAATACAGTGGCAAGTGTTACGGTAAATTCTATATTATCACCAGGAGGTACTTCTGGTAATGTAGATGGATCAGTGAGAATTGCTGGAAAAACTTTAAAATTAATTTTAGATACAAGTACTTTGGCAAAAGATGATAAAACTTATCAAATATTTTCATCTGTTGATGGTGAACCAAGTAGCTATACAATCGAAGTTAGCCATGGTACGGGCTTTAATTTTGAATATTCGGCAGGATCTGTCAAGTCTAAGGGAGCGCCAACTACTTCAGCCATCATTACATCATCTTCAAGTGAATTATTGCAAGAAGCTCTTATTGATCCAAGCGAAGCATTGCTTGAAGTTATACTAAACGAACCATCGAAAGAAGAAGAAATACTATATAGAAATGATAGAACATTAAATCATATTGCGCAGGAAAGAAGTTATAGTTTTCTATCTAATGTTGTATCTACTGTTGCTACCCATCTCCATAGTACAATAGTTAATAATAGTCCAAGTCAATTTATAATAGCACCAACAGCTGGTGATGAAGATTATAAGAGCGGAGTTTGGGTTCAATCTGTAGGAAATCTTACAGAGCAGGGAAAAAAGAAAGGAAACCCTGGCTATAGGTCAACTACTCTTGGAAGTTTGATTGGTTATGATACAGAGGTGAGGGATGGCTTGACTTTTGGAGGGGCAGTAATCTTCGTAGATACTAAGGTTAAAGCTAAAGATCAAAAGCAGGGCGATAGGGTAAATGAGAAAACCTGGATGTTTAGCCTATATTCAATGTATGAAATAAATAATCATTGGTTCACGCGCGCTACTACGGTCATAAGTAATACAAATGTTATTACAACGGAAAAGAGAATGGAGATAGGAGCTTCTTATAATGCAAGAGGAGAGCACAATTCTAAGTCAGGAGCATTAGACGGTTCAGTTGGTTATATTTTTAACGTAAAAGATCAAATTACAATGATCCAGGAATTAGGAGTAAACGCTAGTTTCTTTGCAGATGATGGATATAAAGAAGAAGGTCAAAGTAAATTTAATAGAATAATTGAGAAACATGGTAGCTCAAGTTATTCTTGGTATTATGGCGCATTATTAAGAGCTGAGGTAGAGTTAAAAGACTCGATATTTTCTCCTTCTATACATGCAAAACTTTCTCATGAATTTGCAGGAAAAAGTCCAGTAGTAACATCAAAATTTTCTATCGGAGATGGACTGCAGACAAGTAAGGAGAGTAATTTAAATAAAACAATCTGTAACACAGGATTTGACCTAAAAATAAGTAATGGGATGATTGATGCTACGGCTGGATATGATTTGGGATTTGCAAAAAAATATTATAGTCACACAGGGTCTTTGAAACTTCGAATCAACTTTTAATATCAAGTTTTAGTGATTGCCTAGTGCCGCTTCGTCAAAAAGAGTCGTCATACCACGCTTGGTGCCTTAATGACGAAATCATTGAGCCGGCCTCCTTTCTCAACCAACAGCCAATTTGTCTTTTAAAAAGAAAATAGAGTGGGCCACGCATCATATGCGAGGTGACGGTGCTTTTGGAGAATACGGTTATTACAAAAGTTTTTTTCTTTAACTTCTAATAGACTTTTTAGTTTGCGATGTTTTCTTTTTGTGGTTAGATTTTTTAGCTAGTTTCTTTGTAGTTTCTTTTATAAGCTCATATTTCCTTGTTTGCTTTTTTATTGAGATTTTGCGTTTTTCTGATCCGTCATTAAATGCAGTTTGAGTGCCAAAATGACTATCAAGAAGTTTTACCATTTTATTATTGCGATGAGAAGAGCTTGGACTTCCTGTAACAACTCCAATCAAGTTTTTATTATTTTTTGATGCTGTGGTAACAAGGTTGAATCCCGCAAGATAAGTATAGCCGGTTTTCATTCCTTCTGCACCTTCGTAATGTTTTGCTACTTTATTATGACCTTGGACCGTTACACCTTTATACTGGAAACTATCACCATTGTTGAACCAAGGGTAGAACTCTGGAAAGTCTCTTTTTATTGCCAGGGTAAGTTTTGCCATGTCAATAGCTGAACTTTTCTGTTTTGAATGAGGGAGGCCGGATGAGTTATAAAAATGAGAATTTTTCATACCAAGTTGATGAGCTTTTTTAGTCATCTCTATTGCGAATGCTTCTTCACTGCCTGAAATTGATTCTGCTGCTACTATAGACGCATCATTTGCAGACTTGACTATGATAGCCATTATCGCGTCTTTTGTAGAGATTTTTTCACCAGCTCTTAGACCAAGTCTAGTTGGTTGAGCGTTCTGTGCTCTTACGGATACAGGAAGTTGTTGATCTAATGATAGTTTTTTTTCATTTATTTTTTCAAAAATTATGTAAAGAGTCATAAGTTTTGTGAGTGAAGCAGGGTATATTCTTTCATGCCCATTTACGTTATGTAAAATTTTACCTGTGTCAGCGTCTACAACCAAGCTTGTTTGAGTTCTTTGAATATCTGGAGCTATCTTTTTTTTATTAGCAGCAAAGGCTGAAAAATTGATTAGAATTATAATGGCTAAAGAAAAGGCTTTTAGAAAATTCATTTATCTATGCTCCAAGTTCAAACGTAGTTTAGTTTAATATGATTTCTTGCGCTGAAAAGTTTTTTCTAACGCCTAAGTGTTATATTGTCAAGCGAATGTCATATTTGCAACAAGAAATCTTTACGCTAATTAAAGAAATTTGGGTATTTCCACTAAAATCTTATCTTTTTCTATAGTGTGAAAGATTTTTTTTGTGAATGGATAGAGTATTTTACTTCCATCGATGAGTTCAATTTCAACAATATCGCCTGCGCCAAAATTACCAATATTTACAATTTTTCCGATTTCAATATCATTCTCATAAATATGCAAGCCTATCAAATCAGAAGTATAAAATTCATCATCCTCTAGTTGAGGAAGATCTTCATCTTTACAGCACACCTGAGTTTTTTCAAGCTTTTCGGCTTCATTTCTATCAATGATACCATCAACTGAAAATATCAAAAATTTTGACTGTTTTCTTCTGAAAATTAGCTTGAGCAAGTTTCCTTTATCATCAAAAAACTCCATTTTCTTAGAGTTTTTTTTAATATGTTCTTCAAAATCAGATGAAACTAAAACTTTAATTTCACCTTTGATGCCTACTGCACCACAGATTTTACCAATTGATACCATTTTTCAACATATAAAATTAATGAGACGTGAAATTCAAAATAGATTTGTACAATCTTTTCCGAATGGTTACTATAGCATGATTTAAAAAAAATACCATCGTCTTAGGGAATTGGGTTTATGGCAAAAGAAAGAATATTGAATTTTTATGTTGGTTTTGAGTTAAGTAGTAAGATCAGATTATTTGGAATAGTTGCAGTATTTGCGATAATAGTTTTAGGTATTTATTATGGATATCTGGCTTCGCTAAATTCACGTAATTTGACATCAAAATTGATCAATAAAGTTAATAATGATCTAGGAATTGAAGTAACAGTTGAAGACGGCGATATTACAATATTTCCTACATTAGCTTTGCGCTTAAAAAGAGTTAGCTTTGAAAATGGTATATTTATTGATAGAGCTACTATTAAATTTGGTTTATTTTCAACTGTAACTGATCCGAAAATTTCTTCCATAAAAATTCATAATATCTATACGAATCCCAATAAAGTTGGAATTGATAATTTGTCATATCATGAATTGCTTATTAAGCTCTCAAAGTTACACTTATCGGCAGATGATATATATGTAGATAGAATATGGGATACAAAAGTTTTAAACAGAGTAATAG
>CAYPDX010000058.1:0-6503 GCA_964409695.1 uncultured Rickettsia sp. | reverse complement strand
AGTTTTTAATTTTCTCTATAGTTTCTTCAACATCAAATTCAGAAAAAATACATAGTGAAATAGCTGCGTGAATTAGATCGCCGATTTCATCCTGTAGATCTTCTCTAGAATGATTTTGCTCAATTGCTTCTTTTATTTCTTCGCATTCACTAATGGCTTGTGCTAGAGCAGCTTCCTTGTTTGGCCAGGCAAATCCAAAATCTCGTGTGTCTTTCTCAAGCTCTATTAGGGTTTTTAGTGGTTTCATAAATCTTTTTCTAGCTTTTTAAAAATCTATAATAATAGGCTGCTGCTCTTCCAAGGAAATATCCAGACAATATTGCGCTAATTGATGTGTCTAAAAATAAATATTTGTGGTCTGTGGTAGTTGCCATTAAATAACCAAGTGAGTATTTACTAAAAAAGAATAAGAGTAATATTGTAAGAGTGTGGTAGTTGCCTGGAACTAGCGCTGTTGCTGAATCTTTAAAAATTTGAATTTTAGTTTTTAGTCCGGAGAAAAATCCTGGAAGGAATCCTATTATTAAACTTAGTAAAAGACACGATACTAGTTCAATATTGCAAAAAATTTTATATTTCATTCCAATTAATACTGCTGGGATAATGAATAATTTTGGCAAATGTATAGTTTTCTCTCTTGTCGCCGTAGTTCCGATAAATATTAAATATATAAATATAGCAAAAACCCATGTAGGCGTGCCACTTATTACTCTTGTAATAATTTCATATATGTTTGTCATTTTACCATCTATGTATATTTTTAACTAACGTTCAGTAATTCTTCCCATTTTGTTGTGTAATTTTTTGAGCAAAAACTATTTTTACCAATGGTTTGTGTAGAGATCCCCTGGGCTAGGTAGAATAAGGATCTATTGCCAATTTTCGCGTTTATACTATCAATTAATGCGGATAGGTTCTTCTTGCCAGGCTCCTCTTCGTAGAAGCTTAGCTGCTTATATTGCTCTTGCGATATATCTTGAAGTATTATTCCAGCTTTTTTGAAACCATACCCATCTCTAAATATACGTTTTAGTGCAATTTTTGCTTTTGAGATTATTATTGAGCTACTTGAACTAGAAGATGAAAGATATTCTATTGTACTAGCAATATACTTATTTTCGTTATTAAAGGCGCCAGTTCTTGTGTATATATAAATAGTAGAGCAAACGCTTTTTTGTCTTCTTAATTTTATAGATGCTCTTGCTGCAAATTCTGAAATTATATATTCCATTTCTTCCAGTTTATAAACAGGCTTTCCAAATGATCTGGATACTGTAATGTTTTTAGTTGTTTCATGTATTTGCTCTATTTCGAAGCAAGAATGTTCTTTTAATTCTTGTTGAATTTTTTGTCCAGATAATTTTAAATATTTCCTAACGTAGCTACTATTCATATCTCTAAATTGTAATGCGTTAAAAACACCTAGATCTTCAAGAGTTCTTGCTGATTTTATTCCTATTCCCCAGATATCTGAATTTGGTGTCATTGATAGAACTCTTGTTTGATCATCCTTATCTAGTAGATTATATACGCCATTATATTTATTCTTCTTTGCTATAGCTTGAGCTATTTTTGCAAGCGTTTTTGTTGTGCTAATACCTATTGAAACCGGTATTCCAGTGTCTCTCAATATTTTTGCTCTTATTCCTTCTGCAAATTCTACTAATCTTGACGATGGTACGTGAGATAAGTTTATAAAAGCTTCGTCTATAGAATAGATTTCAACTTCAGAAGAAAATTCATGTAAAAGAGACATTACTCTAGAAGACATGTCTCCATATAGAGAGTAATTTGATGAAAACACTCTAACCTTATTATTTATGCAAAAATCTTTGACTTTAAAATAAGGTTCCATCTTTAGTCCGAGTTTTTTTGCTTCCTCAGATCTAGCAATTATGCATCCATCATTATTAGAGAGAATAACAACTGGCTTGGCTGTAAGGCTCGGGTTAAAAACTCTTTCGCATGATACAAAGAAATTATTACAATCAACTAAAGCTACTATCTGCACTGTTTCAATATTTTTAAAATTTATGTATTACGCTAGTGACTACTCCCCACACAATTAGGTCTGATTCATTATTTAAAATCATTGGAGGATAATTTGGGTTTTCTGCAACTAGTCTTAAATTGCCATCTTTTCTATATAAGCGTTTTACGGTGAGTTCTGAATTTATGGCTGCTATTATTATCTTATTGTGTTTTACTTCCATACTTTTATCTACGACTAATATATCCCCCGGGTGGATTCCAACACCTATCATTGAGTCTCCGCTTACTCTTACAAAAAAAGTAGAGGCTGGTCTTTGTATTAGATAGTTGTTTAAATCCAATTTTCCTTCTGAGTGATCATCAGCGGGAGACGGGAAGCCAGCTGATACTAAGTTCGAATATAGAGGTAGTTCATACAGACCAGATCTTATATAACTATCAATTTTTTCTACCATTTCGATGGGAACTCGTATGGGTTTAGTAGAGCAGGAATATTTTCCTCCACCTTTTGGTCGTCCTGCGCCAGATCTCTTTCCGCCTCTAGTACTCACATTAATAATTTATTTTGTTTTAATTTGATTATTGTACGCTAATCAACAGAGATTTCAAGTGATTTTTTGTATATTTTATGGTATTTTGTTACAATATTGGCGCAATGCGCTAATAAATAGTACCCAAATAGCTTTTTAACTAAAAGTCCCTTATTGCACTAGATGGATGGTTTGTTTATAATCTACCTCAGAAGTCAGGTTTGTACTTATTATAAAATTTTGGTTTTATAGTCAATATAATAAGACTTAATTTGTTTATTTTCATTAATATAGGGTAAAATTATGAATAAGGCAGAATTTGTAGGTTTCATGGCTGGTGAGCATAATTGTTCAAAAGCTGATGCAGAAAGAGCGCTGAATATGGTCGTAGAAAGCTTCATAGAAGCTATGGCTAAATCAACAGGAGTAAATCTTGTTGGATTTGGATCATTCTCAGTTCAACAAAGAAATGCAAGAGAAGGACGTAATCCTAAAACTGGAGCAAAAATGCACATACCTGCATATAAGCAACCAGTATTTAAAGCAGGCAAAAAACTTAAAGATGCTTGTAACTAATATTCTATGCATGGTAGTCCCGCATCCGTGCGGGACCCATTTTAGTGATCTGCAGAAAGTGACTTCTCTTTTTGCCGCTAAATATCCGCTCTACTTCCAATTTGAAAAGCGTAAAAAACAAATTCAACTTGCCTTATTTCGCTCGTCAATAGTTTCAAATTAATATTTATATTAAGAAATTATAATGTGTTAAATATGCTGCGGGAATAGTTATAATTAAAATTAATAGGTAAATCCAATTTTGGTTTTGTTTTGCGCTAGCTTTGTAGTTGTATTATAGTAAACATATAATTAATTAGTCGTTAATTAATTAATAAATAAACTATGAGGCATATATGTGGAGATCTATATTTAAATCCTGTATGAGTAAAGATAACGTAGCTAAGCCCATTAAGAGTGTTGATTTATCAACCTCTTCTACGGATGGCTTGGATGTAGGTACAACAATTGTATCGCCACCTATACATACTGATGATGATAACACAAAAGCTGGTCCTATAGTACCGACTATCGTATTTTCTATTGTTAATATTGATTATTCAGAACCACCAACTGTGCAAGCTCCAGTAGCGCCAGCTACTCCTGTTGTTCCTGTTCTTAGAGAAGGCTCTG
This sequence comes from uncultured Rickettsia sp., assembly GCA_964409695.1. Lineage (GTDB taxonomy): Bacteria > Pseudomonadota > Alphaproteobacteria > Rickettsiales > Rickettsiaceae > JABDAD01. Next base: position 2,793 of record CAYPDX010000058.1, on the reverse strand, counting down.
CGCAAATAGAGCAAATTAATATACAGACTCCAGATCACACTCTTGCGGTGGTTCCTGGGGAAGCTGATCTATCTGCTGTTCCGGTAGAAAATGCTCTTCCGTCTGCCACTGTCGAAGAAACTTTATCTTCAGTAATTAGCGTAGTTACAGAGAATGTAGTAGAAGCTACAACAGATACTATAGTATTGGGATCGGGACCGGATGTGTCACAAGCAGAAAGCGAGGCTGTTTTTGAATAAACATCTTACAGAGCAACTTATTAATGAGCGCACTACAGGACAAAAACATTTTTTGTCCTGTAGTGTAACAAGAATAAGCTTGTGCGATACTGTGGTTAAAATCTTCTGGATCATTTAAAAATTTGGAATAGTTTTGATTGAAATCGCATGAAGTCTATTGGTGAGAAGCAGATCCTTTAGTGCTTCTTTTACTAGTTTATGCTGAGCAATTATGCTAAGATTCTCAAATGATTTATCTTTGATAACCAGGCTATAATGATCTTGATCACCTGCTGTATCTTGCAAATCTATTTCTGCATTTGGAAATTTTAATAGCAAAATTGATTTTAATTCGAGTCTTGATATAGCCATGATTTCTACTGATAATATAATCTCTTTGAATAACCTAAAATCATATGAAAAGCAAAAGTTAAAAATAGGAATTTTAGGTGGTTCTTTCGATCCTCCACATGAAGGCCATATACATATTAGTGTAAATGCTATTGAAAAATTAAATTTAAATGAGGTCTGGTGGAGTGTTGCTGTACAAAATCCACTAAAACCTTCTCATATGTATAGTTTTAATGAAAGGGTAGAAAAATCATCAGAATTAACTAAATCAAGTAAATATATAAAAATTCTAACTATAGAGAATGAGTTAAATATAATATTAACTGTCGATTTATTTTCTTACCTAACTAAAAATCTACCAGAGATTGAGTTATACTTTTTGATTGGGGCGGATATAGTTACCCATATTCACGAGTGGGAGGGGTTTGATGAAATTATAAAGATGGCAAAAATTATTATTTTTTCTCGCCCAAAATATAGTGAATTAGTAAAAGATTCAGCAATTATGAAAAAATATGCTTCTTCTGGAATTGTTTCTTTTGTAGAAATTGATGGGTTTGATATTTCGTCTACGCAAATAAGAAGTTTAGTGAAATGCAAGAATTCTAATTTACATCTTAACAAAAACTAATAAATAATTGACTTATAAAAATATTTACTATATAATTATCATTATAAATAAGTAACTTAATTACAAAAATATAGGTAAATGTATGTCTAAGAGTAGTAGTTTATTTGGTTCAGGAGATTCTTCGGTTAGTTCTGTAGATGCGCCGGTTAGTGTGGAAGATGTTCCAGTTGAATCAGTACCATCAGATTTATCAAGAGTAGTATTTTCTTCTGGTGGATCACTCTCCGACTTGGCTACTAAAGAAGTAATAGCTTCGCCAGCTCCAGTATCTGCAATACCTTCATATGATTCAAGCCTAATTGGGATCTTGGCTCCAAGTTCAAGTGTTGAAGTGTCTGTGCTACCAGCTATAGAGCGAGCACTTGCTTCTGAAGTTTTGAATTTAACATCAACTCAAGTTAGCAAAGCTCATGAGATATACGGTAATTTATTACAAGATGTTAATGATAGTGTTATATATGGCGGTGGCTTCAATCTACATAACGTAGATTCTTCAGTATTGCATGATAAAATTGAAGAGAGGTTCAATGAGATTATTTTCCAAAAAGCTATTGAGCGAGATTATGATGAAGAGAGAGTTTTTTATTCTGGTGATATAGAAAACAACTCGATAAAGAAACTTGCGTTTATTATAGCTAGTTCGTCAATTATAGAAGTAGACACAGACGATTTTATATATTATAAAAAAATGAAAGCTGCTTCTGAGGCTGATTTAGATAATGTAGCGTTGAAAAAAAGATGTGAAGCTTCTAAAACGGTAGTAGTAGCAGAAGCAGTTTTAAAAGAACTTAAAGACATAATGAGACAAGAAGAAGAATCATTTATTGCAGTTGTTAAAGAAGTGCTGGAAGCAACTAGTACATATGTTGTTTCTGAACCAGAGGGCATTTCTTCAAATGAGCTTACTTCTTCAGAAGAAGATGTAGCGTTTTTAGCAGTTACAGAGTCATCATCATTTTCAGGTTGTTCAAGCGCTTTTGTACCAAGCTCTGTAGCAGGGACGGCTCCAAGTTCAAGTGTTGAAGGGTCTAATGATGATTCAACGAGTACAGATGCGGCATCAGCGCCTGTGGTTTCTGCTTCAACTTTTAAAAAACACCCTGATGTTAATAAGGAAGTAGTTGCTGTTGATTCCGCTGAAAATCATAGAGATATGGATTGTGAGAGTTATTTAGTTACTCGTCTTAATAAAGTGTATGATGAATGGAAGTCTCTTTCTAAAGATGTTGATGTAAATCCACTTGATATTATCAAAAAATTTGGTGGAATTAATTCAACAACATCTTGCGGTCCTTCCGTTGAAGCTCCTGAAGATGTTTCTTTAACTGGTAATTTTGGCTCATCATTGGATTCAGAATAACTATAGTAAGATAATTATTTATAAAAACTATTAGACAGAGCGCAAGCTAGAGTATTTTTTGTTATATTACCAGACAAAAATGCTGATTATATTTTGTTAGTAAGTCAAAAAATCTCGTTATCCTACATTGGATGCGGGATCTACGCTTTTTTTTTGTAACAAATCAAACAATTATTTGTTCTATAGTAATTTAGGTTGAATTAGGCATAATTATTTGTTATTCTAAAATTAAA
>CAYPDX010000057.1:0-6656 GCA_964409695.1 uncultured Rickettsia sp. | reverse complement strand
TAAGACAAGAATATGTGAAAATGATGAAAAGTGGTAATTATTCGGTATCGTATGTAGCAAAAATGGCTAAAGTTTCAAGACAAACCCTATATAACTGGCAAACAGACTTAGCGTAATTTGAAAGGTATTGTTAGTGGTGCTTATTTGTAATAAAGTCGCTTATTTTCAATTTATTAGAAATTAGTATGTCTAGAAAAATTATATGTTATATAAAAATTAAGTAGTCCTGAGATACTTGGCTATATAGTCAACAATTAGAGCTGATAAATTTTAAAAGAAGTTTGTGTTATAAATTATGAATCAGAATTTTACTAGTATAGCAGATTATCAAAGCCGAGTTGGTGCTCTTTGTACCCGTGTAATGGGTCACATTGAGCAAGCGCGTAATAATGTTACAAAATCTATAAATACTGAGATGGTAAAGGCCTATTGGTTAATAGGTAGAGAAATAGTGGAAGAAGAACAACAGGGAAGGGAGAGGGCTGAGTATGGAAAAGCCATTTTAAAGGAAATATCTCTAATGTTGGAAATTCAGCGCAAATACAAAGTTGGTATTGATACGCTAGAACAAGCTAGAAAATTTTATCTCGTATACTCAGAACATAGAGATGTGGAAGAGATTTCCGACACACTGTGTCGGAAATCATCATTGCCTGATTTCAATCCAAATTTATCTTGGAGTCATTATAGGGAGTTAATACGAATCAAATCTCTCGAAACTAGAAATTTTTACGAAATTGAAACTTTAAAAAATAATTGGTCTGTAAGGGAATTAAAAAGGCAAGTTGGTAGTTTATTATTCGAAAGATTACTAAAAAGCCAAGACAAAAAATCTGTGCTAAAACTCGCCAACAAAGGACATGAAATGATTACACCTAATGATATTATTAAAGATCCGATAGTGCTTGAGTTTCTAGATTTGCCTGAATCACATAGATTAGTAGAATCAAAATTAGAAGAAGCCTTAACAAATAATTTGCAAAATTTTTTAATGGAGTTGGGCCGTGGTTTCGCATTTGTTGCTAGACAGAAGAGGCTTACGCTTGAAGGAGATCATTTCTATGCAGATTTGGTTTTCTACCATGTAATTTTGAAGTGCTATATAATCGTGGACATAAAGACAAAACCTCTAACTCATAATGATTTGGGGCAAATGCAACTTTATGTAAATTACTTTGATGAAGAAATAAAAGTTGAAAGTGATGCTCCAAGTATAGGGCTTGTTTTATGTACTGAAAAAAATCAAACAATGGTAAAATATACATTAGGTGTTTAGTCCCGTAATGAAATGGTGTGGATTTACAAGGCTTTGTTGCTTAATTCATTAAATTCGTAATTTACTTTTTTACCATCAAACCCTCTAAACCCATCATCTCTTATCCATAATCGGGGTTAATAAATAACTTAGAACAAATGAAGAATATTATGTCAAAACAACATTTCATAATTGCAGCAGCGACAGCAGCTGGCACAATAGTTGGTGAAGCTATGAGGGAGTGTAGTCGTATCAGTAGTGGGCAGCTATAGAGCATTTTCGCGCAGAAAATCTATCAGATAGCCCTATGCTCCTACACCATCAGTTATAGGAGGCCACAGTTACTTACCTTCAGAATAACTGTGGTAGGTTTAAGCAAGTTTGCTTCCCATGCATTGAAGCATATCTCTAAAATAATTAGATTATACTTTTATTAGATATTAAATATAAAATTTTAGAATTATACACCACTTGCTGAAACCAAATTATTTGACTTCATATATAGATGATATTACTTAAGATCTCTAAGAATTCGTATTTCTTTCTGTATTTCTTCTCTTAATTCCTCTTCCGTAGGCAAGTGAAACTGATACTTACTAGCAAATATTTGTTTAGCCTTTTCTCCTAATTTAATCTACTTCAGAATGTGCAGCAGCGCCAGTTATACCACGGAAAAGTTCTTCATCATCCGAAAAATCGTGATACTGTTTTGCGCCATCAGGGCCTGGTGATGCTGTAGCTGTGATGTATGCACATTCATCATATTTTTCTTTGATTTTTCTATGAAATTTAAATTCAGGCTCATCACGCATAGAAGCAGGAATTCCTTTCTCTTCTATTGGATACGCAATGCCGCTGCCTCCGGCATGCAATTTTGTGCCAGTAGCTTCTTCGTCTAGCTTGAATTGAGTATCACATACAAAACAACTAAGTTTTGAAATGCCCATATAACTACGTGGTAAAGTTTTATTATAGTACAGATACTCTCTTAAATTTAGCTCACAATGTACCTTATCTGGATTTGGAATTATAATAAAATTCTTATCCTCTATACTGGATAAACTGATTTTGTCTGAGTATTTGAGAAGCTTGTAGCAGTCTTGTATTAAGCGTTTACGAAAATATACAATCCTACTAGCAGCTTGTTCTAAGAGATCAAAAATCTCTGCTAATTCATCAGGTAATTCTATAAAACTTAACAAGCTTGTAATTTCTGTGAGTTTTTTAGTAGTATTTGTAATAGTAGTCTTTATTGCTTTAAGGTCTAGGGTGCTATCTTTAGCTAACTCTAAAAAATCTTTTATGTAGCCCATGAAGAGATCGTAACAATCTCCATCTATGTAACGTAAGAGAGAGCTTCCTATTTTATTTAGATAGTCAGTGGAGTTTATAAGTGTATGATATTCTTCCGGTTTATAAAACTTATGATTTTTTTCTAGACAGTGTAGCACGAGACTTTTCCAGTCTTTAGAAGGAGAACATTCCTGTATTTTAGAAAAGGTATCTCTTATCAATATCTTTTGTTTAAAATCTACATTAGTATTATAAGATAAGTATAATGTTTGAACTCCACCAACATTTACAATCGCAACAGCTGTGCTTTTAAACTTATGACTTAAATGTAGTAACCTAGCCAATGCATCATATATCCCCATACTTTTGTATTCTACGGTATCTTGATAACGGTCATAAATAACAACATCACCTGTTGATTGAGCGTGATGTATGACATCAATCATGATGGGCAGTGTTTTCGCAATTGCTTCCCTTGATATCCTATCTGGATTAGCTATTGTACGGCTAAAATTTACTGTCGATAACATATGGCCTCCAAAGGAAAAGCTATTAGAAAATTATATTGAGTCATCATGCTCTCCTGCAATACCCAAAGTACTCATTAGCTTAGATACTTCAGCCATTTCATCTGGAAGTACATCTTCATCTTCTTGTATATGATGATAATAGCCTTTCAATTGTGTAACGAGAGCTACTTCTTTTACTGCATCGTCAGTAATAAAATTTTTGATAACTTCTGCTATATCTAATCTATGCTTCATCAGAGCCATAGTAAGCGGATATTCATCTGCTTCTCCTTTGTATAGCGGGTTAGCGCCAAGTTCTAGAATCTTCTGTACTATTGTTAAAGATCCGTTACAAACCGCAGATAACAAAGCGCTTATACCCATGGAGCTAGAAACATTGACATCAATATCCATATCTGGTCTAGAGGTTTTAAATTCTAGAAGAGTATCAAATACATCATCCATATTTTGTGCTATGGAATAGAATATCAATTCCTTGCCTTTTCCATCAGAAGTAAATACCCTAATAAATCTTTCTGGATTTATAGAAAAAGCCAGACGATATGCATCTTTAGAATCTTCATTACGGCCTAAATACGGTAATATAGAAGATTCATGAACACGATAATCTTGGATATACTCAGCACTCTTTGCGTTGACCGAAAGGGAGGCAGAGGCTATAGCTTCTTCCACAGAAGATAGAGCTTCATTTAAAATTTTTGTTTTATCTAATGGTGTAGGTAAGGCATCTTGTGGTAAACTTACTAGGAAAGCTGAATAGTTGTAGTACACTATGCTCTTTGATAATAGATTAGATGAGCTTGCTACAAGCCTTTTTGCTTCGTTGATATGATCAAAACATTCTTTATAGTATCCGAGTTCATAAGTCACTCTTGCTAATTCATTGCGCGTTGGGTATATCCAAGTTGTACGTTCAACTAAATCCTTATGTAATGCTTCATATTTTTCTTCTAGCGAAGTACATCCAGCTAGGGTACTAGCTACGCTTTTCGAAGCAATAGTAGATGTACGGTGAGGAGAAAACGGTGTACTTTCAGCAGGCGGAGGTACTGAGGAAATAGATGAGGGTACCTCCTCATTATCTGAAGGTTCATTATCTGAAAGACTAAATTCTTGCTTCTTAAGAGTTTTTTCTATAACGCTTAGCTTTACCAGTTTTTTTGACATAGTCTCCACATTAGTAGTTAGAATTACTTAATTATTCATCTTTTAGTTGATGATGTTATAGAAATAACAATTTAGAGTTAAAAAAACAATACTTAATTTTAATGGGTAAGTAATATTTTCCAAAATGAGGTGATAATACTAATTTTGAAGATGTGCTGCAATGACTAGAAATTCATAATTTTCTGATTAAGCTTCTGTTCTATATTTTTTATTTCTTCTAAAATGATATTAAAATCAGGGTAATCTCCAAAAATCATTAAGCGCATTTCTTTATAATCAGCTTCTATATTATTAATAGAATCTTCGGATATTAGAGTGAAACCATTTTGCTTAATTGTAGAATACGTTGCTCCTTTTCTATTAAAGAGAATCGAAGTATTAGCTATTACATCATCTAGAATATTGAGATTATTTACTGCTTCATCTAAATATCCTTTTTTAGAAAGTTGATATAGATCATAAAAATGACGAGACATTCTATCTTTTGTTTCTTCTCTGTTTGCTATTCCGTGTAATAATACAGTTTTTTCTAGAAATGTCCTAAATGGCTTTAATATACGGACTGAAGAAGAAATATCTTCTAAGGCTTCAATTTGTTGGTTGAGATAAGAAGTTGTAACTTTTAGATCTATTGGATTGCAATCTCCTCTAATACCAAATTCAACATAGATTCGTTGTTTTATATATGAGTTTGTAGAGATTATTCTACTAGGATAATAAATTTCTAATGAAAGAGAATCATCCCGACTAGTATTTATCACTACTTCTTCATTTGACAAATTTTTGATGGTATTTTCAAGATAAGGTATCATTTCTACTGAAATATACCTTTCAGCTGCCTTCTTCAGCTTACTTAACCATTTACTTAGTTGATTTTGGCTTTTTAGAAATAATTCTGTATATGAATCATCAAATCCAAAATATTTTCTGTCTATTGTAATATCTATGTCTTCACTAAAACGATCTATTAAGTTATAGCCTTTTGATAAGGAAGTACCTCCTTTAAATATAAATTTGGGGTACTGAATTCCTTCGTATTCAAAATACTGATTTATTTGGTTTGCAAACAAAGCTTGTAGGGTAATAATTACCCATAGATCTTTTTCAATAATTATCGGATCCACTTTCATTTTTAAAGCAGATGCTTCAATTAATTTTCTTTGTTCTTGCTGTGAATAAGTAAAATAATTAGCCATGAGTAGTCAAATAAAACATTTCTTTTTGCATCCAGTGTGGAACAAAGCTTAGCCATGATTTTAGGTTTTCCTTATCCTCGTTATCCATGATGGCTTTAATTTTTTTAAGTATATCGTCATTAATTTTATCTTTGCCAAAATTATATAGTGCTTGAATAATTAAACCAGCTTTTGTGCCTATGCCTAGAAGTTTTTTGGGGCATACATGATTTAAGACAACTTGTATTCCGTTGAAGCGGAGTTTTCTGCTCGGACCATTCGTAATGTAAAAATATTGTGATGGTACTTGCTGGCTAAGGCCAAGAAGATTAGCTGCTTTTGCTGGGCTTACTTGGATCTGGTACCCATGTTTCTTAGCATAAATTTGTACAATATCATCAATTCTGGGAGGGATGTCTCCTACGAGAACATGTTTATCTGGAATACAGTATAGACCAGTAGATACTTTAACTATCATGTTAGAACCTGCTAATCTCTTAAGTGTTTGGTCAATAGTATTGCGTTGCGCCAGATCTAAGAAATCAGAAGCATTAAAGATCCATCCAGATTTATGCTGACGTATTCTACTTAAAATATTGTTAGGCATAGTAGTCCTTGTTTGTCATAAAAATACTATATTATTATGACAAACTTAAGTCAAGAAAAATTTTTAAATAACTTTAGCTTTTTGGCGTTAGATCGTAGTTTAATTTCGTAATTTCTATCCCATACTCTCATATTTTGGTAGTTTTGAATCATTTCTAGTGAAATGAGATAATATTTGTTATCCTTAGTTCTGAAGCATTCTTTAAAAAAGTCGCTTATGAATATAAATACCAATACAAACGCGGATCAAGAAGAAAAAATCAGCGGATTAATAGAGAGGGTAACATATCATAATCTTGAGAATGGATTTTGTGTTTTAAAGCTTGCTGTAAAAGGTAAGAAAGATCTTGTAATTGTAGTTGGTCATTTAGCTACGGCATGTGTTGGTGAGTTTATCTATGGAGTCGGGCAGTGGAGAAACGATAAGTATCACGGACTACAGTTTAGTGCTAAGTTTTTAAAAACAACTGCTCCAACGAGTCTTGAAGGAATAGAAAAGTATCTTGCTTCAGGCCTGATAAAAGGAATAGGTCCAGTCTATGCCAAAAAACTAGTAAAAGCTTTTGGAAAAGAAGTGGTGGATTCAAGGATCTAGCGCAACGAGAGGAGTATAGTTGTTGTAGAAGAGCT
>CAYPDX010000056.1:0-7109 GCA_964409695.1 uncultured Rickettsia sp. | reverse complement strand
CTTTCACCTATTCTAACATATTGGTGAACCGCTGAAAGTCCTCCCATCACAACATAATCTTCAATAATAACATGGCCAGCGAGCGTTGCTAGGTTTGCAAAAATTACATTATTTCCAACAAGACAATCATGAGCGATATGAGTTCCAGCCATTAATAGGCAGTTATTACCAATTACGGTTTTCATGCGTCCTCCAGTTGTTCCTGGCTGTATTGTAACATATTCTCGTATAAGATTATTTTCACCAATCTCTGTAGTAGATTCTTCGTTATTATATTTTAAATCTTGAGGCACATGGCCAATTGAAGCAAACGGGAAAACAACAGTATTTTTGCCAATGGAAGTTCTCCCTTCAATAACAACATGAGAATGAAGTGTTACCCCATCCGCAAGTATTACATCAGGGCCGACAAGACAGAATGGTCCTATTTTGACATTTTTTCCGATTTTTGCTTTTTCTGATATCACAGAGGAAGAGTGGATGTTATTATTCATATTAGTCCTTATCTTTCATCATTGCCATTAAGTCTGCTTCAGCTACGACTGCGTCATCTACTTCTGCAGTTGTTGAAAATTTCCACACAGTTCCTCTATGTTGAACTATTGAGCTTTTTAGTATTAGAGTGTCTCCAGGTCTTACAATTTTTCTAAATTTTGCATTATCAATAGACATGAAGTAAACTAGTTTTTCCGCTTTTTTAGCGTTGGTACTATAAGCTGTGAGAACTGCTGAAACCTGAGCCAAAGCTTCTATGATAAGCACACCGGGCATAACTGGGTTATCTGGGAAGTGGCCTGCAAATTGCGGTTCATTGAAGGTAACATTTTTAATACCAGTAATACTGTGATTTGTTTCAATCTCAATTATTCTATCAACTAATAAGAATGGATATCTATGAGGGATCATATCCATGATCTCTCCTATATTAATTTTGGGGATAGAAATATTATTTTCGCTCATTTAACATTTTCCTTAATAAAATTGTCTGCTTGTGCCAATCTCTAATAGGCTGGCTTGGGTATCCCCCAACTATTTGTCCTTTTATTTCTATATCACTTATTATTCCAGATTTTCCAGCTATTTGAACTAGATCTGCTATTTTTAAATGGCCAGCAATTCCAGCTTGACCGCCTACAGCAACATAATTTCCAAGCTTCGTGCTTCCTGCAATTCCAGCTTGTGAAATTATAATGCAGCCTTTTCCAATCTCTACATTATGGCCTATTTGCACGAGATTATCTATTATAGTATAATCTCCTATTATTGTATCTTTTGTTGAACCGCGGTCAATTGTGCTACCGGCTCCAACCTCAACATTTTCTCCAATAATAACGTTCCCTATATGGAGAATTTTATGGTGGATACCTTGATAGGTTGCAAAACCAAATCCATCAGTGCCTATTTTAACTCCTGGATGAATTATTGTGTTACTTCCTATTTTTGCATAAGCTAAATAGCTTCCAACGCCAATTTTACAATTATTACCTATGATCACATTGCTTTTTATTACAACATTATGGTCTATCACAGAATCATCGCCAATTTCTACTTTATCTTCGATAATAACATTTACACCAATCAATACGTTTTTTCCAATTTTTGCAGACGTGGATATATTAGTTTTTTGTTCTGATTTTTTTTCAGAAAATAATATTGAGATCGCTTTGCTATACGCATAATAGGCATTGTCCACTCTTAGCAAGACAACAGATTTAGGAGCTTCAGCTGCTTCTAAATTATGATCGATAATACATGCAGAAGCTTTTGTGTTTTGCAGATAGCTTACATATTTTCTATTATTAATACATGCTATGTCGCCATCAGACGCATCTTCTATATTTTTTACATCGTAAATATGAGTTTTCTTAGCAAATTCCTCTTGTTTTTTTGAAATTTCTGCAGAAATTTTTTGAGCAAGATCATATATAGATATTGGTCCATGATAATCAAAATGATGTCTTTTTGTCACAGTTATATGCTAATTATATTTATAAAATCCCCGTTAGACTAGCATAGTCTAAGTTTTTTGCAAACAAGAGTTATTATTATTTTTTGATACAATAGATGTATCGATACTTCCTGTTAAAATGATTTTTCTAGACAATGAATGATGAACCAATGTATTAATAAATTAATATATAATAAACTAGTTAATGATAAAACAAAGCGCAACAGAACGACTAATTTTAGAGCTTACTGAAATGCAAGATAGTGAGTTATATAGTAAATATGTGGATAATTACAATCACACATTACATAGTGAATTATGTCGCGCAAGTATGTTATTGCCATCTGCTGAGTTTTTTATAAATAGAAAAAATCACAAAAATATACAAAATCCAAAAATAATTCATTGTTTAGAATATGCAGCAATTGAGGCTAAGAAGTTTTATAGCGATATTTTTGAAAATGCAATTTGGCTAAAAGATGATTTCAATGCATTTTCAAAAATATTCCAAACTAATATGCAGAATCGTGGAAGAATAATTATCAATCTTTTGGTTATTTTACGTCTATATAGTCTTGATAAAGAATTACAAGAATCTGGAAGCTTCTTTGGCAGGATTTTTAATAAATTTAGGATTCTGATTAGAACAAGATATATGGATAATCCAAAACTAATCAATGTAAGTTATAATATTTTAGCTGCTATTCTAACGATGTTATTATCTACTATTAGCTTTGTATTAGCTGGAGGAATGGATTCTATTCTTATTTCAACCTCAGCAACAAGCATAATAACTATTGTCTCTTTAATATTTTGTTTTGCAATTTATCATTCTGATGATTTTGAACTTACAGATATTGGAGGTAAGAATTTAATAGCTTTAAAATATAGGTCTATTGCTTTAGCTCTCCATAGTAATTTAGTAAAGAAAGAGAAGGTGATTCTTGTTAATCGAAATGATAATCTTGAAGAAGCTAAATCTGTGGATCAGGATGAGAATAAAGTGCTGGAGTATGTTTAATCACACTAACGACAAAAATGTTTGTTACATTTCGCTATTCCGTCCAAAATGACTCGTCGCCCCGCGTAGTAGCGCTGGGTGACGGTGCCTTTAAGAATGCGGCTATTATAATCAATTATTTCAAATAGTTTTTTGTGAATTCATAATAAGAGTAATAATCTCTAATAAAATCTGGCACTTCTTCTCCATTTTTTATTTTTTCTGCATTTATTTCAGCCCAGTTACTTAGGCCGACATAATGAATAATAAATGGCGCTAAATTATTAGGATAAAGCATTTCAAATTCATTCTTAATTGGAATTGTATTCCATCTTGAGCTAAAGAACATAGTCTTCCCAGAGGAACCAATGTTAAGAGCATCTTGTTCAGGAAAAATATAGTTACATTTAGAGTTTTGATTATGAATTTTTGCGAAGATATCCTCTTGTCTCTTTAGCTTAAGATTGTGAAGTACAACTCCGTTGCTGAAATATTGGACAGGAAGATTTTTACATTCTGAATCTCTATACATTCTACCTTCAGCAAAGCTTTGTGAAGATTTAACTGATGCTATTAAGTAATCTTCCATATTAATATTAGCTAAATCATGTAAGTCTCTAAATGCTAAAATATCAACATCCATAAGCAAGATTTTGTCTAGATTAGGAAGAATTTTTTCAGGGAGGGCTTTTAAGATAACAATCCTTGGATAAGTTGAATTAGATAATAAAATATCAAAGAATTTCTTGTTATCCTCTATTATTTTTTCTGGGAAAGGAATGAAGTTGATGTCAAAATCTCTTAATTTTGACAAGGAAGTAATTTTATTCTTTGTATCTTCGCTTAATTGATCTTTTTCCTCATAAATAGCGTAGAAGCTATAGTGATTGTCAATGTCAGAATTTAATAGTATTGAGACAATAGTATTTGCTGCGAATGGAGCGTATTTTTCATTAAATACAAAAGCCACATCTGTATTTTTTGTTGGTTTTATAGCAAGCTTATTTATAGTAGACTTTTGATATTCAAAAGCTTTCGCAACATCAATATTCTTTTGTGCGCCGGAGTTTCCTTTTCCAAATGTATATATTAATGAGAGTCTGTAATTAGCTCTTGCTGCTAGATCTCTGTCTTCGGAATTTGTAAATTCTGATAAAATAGCTATTTCGGTTTTAAAATCCTGGGCAGCCCAGTTATAAAAATCTACATTATGTTTTTGTAAGATTTTTGTAACTTCTTCACTCGATGGTGGTGCAATAATTTCTGCTAAATAGTTTGAGTTTTCTCTATTAGTAAGTAGGTCAACTGAATAGCTGGCGTTTTTAATTGCATTTATGAAATCACCAGCTTGCATATTAGTTTTTGCAAGACATAGATATGCATTTGCAATCTCAACCTTATCTGTCCCATATTCTATTTTTAATTTGCAAAGCCTTTTTTTAACATCAAATTTTGTCTCTTGAGATATTTCTTTTTCATCAGATAATTTATTGATGATTTTGAGCATTTCATTCTCAGTAGCAGAATTAATGTCGTTTTGAAGATTCAAATATCCAAGTATAATATCGGTGCGTCTTTCAACCATTAGTATGTGTTGAAATTTCTTGTGAATATATCTCGCTCCTTTATAAGCTACTATTGCGATTATGATTAGAGCGAATATAGAAGCTGATATTATCATCATTTTTTTCATACTTATTATTTGTTGCGTCTCTTTGATTTCTTCTTTACTAAAAATATATCTCCAATGGATCTTAAGTTTTTTCCATCTATATTTACATTTTCAAGGCCCGCTGGTGTATTAATAACCTTGTGCCCAACAACTAAGGTTGATGATCCACCTCCATCCATATTTATTGCATTAATACATTTTTGAGATATTAAAAATTCCGCGAATGTTGGTAGATCTATACCGATAGAAAGATCTTTTGTTTCTTGTGTTTTGTTGAATTTTTCTAGAAGTTCACCTGCGGGCATTTTTAAAGCCATCTCTCTAGTTAGTCCAGATTTCTTAAGTGGAATAATCATCTCTCTAACTGGAACATTATATGCGTTTAGTGCTTGGTTATGATCTACAATAAAAACAGCAAACTTTGTTTTGCTTAGCTGGCATATTGCGGTTCTTGCATGGATACCATCTCTAAAATCAGACTTGTGTTTTGCAGTTAAAAAGCCTTCGTGACTTTTGGAATCTTTTACTATGATATTTGATCCTGAAATTAAATAAGATATATCATTAATGTCTAGTTTTTTAGTTCCAGAGAATAGATCTAATTTATAGTTAATAAAATCACCTTTTTTCAATTTTTGAAGAATCTTTATATCTTTTTTGCTGTGAGCTGATATTACAAAACCATTCTCTGGGATTTTTGTATTCCCATTAGCAGAATTCTCAATAATATGATTATCTCTAACTAATATCTCATAAGTTCCTGGATTTGTAAGAGTACTATTCCAAAAACTGTCAGTATAGATTTGAATACCTGCAGTCGTTGGGTTGTTAATTGAAGATACTGAGATTGGTGTTTTATTTTCTAAACTCAAATAAATTGAAGATGTAATTTGTTCAAAAAATATTTCATCATTTTTCGTGATATAGATTGCATCTTGCACAGCATTTATTGCAAATATATTGCGTTCAGTTATTAGAAGCCATGAAGGAATTCCTGTTTTTCTATACCCGTTATGATAGAAGCCAGCATTAAATGCAGCTTTTGCGTTATTTCTTTTTGAACAAGATAAAACATTTTCAAGGCCTAGTTTACCATCATCTAGAGCTTTAGTTAGGATTAGATCAGAATATCGTAAATCAAAATCATATCTAAAAATTTTATGATTATCTAAATGGATTTTTTTAGGATTTTTTGCATATACATTAGTATTGGCAAAAATAATTATTGAAACTAAAAATAATATGATTTTTTTCATGCGATTTATTTGTTTTTATTATTGCATTTACTCATGAATTCAGTGTATCCACCTATAAACTCATTATCTAAGAAAACATATGGTACGGTATATGAGCTTGTTTTTTGAATTAACCAGTTAAATAAGATTTTATTGTTACTAATATCTACTTCTTTAAACTCAATATCATTACTTGTTAGAACATATCTTAGTTTTATACAATAAACACAACGAGTTTTGATATAAGTTGTAATTTTCTTTTTCATGCATGTTTGAGATAATTCAAATGAAAAAGCACTGCTACTAATTAGAATAAAGAAAATAAGCGTAAAAATCTTGAGCATAAATTTATTGTAATTTATTGCTTTTATTATCATATTGATGACTCTAATACAACTGTAAAACAATTTGATTGGTCAAGATCAAAAAAATCCTATACGTTAATTGTAATATACTACTAGACTCATAAGAAAGAATTGAAAAAATGCTAAGTAGAAATTTAGAAGGCACATTAAATAGAGCTCTCAGTATCGCAAGTAAGCATAATCATGAGTATGCGACTTATGAGCATATGTTACTTTCTTTGCTTCATGATAAGGATGCAATGGATGTTCTGTCTCACTTCGATGTAGATATTATAGAACTTGCGGACAAGCTTGAAAAACATCTGGAGCTTGAGCTTACAGCGCTTGTGAATAAAGGATGTAACATTGCTCGTCCAACAACCGGTTTTCAAAATATTGTTCATAGAGCTGCAATTCATAGTCGAGTTACTAGTAAAGATAAAATATCAGGTGGGGATCTTCTGTCGGAATTCTTTTTTGAAAAAGATTCATATGCTACAAAATTGCTTGTTCAAAATGGGCTGAGTAGGAAGAATATTTTGGAATTCATAAATCATAATCCAGCAAAACAAGATGAAGAGACATCTTCAGGCGATATTGATTCTGGAAGTAATGATAAGATTCAGCTTAAATCAGGAACTAATATTGAAAAATTAAGAAAACTGCAATCAAAAAGTGACGAACCGAAATTATCAACAGCTCTTGAGTCTTATTGTTCTAATTTGAATGAGAAAGTAGAAGAAGGCCTTATAGATACGCTAATTGCGAGAGAGACTGAGATAGAGAGGACGATCGAAATCTTAGGAAGACGCCAAAAAAACAATCCTATTTTAGTTGGAGAGCCAGGAGTTGGGAAAACAGCAATAGCTGAAGGATTGGCTTATAGAATAGTTAAAGGTAAGATCCCAGA
>CAYPDX010000055.1:0-7476 GCA_964409695.1 uncultured Rickettsia sp. | reverse complement strand
GAACCCGCGACCTCCTGCGTGACAGGCAGGCGCTCTAACCAACTGAGCTACACCCCCTTAGGTAAACTCGTAAAAGTCTTATACTATATTTGTGACATTGTGGCAAGGTTAAATATTATAGTTGAAGAATAATATTGTTTGTATTTATCACAACGAGATGTCAAAGGCAATATGGTTACGATGAGTCGCTAACGCTCTTAAGGCTGGTTTGTTAATTTTTGATCTTTACGAAAAAGGATTTTGCTTTATCAACGGCTGGCTGAGAGAAAGGGTTTATATTTTGAGTAAATGCCAAATGCTGAATAGCAACAAGCCATTTACATATAGTATTCACTCCAAAATCTTCTTCTAAAATACAAGGTTTTCCTGCCTCATTTATTGATTTGTTAAACCCATACAAGTGATTCTGCATCGATTCTTTCAATAAATTATCAGCCTCAGAATTACTGATTCTAAGATTTAGAAAAGGCAGCATGTAGTAGGTCTTATCGTCTGGCCCATCAAGATAAAGTTGTAACTGACTATGTTCGTCTATTGTCCCGCGAGATATTAAAGTTGTAGGACCGAATCCATTTTTTCCTAATGATTCAGCAACAATTTGCCTAACCCACTCTGCAAAACCTAGCAATTTATTATCATAAACTGATATAACGAATATATTTCTATTTAACTTATATGACTTTAGCAAGTTTTCGGCAAAATCTATCGCATTATTTTCATCAGAGAAGTTTCTTGCATCACTGGCTATAGGAGCAATATCTGCACCAGCTAAATGTAATGGCAACATACTTGCGCTTAATAAGACTGAGAATCTCCCACTTGGTGATGATTCATATTTATAAAATATTGCATTCTCAGTCAGGTTGAATCCTTGTTTAACAAAGGGTGAATCCTTATTTTCTGATACAAGATAACTTGTGCAATTTTTAAGAATTCCTGACAATATATATTTCAAAATAAGTATGGTTTCGTCTGTATTTCCAGATTTACTTATAGCTACTATTAGGGTGTTTTGTGGTGTAAGGCGTGATATTAGATTATCAATCTGTTCACTATCAATTGAGTCTATGCAAATAATTTTTTTCTTCAAAGCAACGCAAGGCATTATTGCGCGGGTATTAAGCACTGATGCGCCAAGGCCAACAAGCACAATATTCTCTATATTATCATTTCTTTCTATCGAAAGAAGTTTTTCTTCTTCATTTTTTGAAATTACAAAAATTTGATTTTTCACTTTTGAATATTAATCTCTTTTAAGGTCGGTAAATTTGTATCTCTTTCATTTAATATAGCGTTTTCTCTATTTGGCCAATCTATTTGAATATCAGGATCATTGAAGCATACAGCAAATTGAGTTTTTGGATTATACAGGCTTGTAACTTTATATAAGACATTTGCAGTCTCTGAGATTACCTGAAAACCATGTAAAAAACCATCTGGTATCCATAGTAATTTTCCATTTTTATCAGATAATTCTATACCGAATGCTTTCCTAAATGTTTTCGACCCCTCTCTAATATCTACCGCTACATCATAAATTGTTCCGTTAATGGCCCCAACGAGTTTTCCCTGTCCCACTTGAGCGTGCAATCCCCTAAGTACATGTTGATAAGACATTGAATGATTATCTTGAACAAAATCTTCCTTTATTCCCAGATTTTCAAATTTTTCTCTATTATATCTTTCAACAAAAAATCCACGATTATCAGAAAAAATCTCTAATTGAATAATATATAATCCTTCAATTCCTGTTGCAATTTTTTGCATATTTTACCGTTAAATTATTATAAGCAAATTTAAGATTTTTACCACCTTACTTGCCTCTGGTCAATCTGTAATCCCGAATTCTCAATAACATCATTTGTTACGATTGAGTTGTTTGAGAATATACTATATATAGTCAGTAATTCTATTATTAATAATATTAAATTGAGATTTTTTTATGAAGATAGAGTACAAATCATATTTTTAAAAATGGTCAAATAATTTATAGAAACTTCTGAAGAAAGAGATAAGATTTTATTTGGTGAAGATGGCGCTACAGAAATTGAAGTTTCATATTTTAAGTCAATGTTGAAGGATTTTAGAGAGCTTAATAATTCAGAGTCAACTCAGGATTTAAATTAAAAGGTCTAAGTAAGCTTAAGACAAAGGTTAAAGATACATTAAAGAAAAAAATTTCAGGTGAATGTGAGAAGCTTAAAGAATTACAGATAAAATTCGCGTTAGCAAAATCTAAAAAAATTACGCTAAATACAAGAGAATTAGAAGTAGTCGTACGACAAGTAGAAGAAACGGTAAAAAAAGAATCATCAGAAATTGAGATTCCAAATATGGAATCTTCACCATCAAAAAAATCTTCATCAGGAGCTGCTTCTAAAAAATTATTTATTGATTGTAGCGGTGAAGAAGCAAGTAGTACCTCCTGCTCAGATGATGGTACAATTATAAGTGATCACTCAGATGCCGCAGCAATGCCAGAATTTTGATTATCAAAAGGAAGTCATAGATAATCGCTCGAGAGCATGGGTTGCGGAGTTTGTGCGTAAGATTTCGTCTCATTCAGCTGAGTTACTTTCTGATAACACTTTGTTTAATGAACGCGTAATATCAACGATAGAAGATCCAGTAGGGTACATAGATGAGGTGACTTGTCATTTACTTGGTGACGCTGCTTAATCTGGGCAGCGGCTAGTGTACTATATCGACATAGGGGCCGCTTGTTTTTTGCGTGTGCTTTTTGAAGTTTTTGCTATCTTTTTTGTCTTCACGCGTTCAGCAAGTTCTATCTGAATTGACTTAATTTTCTCTTCGCTAAAAGGTAAAATAGATTTTTTCCCATTGGTTTCAACATAGGCAACTCCTCTTTCTCCGATCCTATCCATTTTGATATTATCAAAGTCTGGCATAGTTTTTTTTACTTTGCCGGCAGAGTCGAATTCAAGAACAAAAGATGATCCATTTTTTTTCCCACTCTCATCTGTCATTTCAATACCAACTACAGCTGGGCCTTTTCTTACAACCACATCAACATCTCTAAAACTTCCTGCTTCTGGTGATTTTCTGCAAATAATTGCAACTTCTACTTTAGAGCTTGTGAAAAATTTTGTATTATCTTCTACTGCTGATACAGCAACCGTGGCCAATCCTATTTTTTTACCTGAACTCTCTGCTTTGCGTAGTCTTGCCCCCAATTTTATAGGGTGCGAAGTATCTTTTACTATCTTTGATAATAATGACCTATCTTCAACGGCGGGTGATCCACTCATTTCTTCTCCATTCGATGGTTTTATAGATTCTGATGTTAGAGATCTATAGTCATATAATCTAGAATTTTTTAATTAAATTACTATAGCGATAGAGCTGCCTAGCAGAAATGTCACTCCTTTTAAAAGTCGCATAACAAAAACATAAAAATATATTTATATTTGCACCAAATAATAATTGACAAAAATTAAGTAATGCCTTATCAATTGCGCGGAATATATTACTTTTAATTAATCATAAAAAAATATAATTTAAAAAAATTAAAGAGGACAATATGTACGGAACAAGACAACAAAGCGGAATAACACCAACAAAACCTTTACGGTATTTAGAAGGTCAAAATGACTCCCCATCTCCTCTAAAAAAACAAGTTGTAGCAAAAACACCACTATCTGAAAATACTGAGATTCTCAATGGAATTGTAGCTTCTTCTTTAACAGTTGAAAACTATGATTTTAGTGAAGTATTGCTATCTTTTGAAGTAGAAGGTTTAATTGAGGATATTGAAGAAGGTGAAGCAGCAGAGAGAACGCCCACTGATACATCAGAGATAGATATATTGGCTGGATTGTATTCTGAAGATGGTAATTCTAGTGAAGAAGTAGGAGTAGAAGAAGATGAATTTGATGAAGATCAAATAGCAAATGACTTTCTTGGTGGCACAGTTCCAGAAGCTAACGTTATCGATCCATATCCACTTAGAGCTCCTATATCTTTTAATTTTCTTAACGATAGCTTTGCGTCATTAGATCTTCAAAGCGAGGAAGAAGCTGTAGCAGCAGAAGCACATGCAGGTATCGCTCCTTGTGCACCTGAAGCTCCTATAGCTTTTAATTTTCTTAACGATAGCTTTGCGTCATTAGATCTTCAAAGCGAGGAAGAAGCTGTAGCAGCAGAAGCACATGCAGGTATCGCTCCTTGTGCACCTGAAGCTCCTATAGCTTTTAATTTTCTTAACGATAGCTTTGCGTCATTAGATCTTCAAAGCGAGAAAGGAATTGTAGATATCAATTTAAGCGGTGCCTTTGCAGATCTTGATATTCAATAATATCAATTGGAAGGGGTATTTAGCCCCTTTTTTTAATAATTTTATCTACTTCAGTTGTTTAAATTCATCTTCATTCTCGTTATAAGCGAAAATTTGCCCTGAGTTAATATCAAAGAACCATAGATGTACAAGAAGATCTCCATTGTCTACTTTTTCTTTAATCCAAGGAAAAGTCAGGGAATTCTTATATGATTGTTTAATAACAAATTTTGCATAATCATCCGGTGTACTTGGGTGAAAATCATCTTGTTTCATTATTGAAACCCAATTTTCAATAAAGTCATTTTTCTTCATATTCTCGTGGTGAAGCAAAGCTTGAATCCCCCCGCACTGGCTATGTCCTAAAATAATCAGATGTTTTACATTTAAAAAACAAATACCATATTCTAAGGCAGCACTTGTACCATGGTGAGAGTTATCTTTTACGAATTGAGGAATAATATTGGCAACATTTCTTGCAACAAATAAATCACCTGGCTTACACTGAAGAATAAGAGCAGGATCAACTCGTGAATCTGAGCAAGCAACTACCATAAAATCTGGGTTCTGTCCATATTCAGATAGATGATGCATAACTGACGCATCGCCAAGCGCATATTTTTTTCTAAAATCTTGGTAGCCATTTAGCAGTTTATCTAAACTATCTTGCATTTTTTACTCACGCAATTTGTATAAGTCTATAAAATAATCACATTACGGAAAAAGCTTTTGTAATAAGCGAGTTTCTCAAAAGCACCATCACCGCCCACTACGATGCGGGGCCACCCTTTTTCTTAGCAAATGAAGTTTGAGATTTCGGAAAGAAAAAGCGTGAATTCCGCATTATATGAGAAATTACAAGGTTTTTAAGGTGGAGATAAATTACAATTACTCAGATTCTTCCATTAGCTTTTCGAAAGCTTCTTGAGTATATTCTTTCTCTGTAACTTTCACTTTCTTTTCAACAAGTTCTTTTACAGCTTTATCTTCCAAAATTGGACCAGCAAGAGATTGTAATGCTTTTGGATTCTTCTGATAAAAATCAAAAATTTCTTTTTCACTTCCAGGATAAGATCTAGCTTGCTGCATAATTGCCGCTCTAAAATCATCTGTTGTAGGTGTGATTTTATTAACATTTGCATATTCAGACAAGAAAAGCCCAATCCTAATTCTTCTTAAAGCAATTTTTTCTGAATATTTTTCTAATTCTTTTTCAGATTTTCCTTTAAGTTTTGGATCTTCATCTTTGAGCTCCTTAACTTGATTTCTCAAAGTCAGTAATTCTCTTTCGAGAAGAGACTTTGGGATATCAAAAGTTAGAAGATTCTCCAATTGATTAAATAATTCCATCTTTTGATGCACATAGCTTTGCTCTTCAAAATTTCTAGAAAGCATTTTTTCAATATTAGCTTTTAGACCGGCTAAATCCTTGGCGCCTACTTCCTTTGCAAGTTCATCATTTATCTCAAGCTTTTCTGGCTTTTGAACTTCATGAATTTTCACTTTAAATTCTGTTGCTTTGCC
Source organism: uncultured Rickettsia sp. (assembly GCA_964409695.1). GTDB lineage: Bacteria > Pseudomonadota > Alphaproteobacteria > Rickettsiales > Rickettsiaceae > JABDAD01. The sequence goes on along the minus strand of CAYPDX010000055.1, from coordinate 1,658 downwards.
AGCTAGAGTTTTTTCACCATATTCTGTAGGGAAAGTAACTTTAACCGTTGTTTCATCTCCAGCTTTTTTTCCAATTAATTGAGCTTCAAAACCAGGGATAAACGAATTGCTTCCAAGAATAAGGCCATGGTTTTCACCTTTCCCACCAGGGAAAGCTTTCCCATCTAAAAACCCTTCGAAATCAATTATTACCTTATCTTTGTCGGAAGCTTTCGCTGTTTTTGCAGCAGCTTTAAAGGGAGCTTTGAAAGCTAAAAATTCTTTGATTTTTTCATCAACTTCTGAAGCTTTAATTTTTACAACAGGCTTGACAAGTTTAAGTTTTGCAAGATCAGGGAAAGTGATTTCAGGCATTTTTTCAAAAATAACCTTAAATTCAACGTCTTTTCCATCTTCAAATTTTACATCTTCAACCTGAGCTTGTGCTGCAAGTTTTAATTTTTTATCTTTAATAATATGAGAGACTTGATGTTCAATTTCACCCTGCAAAGCTTCTGAAAGCACAGAGGCTCTGTATTTTTTTTCAATGATTTTAAGAGGAACTTTACCAGGTCTAAATCCAGGAAGTTTTACTGTCTTTGATAATTCTTCTAACTTGGTATCAATAACTTCTGATAATTTGCTAGCAGGGACTATAACATGGCAGTGAAGCTCTAAGCCTTCATTCTTAATTTCAGTAACTTTCATGTAAAATCAACTCAACAATATATATTTTTAAAAATGGTGCGGATGGAGGGACTTGAACCCCCATACCTTGCGGCGCTAGATCCTAAGTCTAGTGCGTCTACCAGTTCCGCCACACCCGCATCATAACTCTGACTTAAGAATATTAAGTCACAAAAAAACCTAATTATCTGATTAGAAAAACTACTCATCATGATAAGATTTTATGGCCCGATAATACACAGTATAGAGTTTTTGTAAATCTCTAATTTTAGCTCTTTCGTTAATTTGATGAGCAGTTTGATTTAATAGGCCAAATTCAAGAAGGGGACAATAATCCTTTATAAACCTGGCATCAGAGGTTCCGCCCGATGTAGAAAACTCTGGATCAACAAAACAAATCTCACTTACTATCTTTAAAAATTTATTTGTAAAATCTGTTATTCCCACTTTAAAAGCTTCGCTAGTTGAGTTTGTTATTAGTTTATAATCTGAAGTATGTTCTTTGATGATAGATTCAATCTCTGCGATAATTTGATCACTAGTTTTTATATTATTAAATCTAATATTAAATTTAGCTGAAGCTGTTTGTGGGATAAGATTCATTATATTATTTCCAACATCGATTGAAATAATCTCTAAATTAGATGGTTGAAATATCTCATTTCCGAAATCTATTTTATGATTATCAATTTCATTTAGAATTTTGACAATAATACTATTAGGGTTGGTAGCAAGCTCTGGATAGGCTGCATGCCCTTGTTTCCCATTTACTTTTAAATCAAAATTAATACTTCCTCTTCTACCGATTTTTATAGTATCACCCATTGTCATAGAAGAGGTAGGTTCTCCAACTATAGCAAAATCTACCCTTATATTTTGCTCCTTCATCCATTCAAGCATCATTTTTGTGCCGAATTTACCACTTGATTCTTCGTCAGAAGTTAATAGCATACTTACCTTACCTTTGTCTGAATATTTTGCATGATCAATAG
>CAYPDX010000054.1:4872-7696 GCA_964409695.1 uncultured Rickettsia sp. | reverse complement strand
GTACATAGCTTTAATCGAAGCAAAACAACGTATTTCATTAATTAATCAAAAGAGTTGAAAATGGAAGAATTACTTACCAAAACAGTTGAAGATATAAGCGTTGAATGGAAGAATTTTCAAAAAAATTATGAAAATTATAAAGACAGAATTGGCGATTTAGAAAGTGACATTAATGAGATAAAGGGAGGAATAAAACATATGCATAATATTAGTACACCAGAATCTATATTTGATATGGAAGAAAAAGAGATTTTTAGAAATTTAATAAGAGGTACTCCTGTACCACCATCTACTAAATCATATAGTTCGGATCAACCTGAAATGGGAGGTTTTGCAGTTACTCCTGAGAGATATAAAAATATTATTTCAAGAATTAGTGAAATTTCTCCAATGAGGATTCTTGCCTCATGCGATACAATATCAACGAATGTTCTGGAGTTGCTAATTCAATCTGGAGATTTTAATAGTGGTTGGGTAGTGGAGAGGGGGGAGAGACCAGAAACTGATGCTCCTAGGTTGGTTCAAAAGCGTATAACTGTGCATGAATTATATAGTCAGCCAAAAGCTACGCAAAGACTTCTTGATGATGCATTTGTAAATATTGATGAATGGCTCACTGAGCAGTTGGTTCAAACATTCGCAAGAGAAGAGAATAATGCTTTTATTAATGGTGATGGAGAGAATAAGCCAAAAGGGTTTTTAAGATATGATGAAATTGAGAGAGTGGAAATAGAAGATGACAGAATTTCTCCAGCTGATTTGATCAATCTATTAAATAGTTTGAGTGAAATATACCATCAAAATGCAAGTTTTTTAATGCATCGAAGAACCTTAGCAACAATTCAAAAAATGCAAGATAATGTAGGGAGGTTCATATGGCAGCCTGCAATAGCAGATAAAATGCCAGAAACTATTTTCGGTATACCTGTCTATTGTAGTAATCATATGCCAATTCCAGAGGAAGGTGCTTCGGCTATAGCTCTTGGTGATTTTAAGGCTGGTTATAAAATAGTAGATCGCATTGGTATTTCAATAATGAGGGATCCTTATACAGAAAAACCATTTACAAAATTCTACGCAACAAAAAGGGTCGGTGGTGATGTTGTTGATCATGAGGCGATTAAGGTACTAAGGTTTTAAACTAATAACTATAAATAACGAAGGAACCCTATGCAATTATTCGAGCTTAAAACAATAGAGAGAATTGGTGATGAATTTTGTACTTTAGAGGAAGCTAAAAGCAACTTGAGGGTAACATCAAATCATGATGATCTTCTTATTAATTCGCAGTTAATGGCGGCCGTAACTTTTGCTGAAGAATTCTTAAAAAAATTTATAGGCAGAAGGGAGGTTACGGCTATTTCCAATAATTTTATAGGCTCTGAAATATATATACCTTCAGAGCCTCTCCTGAATATTGTAGATCTTAAAATTATTATTGATGAAGAAGAAATTTTACTACTTGATAATAGAGATTTTAATTTAGTCGGAAATAAGATCATTTTTAAGAGAAGTTATTTTAAAAAGAAAGTTCTAATCAAGTATATAGCTGGCTATGACATTGTTCCTGAGATTGTAAGGCAAGGAATTTTTCTTCACTTAAGCCTTCTGTATGATAAGCAGGTGATAAGTTCTGAGATTTTGGACGGTATTTTACTAATGTATAAAGCCTATAGAAAATTGAGAATTATATAGAGGAAAAGTGAAAGAAAACAAATATTTATCAGCAAAACTTAAGCACAAAATAAATATTTTACAAGCTACGGAAGAGGCTGAATGGATCGCCGTTAATGAAGCTTACGCAGAAATTATGTCTGTATCTGAAACTAGCCTTAGTGAATTTGATGGAGTGAGTTTTGGACATATTATGGCAGAAGAATATTTCATTATTACCTGTAGGTATATAAAAAATATGAATTGTAGGATGAGAATCAGTTTTGGAGATAGGATATTTACAATAAAACGAATAATAAACCCATATGAACTCAATCATTTTTTGAAATTCTTAGTTCTAGAAATAACAGAGAATTAATGTGAGTATTTCGCTTTCTCTTGATTTCCAGAATAATTTATATAAGGCTATGGATACTGATTTTTCTTTAAAATCTCTTGTGAAGAATATTTATCAATCTATCCCATCAAATCCTAAATATCCTTATATTTGGCAACATGTAAATAATATAAAATTGCTTAATGTAATGATAAATACTTATGAGGTAAATGGTGAAATTAATATATATATTCGAGATAGTAATTTTGGTAATTTCAAGAATATAATCAATGGCATAGAAAGAATATTTAGCGAATCACAAAATATATCAACATATAATTACATTTGTGGAAAACTATCAAATGGTGAATTTGCGCCAAGTCAAGATTTGATGACTATGCGCCTTAAGCTAAGGTATGAAGTATTGATACAAGAGAGGTTAATATGACCCATCACGATATTAGATTGCCAGATTTTTTTATGGGATTTATTTATAGTAGTTTTTCATTCGAGCCTATTATTAGCACAAGTTACTCCGCTAGAGATTTTGCTAAAAATGGTAGTGACATACCGGTCCATAGTTACAGAATTTCTTCTGCGAGAATAAATAAACATCAATTTGAGGAATTCTATTCATTTTATAATAGTAGAAAAGGAGTGATAGATAGTTTTAGATTAAAGGATATGAAGGATTATATTGCTTGCAACGAAATTTTAGAAGCAAGTGATGAAGCAATCACTGAATTTAAATTATTTAAAACTTACGTAGATAGAGAAGTTGTTTATCGTAGAAATATAGATCTTCATGTCATACAAAAAATATCTTTAAAAAGT
>CAYPDX010000054.1:0-4862 GCA_964409695.1 uncultured Rickettsia sp. | reverse complement strand
AAAAAGGAGCGGCGAAGATGTGGCATTTGACTTTATAGGTGAGAGAGTTGTTTTAAGAAGCGCATTAGCGCCAGCAGAACAACTTATTATAAATTTTGAATTTGATGTTAAGGTGCGTTTTATCTCAAGTAAAATTGAATATTCATATTGTAATGATGGGAGTATTTTGCTTAATGATATTATTATGCGAGAAATAATATGATGTTTAACCAGGAGATAGAGCGTCTTATAAAGGATTCACCTAATTCATGGGTATTCTGCTTTAAGATTGAATCAATAGATGGGAATATTGTTAGATTAAATGATTCTGGAAGTGATTTAATTATCAATGAACTGGAATATCTAGCCTTATCTTCTATGGAATTTGAAACAGCTATTTTTAATGAGATAAACCGTAATGAAATTATTTTGAAAGGTTTTTTTGAAAATGGAGGTATTAGTACAGATTTCTTAGCAGAAAATGCAAAAATCTCTATTTATTTATTTTTTAAAGAGCAAAATATTTTAGAAAAATGGCTAGAATATGTTTGTAGCGAGGTGATCATAAATCAAAGTTCTTTTAATTTAATATTGCATCCAATATCTATAAATTATGATACTCTGGTAACAAAATCATATAGTACATCATGTAGAGCGATTTTTGGTGACGATAGATGCGGTGTAAGAGTTGAAGAATTTGCTGATAGTAAATGTGATAAAAGTTTCAGAATGTGTTGCAATAAATATGATAATGCTGTAAATTTCCGAGGTGAGCCATTTATACCAACTTCTGGATATTTCGAAAGATATGCAAAATAAGTTTTATAGATTATTCCTTCAAGGTTTTATCAATAGTTTTGGTTATTATTTCCCAACTAGAAAATATATGAAACCATTAGATATAGATCAGAATTTTATAAACGTTGCTCATTATATAAATAATGCATATGAGAAAGTAAAAGATGAGCAAAACTAATAATAGACATGTTAAGAAATACTATGATAATGACCGTTTAAATCGTGGTTACAAAGAAGACTCAGTAACTTCGTCGTATGTAGAAAAAACTCCAGAAGAGAATATTGCACAAAAATACGAATATTTATTACCTCCTGTTGAAGTTATTTCGGAATATGAAGAAATATTTCCAGGAACGCTCGATAAAATTTTAAATATGGCAAAAAAAGAACAAGAGCTTAAGTATGAGCTTGAGAAATGTTCTATTATAGCCGCGGAGAAGGCAAAAAAACTTGGCGCTATATTTGCATTTTTTATAACTTCCGTAATCTGCGCATCAACAGTCAAAATTGCATCTTCAGATCTATATAGTGCTTTAATTTTTTCTCTTGTTGCTTTTTCAGCAGTGTTTGGAGTTGCTTTATTGTCTAAATTTGGTTTTGCAAGAAATTATCGCAATAATTACAGTAATAGAAATAGACCAAATTATCAGAATAATTCTGATGGAAAACCTAGATATAATAGCAATCGTAATAATACTTTTCATAAAAAGCGCTAAAAACATATTTTCTTAGGCCTAATACCATTTTATTTAAAGTAGTGTTAGGCTCTAAATAGCGGTCTCCCCCCAGCGCTTCATTTTAACTTACAAAATATCACTCAAATCATTTCTAAAGGTAAAGGTCTGTTGTAAATTTATACTATTGCGGATTTTCTTTTTTACCTTAAAATTCAATTGCAGATTGAAGGATCTCATAATGTAGTTATCAGAGGAACCAAAGGGAAAAAGTGAATAAATCTAATTATTCAGTCTTGAAGTATTTACTTACTACGGCCTCAATTGCCTCTATTTCTTTGAATGGAGCTAGTATTAGAGCAGATAATTATACAGCAAATGTAAGTGTAGATACAACTACTATGCCTGGCCTTTGGAGCCTAGGCGCGGCACCTTCTATAGACGCAGCAAAAACTCCACCAAAGAATAATGATACTTTATATTTTGGAAGTAACATAAATATAACATTTTTGGGAGGTGTGTCGGGTGCAGTAACTCCTGGTGGAGGAACTACATTCGCTGTAGATGTAGGTGCAAGCTCAGGAACAATTATTGTTGGAGATATCCCAGCTGGTGTTTCATCTTATACAATTAGCGCTATTACACCTGGAGTAATAGATCCTAGTAAAAACAATCTAAATATAAAATTTGCAGAAGTAAGTGGACTAGTCATTACCGAAACTCAAAATAGAGTAAATAATATCTATTTTGGTAATAATGATGGCAAAATATATATTAATGACGGAGATATTCTTGGGAATATTGATGGAAATGATGGAATTAGCGTTGGCCCAGCAGTGGGTACTTTATATGTTAACGGTTTTTCTAAGATTACAGAGGTTGTTGGAGCTAGTACGCCGATTAAAAATATTAATGTGTCTGGTATTTTGACTTTACAAAATAATATAAACTCAAACATAACATTCGCTTCCCCAAATTCAGCTGTTGCATTAAGCAATAAAACTCTTACAGGAAACGTTGAGTTTAATAGTATTGACTCACTATTTACTATGATAGATGGTTCTGTAGTTGCGGGTGACATTGATAGTTCTGTGGCAATTCTGGGAATTGGTGTTGATAATATGCCAACTCTTGTAGTTGACGGTGACCATGGATTTTCTCAAATAGGAGGAAATTTTGGTGCTTCTAATCCACTAGCTATCTATTTTCAATCAACTGCTACTATTAATATTCAAGGCGGCATTGTAAATATTAGTGGGACTACAAATGGGGATGAGGATGGTTCGATACAGTTAAGCTCTTTAGTTGATACAAATCTTTCTGGATCGCTTGGCTCTGATGCAAATGGTGTTTTATATAGAGTGAATACAGTATCTTGGGGACTTGGTGGGACCGCGAAAGCCTTGATTCTTGGGCAGACGCAGATTTTTGTTGATACTTTAAATGGTAATAATGTAGGGAGCAAATTAATTATTAATGGTAACTCTACACTTTATACAACATCAATAACTAATGCCATTACAACTATTAATAATAACAAGATTCTTACTCTTGAAGGTGCAACAGTTTTCCATTCGACAATCGATGGTTCAGCAGATAATGAAGGAAAATTATATGTTTCAGCAACGGGAATAGTAACGCTAAATGAGCTTGTTGGTGACACTCATCCTTTGCAGGAGATAAATATAACAGGTGGACAACTAACAGTTGCGGCAAATGTTAGCGCTAAAGCTTTAAAATTTGACGAAGTTGCTGGTGTTTTTAATCTAAATGCCCAAACATTCACTGGAACTGTGTATTTTAATGATGCTGGTGATACTATAAATATAGCAGCTAATGGACTTATAAATGGTGATGTTGATGTTATCACGCCAGGTTCAGGCAATCTTATTATTACAGGAAAAAGTAGTGTAACTGGAGTAATTGGAGCAAGTGGTCCTCTTAACTCAATAAAAATTGGTGCAGCGGATTTTACTGCTAAAAATAATGTGTATGTAAATACACTGCAATTTACTGCCGCAGGTTCAGCAATTCTAGGAGGAAATCTAACTGGCAATGTAGATTTTAATGGAAAGGAGGGGTTTTTAGTTTTTACAACGGATGGAGCTATTGTTACTGGAGATATTAATGGCAATGTATCTGTCCCAGCTGCAGGTAATTTTGGTAATATTACTATTGAAGAAAATGTTACGATTAATGGAAAAATAGGTACTCAGGGCGGAGTCAGTAAAATAAATATTCAAACTGGTAAAAGCCTTTTAGTGACAGGAGCAATAATAACAAATCAAATCACAGGAGATGGAAGTATAACTATTGATGGCGCTTTACAAGCCAATTTTATTGGCATTACAACTGGAAAATTTATAGCTAATTCACAAGTTTCTGGAATTGGAGGAAATAGTGCAATAACTTTTGGTAATACTGGAAGTGCAACTATAAATGCTGGTTTAACAGGTAGCGTAGATTTTGCTGGTAATAATGCTACTTTAAATTTATATGGTACAATCACTGGATCTGTCAATAATTCCGGAGGAGATTGTAATGGTATTATTGTTATAAAAGGAAACTCGCAAATTGCCGGAGCGATAGGTGCTACAAAGTCGCTTTCCTCAATTAATGTAAATGCAGGGACACTTACATTAGGTGCAGCGACTAATGCAATAGCGTTAAAATTCACGGGAAATTCTTCGGTTAATTTGCAGGATAATATATTCACTGGTAATGTTGATTTCAATAACACAACTTCAACATTAATGCTCGGTGTAGGTTCAAAGATTGTTGGTAATGTTGGTGATTCTGGAGGAACAAAAAGTACTATAAACTCATCCACAGCTACTATAACTGGGACAGTTGGAGCGGATAATGCGGTAAATATTATCTTTGCCTCTATGGCTTCTATTTTACAAATTGGTGGTGCTAGTGCTAATATTGCAAGCACAAGTGGAAGTTATGGTCACCTTTACCTAACGCAACTTGCTCCGATTACTTTAAAAGGAACTATTGGCATTGGTAGCAATAATCCGATAGGTCAGTTTTTTTGGGGGGGTGATAGAGATGGAAATAGCGCTGCAACCTCTTTAACCCTTAATGGTCCTACATCAATTTATTCGTTCTATATATCGGGATCAGATCCTGGTTCATCACTAATTGTGAACGCAAATTCTACAATTGGAGGAGCTATTGTAGATAATGCAATAACAACAATATCTAACGGCATAACTCTTACTTTAGCAGGAGAAGTAACATATAACTCAACTATTGAAGGTGATGGTGCAAGCCATGGTACACTTGTTATAGGAGATGGGGTGAGTGCGGCTGATGTAGGATTAGTAGGAGCTGTTGGTGGAGGTGCTGGCGGAAATAACGCTCTTTTATTAACTACGGTACAGAATCATGCTACGCTAACGACAT
>CAYPDX010000053.1:0-8111 GCA_964409695.1 uncultured Rickettsia sp. | reverse complement strand
CAACAATTCTATAGCCATTTTCTAAATTAAGTGAATATGCTATTTCTGAAAGTTTTTTAAAAAAATAAGAAACTTCATCATCACTTGCTTTTCCCATAAAATCAGGAAAATCAATATATTCTGCTTTAGGTATTACAAGCACATGCACAGGTGCTACCGGAAACGCGTCATGAAATGCTAGGATATTAGCATCTTCATATATGATTTTCGAAGAAATTTCACCTCTTATGATTTTTGCAAATATATTGTCTTTATCGTATTCTTTCTGCATTTTCAACCTCTTCAATAAATAACTTTAAAATATTTTCGTAAAATCTGTATAATTGCCCTTTAAAAACTAGCTTCTTGTGAATATATAACAAGAATGTCAAAAATAAAGAACGAAGCTTCAGTAATATAAAAATGATAATTAAATGTCAGATTCTAAAAACTCTATGCATGGTACCACAATTTTATGCGTAAAAAAAGGGAATGAAGTAGTTATGGCAGCCGATGGTCAAGTTAGCGTCGGTGCTACTATTTTCAAATCCAATACGAATAAGTTGAGAAGGTTATCTGGCGGGAAAATAATCTCAGGATTTGCTGGTTCAACAGCTGATGCTTTTGCATTATTTGAAAGATTAGAAGCAAAATTAGAGAAATACTCCAACCATCTACTCCGTGCCTGCGTTGAACTTGCTAAAGACTGGCGCACTGATAAATATTTAAGAAAATTAGATGCGATGCTTATAGTTGCAGATAGTTCAAATATTTTAGTTTTAACAGGCAATGGTGACGTAATAGAACCAGAAGATAATATAGCTACTATTGGCTCTGGGGGCTTCTATGCTAGATCTGCAGCTAAGGCTTTAGTTGAGAATACCGATTTATCTGCCGAAGAAATAGCTAGAAAATCTATGAAAATTGCAGCTAGTATCTGCGTATACTCTAATGAAAACATTATAATAGAAAAACTCTAATGACAAAAAGCAAATTAGGACTTACACCTTCACAAATTGTTGAAGAACTAAACAGAAATATTGTTGGACAGAATGAAGCTAAAAGATCTGTTTCAATCGCACTTCGTAATAGATATAGAAGAAAATTAGTTGACGAATCTATAAGAGACGAAATTTCTCCAAAAAATATTTTGATGATTGGACCCACCGGAGTTGGAAAAACTGAAATTGCTAGGCGCCTTGCAAAGCTCTCTCACTCCCCATTCATAAAAGTGGAGGCAACAAAATTCACAGAAGTTGGATATGTTGGCAGAGATGTTGAATCTATTATCAGAGATCTAGCAGAGATTGCAGTATCTTCTGCAAAAATGGAAGCTAAAAAGCATGTTCATACAATTGCCAAAGAAAAAGCTATTGAGAAAATATTAGACCAACTTGTTGGAACAAGTTCATCTATTGAGACTCGTGAAAAATTTAGAGCAAAATTGGATGATGGAAAATTTTCTGAAACGGAAATTGAAATTGAAGCTCAAGATTCCGCCCCTCAACAAGGTGGATCTTTTGAGATTCCTGGTATGCCTGGAGCTGCTATGGGTGTACTTAATGTTGGAGATATGTTAAGCAAAGCTATGGGGATTAATAAAACAAAGCTCCGTAAACTCAAAGTTAAAGATGCTATAGTGCTTTTAACATCCGATGAAGCAGAAAAATTGCTTGATGAAGAAAAGATAGTGCTCGAAGCATTAAAATCAGTTGAAAATGACGGGATAGTTTTCCTGGATGAAATTGATAAAATTGCATCTAAGGGAGAAGGTTCTGGAGGAAGAGGAGAAGTTAGTAGAGAAGGAGTCCAGCGTGATTTACTTCCAATGGTGGAAGGAACGACTGTTACAACTAAATATGGTTTTGTAAGCACTACTCATATTTTATTTATAGCTTCTGGGGCTTTCCACCTATGTAAACCCTCTGATTTACTTCCAGAATTACAAGGTAGATTTCCTATTAGAGTTGAATTACAGCCGTTAAACAAAGCAGAATTTATCAAAATATTAAGCGAGACGGAATGTAGCTTGATTAAACAATATACAGCTCTTTTAAAAACTGAAAATGTTGAAATTAGTTTTACAGAGTGCGGTATTGCAGAAGTTGCTGAGATTGCTGAATATTTAAATATTGAAATAGAAAATATTGGCGCGCGTAGACTTCATACTATTTTAGAAAAATTATTAGAGAAAATTAGTTTTAACGCAGATAAAATGAGAGGTGAGAAAGTGATAATTGATGGAAAATTTGTTCAAAATGAACTTTCGTCAATTAAGAAAAACACGGATCTTTCTAAGTTTATTTTGTAGTTAAGAGTATTTTGTTGAATTAATTTTACAAAGTTCGCGTCAAAAATTAGGAGTGTTATGAATCGTATTCTAATTGATTTACCTGAGATTATAGAGACTCCAAGACTAAAGCTTCAAATGCCTAAGAGTGGGTTTGGGGAGAAATTACATCATGCTATCAGCGACGGTTATGAAGACTATATAAAATGGCTGAATTGGCCTACAACAATTCCAAGCATAGAAGCACTTGAAGAAGAATGTAGGAGACACAATGCTGAGTTTATTCTTAGAGACATTATACGTTATCTAATTATCGATAAAGCAACAGATCAAATTGTTGGGAGATGCGCATTCCCTCCTGTTCAAACCAATTGGTTGATACCTCAATTTGGAATTTCTTATTTTATTAGAAAAAGCGTACGATCAAAAGGATATGCAACAGAGACAGCACATGCAATGGCTATTCTAGCTTTTAGAATTTTAAAAGCTAAGAAACTCGAGATATACTGCGATATCGAAAATATTGCATCAGCTAAAATTCTTCAAAAGCTTGGATTTCAGCTAGAGTATACACAAAAAGGTGGCTGGCTAAGACAAGATAAAAAACTTAGCACACTACAAACATACTCTATCTTTTCAGAAGATTTCTTACCAAATTTAGAAGTTAAGTTTTAGTCAACTCAAAAGTGGTAGCATATGGTTATTCATATAAATACAGTTGCCTTTAATGGCATAAACGTTGTAGATGTTGACGTGCAAATTCAGTTAACTCCAGGCGTACCCGCTTTTACGATGGTAGGTCTTGCAGATAAAACTGTTGCCGAATCTAGAGAAAGAGTAAAAGCAGCAATAACTTCTCTTGGCCTTTCTCTTCCGGCTGCTAAAATCCTTGTAAACCTTGCTCCAGCTGATCTTATAAAAGAAGGGAGCCATTATGATGTTCCAGTAGCGCTTGGCATCATGGCCGCTATGGGGCTTATCGATAAGAATGAAATCGCAGATTATTTAGTGCTTGGAGAATTATCGCTTGATGGATCTTTGCTTCCTATTTCCGGGGCTCTTCCTGCTTCAATGGGAGCTGTTGCACGGAACAAAGGATTGATTTGCCCGACGCAAAATGGGAAGGAAGCCGCCTGGTCAGGTTGCGATAGAATAATTGCTGCAAAAACTTTGCTTTCAATTGTTAATCACTTCAAAGGTACGCAAGTAATTCTTAGTCCCGAGATAGAATTTTCTGAAGACGACACAGAATATCCAGATTTCTCTGATATTATAGGACAAGATTTTGCTAAGAAAGCTTTGGAAGTAGCTGCTGCAGGCGGCCATAATCTCTTAATGTACGGACCTCCTGGTACAGGTAAATCAATGCTTGCTCAAAGAATTTTAAGCATATTGCCTAAAATGCAAACGCAGGAAATACTTGAGTGTAGCACAATATATAGCGTTGCCGGTATGATTGATGGTGGAAAACTAACTCGTACAAGACCATTTAGAGCTCCTCATCATTCATGCTCCATGGCCGCTATGGTTGGTGGTGGCGTTGGAAAGCGCGTGAAGCCAGGCGAAATCTCACTCGCTCATAATGGGGTGTTATTTTTAGATGAGCTTCCTGAATTTACATCAACAGTAATTGATTCTTTAAGACAGCCAATAGAGAATAGAGAAGTACTAATTTCAAGAGCAAATTCTCATGTTAAATATCCAGCGAATTTTCAGCTAATAGCTGCGATGAACCCATGTAGATGCGGATACTTATCAGATCCAGAAAAAGCCTGTAGCAAAGCACCTCGTTGCGCAGGAGATTATTTAACTAGAATTTCTGGCCCTATGCTTGATAGATTTGATATTCATGTTGAGGTTGGTAGCATCGATGCATCACAATATAATTTGATGAATAAAGTTAAACAAGAATCTTCAAGCGAAATTGAAGAGAGGGTAAAACGTGCTCGTGAAATTCAACTCGAGAGATTCGATGGCTATAAAATTTCAACAAATAGCGAGATGGATGGCCAAATTTTAATAGATTATGCAACCCCAGATAATGACGCTCTTACAATTTTAAATGAGGCCGCAAGCAAATTTAAGCTTTCAATGAGAAGCTATAATCGTATTATGAAAGTCGCAAGAACAATAGCTGATCTTGAAGAAGCACGAAATGTTACAAAAATGCATATTGCAGAAGCAATAAGCTATAGAAATCCGGAAAATAAATATGCGTGAAATTATTACAAAATTATTTAGTGAAATAAGAGAAAGTGTATTTATAAGACTCTTCTTTATATATCAAATACTAACTCGGTTATTTTTATTTATATTTGCGATTTATCAAAAACAAATTGAAATTTCTGATCTACCCCTTGCGTTCTTATCCGGGATTGCGAATGATTTTATAGCTTGCTATTTCGGTGTAATATTAATTCTCGGGTTTAATATAGTTTTTTTCTATCCGATGAAATTTGATAGAATCAGAAAGTTTCTTTTTGGCTTTAGTTTTGTTCTTTTGAATATTCTCCTTCTATTTAACATGCTTGGTGAGATTATGTTCTGGGACGAATTTAGTTCCCGCTATAATTTTATTGCAGTTGATTATCTCATTTATACCAATGAAATTATCGGCACTTTAAGAGAATCTGCCCCCCTTGCTAGTATTTGCATATTCTTTACCACGACAATCGTTCTTATTAGTTTTTTCTCAAGAAATTATGTTGCTGAAAAAACTGCGCAACAAAGGCCTTTCAAGCATCTTCTTATATTTTCTATTCTAATTTCCTATCTATTTTATAATTTTTACGAGCCTGAAAAAGTTATTTTTAATAAAAATAACTTTGCTAGAGAAATAGCTAAAAATGGCCCATATGAATTTGTATATGCATTTTTCAATAATGAGCTTGATTATAAAAAATTCTATCCTGTAATTAATGCTGATGAAGCTGTTAAAATTGTTAGATCTTTAGTGAAACAAGATGGCGATGAATTTACTTCGAATACAGGGATAGAAAGAAGGATTGACGGTAAGAGTCGCTTGCTTAAAAATGTCAAAAATCCCAACATTGTGGTAATTGTTGTTGAGAGTTTAAGCGCTGAATATCTTGGAGTCTTTGGTAATGATCAAAACATCACTCCATATCTTGATAAATTATCAAAAGAGAGTCTGTTTTTTACACAAGCTTATGCAACTGGCACAAGAACTGTGCGCGGGTTAGAAGCCGTCGTAAAAAGCCTTCCGCCAACTCCAGGCTCATCAATATTGCGCCGTCCTAATAATGAAAACTTATATACAATTTCAACCGTTTTAAAGCCACTTGGCTATAGTATGAATTTTATATATGGTGGTTATAGTTATTTTGATGGTATGAAGCATTTCTTTGGTAATAATGGTTTCGATATTACAGATAGAAGTGATTTTGCAAGCGATGAAATATCATTTGCAAATGTATGGGGAATAGCTGATGGAGATGTTTTTACTAAATTAGCTAAAGTTCTAGATAAGAAGTTTGAAGAGAAAAAGCCATTTTTTGCCCTTGCTCTTACAACCACAAATCATCGTCCATATACTTTTCCAGAAAATACCATAGATATGCCTCAAGGCAGAAGAGCTTCTGTTGTAAAATACACAGATTATGCTATCGGACAATTTATTGAAAATGCAAAAGTAAAGCCATGGTTTGATGATACGATTTTTGTAATTGTAGCTGATCATTGTGCTTCTAGCGCTGGTCGCACAAAACTTCCTGTAAATAAATATCACATACCAATTATTATATATGCACCGAAACTACTTGCTCCTCAGACTATCGATTATATGGTTAGTCAAATGGATATAATGCCTACGATTTTAGGCGCGTCAGGTATAAGTTATGTTAGTAATTTCTATGGAATTGATGCTCTTAAATCAAAGCCAAATAGGGCCTTTATTGGAACCTATCAGCTACTTGGTTATTTAAAAAACGATGCTTTAGTAATCCTATCTCCAAATAAAGCACCATACATAGAGAATACTTCAAATGTTAACCTCGATACAAATTCTATTGAGAATGAAGCTATTAGTTTTTACTTTGATGCTTATGAGAGCTTTAAGAAAGAACAAGAGAGAAGATAAATCGCTTAGCACTGTTAATTTCGAACCCAGGTATGATGTGTGATTTTACTACTACTTGTATAATGTATTTACGTTTTGATTCTTGTATATTCTTGACATGAATCACTCTTTGTGATGAAAAGAAATACGATATAAAACATATTTAGAGGAAGTTATGAAACTAGCAAAATTATCTGGGATTCTTATTCTATTACTTTCATCTAGCGCGCTTGCAGATGAATCTGAATCGCTTATACTTAAAATCAGAGCAAATTATTCTGCTACTACACCTAAACAAAAAGGACTTCCTGCACCAACTGGCATATTTAAAAATGGTCAGAACTCAAAATTAATTTCTTCCGGACTTGGTGGCGAGGCTTCACTTACTATGTTTTTAACTGACCACGTTGCTGCAGAAATGGGCTCTGGAATGACTATGTATAGAACAAAAAGAACTGGATTATACGATATTCAAGTTAATTATAGTGATAGGACTGCAGTAGCCAAGAAGAAAAACCTTTATACTATACCAAGCTATGTTACGGCGCAGTACCATATCGCTCCTTACGGAGCTCTTAGGCCATATATAGGAGCTGGTTATCATTACACTTATATGCTCTCCAAATCACAGCAATATAAAGTCAAAAATGCTAGTGGACCTATCATACAAGCAGGTATTGATTTTGTATTAAAAGATGACACATCTTTTAATTTAGATATTAAACACTACATACTCAGAACAAAAATTAGATATAACAAAGCTTTCGTTCAAGCTGCCAATGGGTCTCAAATTGTCTCAAAAGCAAAAATGGATCCGACTGTGGCTGCTATTGGCGTAGGATTTAAATTATAACACCAAACCTAGAATGTAGCATTTCTCATTTAATCTGAGAAGTGCTATTATTTTGAATGCCCTTTTTCTATTACTACTTTATTAGGTAAATTAATATTCCCAGAGCTTGGTACATCTGCCCTATATTTAGCAAGTTCACGCCCAAGTATAGTAAGCTCACTCTCACTCGACGATCTAACCGTATCGCCTAAAAGTGAAACTTCGTGATTACTAAAATCCACTGCTTTGTTATTTGCATTCTGTTCACTAACGCGGGAGTGGCGAACATCTCCATTAATTTCACCAAATATTTTACTAATAGAATCTTTATTGTTTTCTAGCATATAAGCTCTTATCTTTTTTCAAGACTAGTTTACTATCTAATCTACAAATATTAAAGTCTTATTATTTTTTTTAAGAAAAGAAATTTTTTCTCTGTAACTTTGAGGTTTTATACCATTTCCCGAATATAATTGCGTAGAAAGACTATACTTTTTATAAGTAATGTAGTATGATAATATCTATAATGAATATAGGTAAAGAAATGAGCATGAGTACTACATTAATAACAAAAGAACTGTATGAAGATGCGGTAAAGGCACTAAGCAAGATTGGAGAGACAAATCGAATTGCACTTAGACTTAGAGCAATTATTTCAGCAAAAGAACATGGAGTAAATGCAGTTGCTAAAGTATTTGATATAGCAACTAATACATTGAGGAATTGGGTTAAGAGCTTTGAGAGTGGCGGAGTAGATGCACTGACGTATGAAAAGGGTCGAGGTAGGAAGAGTAAACTTTCAGATGAGCATTGTTCTGCGATATTAAAATGGGTAAAAGAAGACTGTAATCTAACTCTTAATATGATAGTGGTTATGTTAGGAGAGAGATTTAATATTGATACAAGTAAGTCTGCTGTACACAGAGTATTGT
>CAYPDX010000052.1:0-8115 GCA_964409695.1 uncultured Rickettsia sp. | reverse complement strand
TTCTATCATCATAACTATCATCTATAGCATGAGTCATCTCGTGAGCAAATAGTACACTCACCGGTACATCCAATTTGTTAGGACACATTATTATTCTTTGTTCATCGCTTTACTCGAATACGAACCATTGGTGTCATGGACCTGAATCTTCCTATATTGCAGTCACTTCTTCTATTCTTGGATATTTGATGTGCTATGGTTGGATTATAAGCTCCTTGACTACTGTTTCTTGAAACCTCTCTACTGATTGTACTTACATTTACTGCTAATTTTGTTGATATCTTCCTTAGTGAAAATCCACTTGCTTTTAGTCCAAAAATACGACATCTTTCCTCTAGGGTCAGATGAGTCTTGCGCCTTGTGCTCATGACAGTTATTCCTTTCTTTGTACAATCGGAATTTAACTATCTCATCTGATCTCTGTCAATATCTACCTGATATCTCAATTAATCAAATTTTTATCCATTCTGTTGCTTTTCAAACCTGAATGGGCCTTCTTGTTGAAATCTAATAAAAATTAATATAGTATACATACTCTAACAATATATAGAGGCTTTATGTCTAGAAGAATTGATGATTTTACAAGATACCTAGAAAGTGAAACAAGTAGTTTTAATCCACAAAGTAGTTATTTGATCCAAAATCCTGCTGGCACTAAAATTCATATTTTCGCTCAGACGATACCATGTAATACATTCACAACATTAGTGACTATGGATCTTATGCGAGGGCGCCATGCTAGTCATCAAGGGAACTTTATTCCATCATACACTGGCTCTGGACTCCTTAATATATTAGGATCTGCCCATTATACGGTTACTGCTGCTGGAATAGATGTTAGCATGGATGCATCACAAGCTATTGCTATGGAATATAGAGGATTTACTCTACCAAATTATTATTTGGAAAATATGTATTTTCATACTCCAGGAATAACAACTTATAATGTAGGTATCGGAGGCTTTAAATTAAAAATGTCTAGTTTTGAATTTGACACCCCAGAGCTTGGTTCAGTGCAGTTTAACACAACTGCTACGAACGTGGAGGGTGCAATTACCTTAAATACACCATCAGTTCCATCTGCTAGCGCTTCTACAGTTTCTATGGCTGAAGCTGGGTGTGATAGCATAGCTATGGCGAGTGGGTGCTCATCGATGCCTTCGAAAGATGTTGCTTCTGGCTGCGCATCTATGATGCCAGTTACTGCTCCTGAGGTAACCGGTCTGAGAACTATAGCTGATTTATCTACTGGAGCAGAAGCGTATAATTGGTATATAGGGTATTTATCTACTAATAGAATTTATTGCGCTTTTCCAAGAGATGATAGTCATAGCGCAAAGGAAATGGGGACTTTGAAAATAGCAGCAACTGGAAGTTTTTCATTTAGAATATCTCCTACTGGTCTTCAGATTACTCATCAAGCACCTGACCAGCCTTATGAAATTAAATCTAATGCAAAGCCAGTGAATATTGGAACCAAACAATTCGGCTTTTTTGATGAAGCGCAGCCTGGATCCACTAATATAATTTCTGGCGATTTTAGTAATGGAATGTTAACTTTAGATGGTAATATTGTTACTTTGAAAGTGAACCCTACTGCACTAGAAAATGGTAAGATGTCTTTAGAAAATTGCACTATGTCTTACAAAACTAAGATAGCTAAAGAAGACAAAGAATATGTTCTTAGAATAAATTTAGGTGATATGGTTGCAAAAGAAGGTTTTGCTTATAAAGATAAAGAATGCAAAATCTCTAATTTTGAGCATGATATGATGCTGCAATTAACTCCGGCTAAAGATAATTTTAAAGCTTATATTGAATCGAAAACTATGAATGTTCATTTAGGGGATGTGTTTAATCTTTCCCTAACTCGCGCAATGGCAGAGAGAATGGAGAATGAAGATGGATATAACCTCTGTGGCTTAACCTTACCAGAACTTGATGACTTTAATTTCTAATTTTTCTGTATTTACTAAAAATAAAAAGACCCTACGTTAATTCGTGGGGCTTTTTTTTATTTTACTGTATTGCCGCTCTCTGCTCACAATGGCGGCTGTGCTACTATAGCTAACACAGTATAAAAAATTACGTTAGATGGAGTTTGAATAGGTAATCAATAGAACAAGATAAGGTTCTTCGTATATGTTTAGCCTGAGCCCATTTTTTCTCAATAGGAATGAGATCGGGTGAATAAGGAGGTAAGTATAATAAAGTATGCCCAGAATCTTCTAGCATCTTTTGCATGTCTTTGCTTTTATGAAGTCTCTCAGTCAAAATGAGTAAATTTTTATAGAGCAATCTTTGTTATCAAAAATTTGTCTATTTTTTTACAAAAAGTTGCTATAAAGAAAGGGATTTTTCTAACAAATTCAAAGATTTCGTGGCTAAAAAAAGATGTTTTTTTAAGCTTCGGGTAGAAGATTTTATTAACGATTCTCATCGTAGTTTTCGTTAATAAATTAATGATTTGTTGCTAGGTCCGCTGAACAATCTTATTTGCAATAATTCGCAAATTAAAACCAATAACTGATATCAATAGATTTATTATATCTCCAATAATACCTTTGAGATAATTTCTACCCATACGACCAAAGTTTTTAAATGCCTAACCAATGGCTCTATAGCACTCCTACGTTTCTGCATAGGCTTTTTCAGGTGTGATTTGTTTCTTTGTATAAGGCGTATAAACCTTACTTTTCTTACTATAGTTGTTACCACGATCCGTAAGATCTACAAAAATATCCCCAGCTTCTTGTCCTGTTGTTCTCTCTAATTCAGCTATTGTCTGATTCAAAGTATGACCATCATATGAATTGCCATGAAAAGATTTTACACCTAAAACAAAGCTACCTATATTTCCACAGTTTGATTGTATCTCTTTTAAGCTTAAGCGCATATGTGTCATTCAGTTTTATATTCAAACTATGACATAATTTTACAAGCTCAGATCGTGCCTCCTAAAGTAAATACGCGTCATGTGGATGCTTGATGTTCTTAATCTGTACAGTTGTATCAATAATCGCCGAGTCCAAATCTTTTTTTTATAAACGCCAGTCTTGAGACCTATCCTCGCAAGCTCCTTTAAGATTATATTGTACCCAACATCACCCAAAATATTCCTAAATCTTCTAATGCTACTTTCTGAAATACTCAGTTCATTATCCACATATTCATAACCACAAAAATATTGCCAATATACATTTTCCTCAAGTTCATTACTCGTTAAACTATCAGAAAAATTATACATCGCCCGCAACATCGAAACCCCAAGCAAAACTCTTATGCTTTTTCTTGTCCTACCAATTTCACTAATATTAACTAATCTGGAAATCTCTTCTTCCAAACTTGACCAATTTATTAACGATCTTAGTTTGTATAATTTATTTCTGGGATTTAATTCTTTGGTCAAACTATCATAAAATAATCTGCCTTGCTTTTAAGAAAATTCTATTTTTTCTATCGGCATTTTACCCCAAATCCGTAATGTTTATGCTCTATTTGTAGCATTTTCTTACGGATTTGAAAATATAAATATATCTCAATATCCTTTACTCATAAGGCTTCTATCAATTTTGACAGAGAGACTATAAATTGCGCTTATGATAACAGACTCTTCTAACCTTTACACATACCATTCCAGGCAATCATTTCATAATGTATATTATACAATTCGCTCTTCTAAATACAAGGTCTGTTCTATAAATTATAGTTATTATTTTTTTATAAATTGTAAATTACAAGCGCTTAAGATTCTCGGTTTGCTTGCTGTACTGCCATTATAAGTTTTAACTTTAGGAATCAACTGCAAAGTAATTATTGTTTTGCTCGTCACAAACTTTTGTTTTTTCCCTCTTTGATTAAATTGAATCATATCTTTTTCAAGAGTTTTTTTTATAAAGATCACGATCTGCATACTTTATAGCACGATTTGAGGCTGGACGTAGTACATATCCTTCTTTAGAAGTACCTTTTAGATAATAATCACAGAATTTTTCTAAGTAATTTAAAAGTTGTTCAGTGGTAAAATAAAAATAGTATTCTTCGCCTTCTCTATGAAAAAAATTAAATGATTCGATAGGCATGTCTTTTTCTGTAACCATGTATGGAAAATGGCTATAAATGATAGGTGATAACTTGGCATCAACATAAATAAAATTTTTAGACACTTTATATAAGTTTGGAGAAATATTATGCCTATTAAAAAATTCTATTAATTGATTATAATTCTCTTTTTTATTTACTCGAAGATGGAGCCTTTCGTTGATATTCCTAAGCAGCTTCTAATGGAATATTTATATGGTACTCCAGATAATAAAACTGAAATTGAACTAAATAAAGTTACCGAGCTTCTAAGACAGTTTTCCTTAATCAAAACTTCTTCAAATTCTGTTTCTATTCATCATTTAGTACAAGATTGTATTAGATCAAATATTACACCTAATGCTCAAAAAATAGTCCTTAAAAAAGCTATTAATACTATAAAAAGCATTTACCCCTTAGAAAATAAGAAACCGGATGATTATGAATTTATAAAGCAGTTACTGCCACAAATGGAAAATTTTTTAACTTATACCAAAGAATATTTAGAGCAAATTGATAGAGTACAAATAGTTATATGTATAGCAGATGCGTACCGTAAACTTGGAGATTACAGCAAAGCCAAAGACTTATTAGAAGAAGCCTTAGATATTCAAGAAAACTATTATGGTATACATCAAAATCATAATATAGCAATCACCCTTAGTGCTCTAGCTCAAACATACTTATGGTTAGGTGATTATAATAAGTCCAAAGAGCTATTGGAAAAAGCTTTAGTTATTCAAGAGAAATATTACGGCACACGTAAGCATATTGAGATATCTTACATACATAGGGCTCTTGCAAGAGCTTATATTTGGTTAGGGGATTACAAAAAAGCTAAATCACTTTTAGAAGAGGTAGTAGCATTTCAAGAATATTATTATGGAACCAGAGCGCATATTGACCTAGTAGTCAGTTTACGACGTTTAGGTACTTCTTACTTTTTGTCAGGAGAATATAATAAAGCTAAATTATTGTTACAAGAAGTCTTAGATTTTCAAGAACATTATTATAAAACACGCAAACATATTGAAATATCTTTTACTCTGAATGCTTTGGCTCAACCATATCATTTTTTAGGAGAGTATAAAAAAGCTAAAACTTTGTTCGAAGAAGCTCTTAAGATTCAAAGAAATTATTATGGGCTTTCTCATATAGTACCGTTATTAACACTAAGAGATATCGGTACAGTACATTTAAGCCAAGGTAATTATAGTAAAGCAAAAAGTATATTAGAAGAAGTCTTAGATTTTCAAGAACATTATTATAAAACACGTAAACACATAGAAATTGCAATAACAATTCTATCATTAGGTCAAATTTATATGCACTTAGAAAATTATGATAAAGCTAAACTGTTGGTAGAAGAAGCATTAAGGATTCAAGAAAGCTATTATGGAACTAGAAAACATATAGAAATAGCTTCAACACTTAACACTTTAGGTAGAGTATATACACTACTTGGTTATTATGATAAAGCTACATTGCTATTAGAAGAAAGCCTAGAAGAAAAACAGAGCTATTATGGAATAAATAATAATCATCCTGAGGTAGCAAATGTTCTAATAGATTTAACACTATTAGCTTATTATACCAATAATAGATTGAAAGCTTTATCATTATTAGAGCGTAGTAATGATATATTAAAGCATTATCCTGACTTAGATTCTAATCATCAATATATAAAGCAGGTAAACAAATTAAGAAAACTACTTTTCAACGATTCCAAGTGATGAACATTATGTATTGAGATATGGAGATCTCGGTATAGAAGACATAGATCACTCTAAAACGAAGGCTTATAGTCCTCAAACTAATGGTATATGTGAGAGATTTCATAAAACCATGCAAGAGAAATGCTATAATATTCTCTTCCGCAAGAAGTTTTATAACGATTTAGATGAGCTGCAAGCAGACATATACTAATTTAGCACGTCTACGTGTAGGTTTCAACAGATGCGACAGAGCCCTCAAAGTTACTTACAGAAACGTTGGTAGGCAAAGTCCAATCGAGGGCAATTTCAAGCCTGAATGGGCCGCCTAAAAAATATTTACTTATATATTATTTTGCGTTATATTAAATAACCTAATTTAAATAAGTATAGTAATGTCATTGGATGAAGATCTATTTGAAGCAGTAAAATCAGGTAATTTATCACTAGTTTTTGACCTCGTATCTGGTGGCGCTGATGTCCATGCGAGAGACTCTTATGGCAATACACCGCTTCATTTGTGTAGAACCCCTGAAATAGCTCAAGTACTGATAAGTCATGGAGCTGATGTAAATGCAGAAGACATTTTTGACAATACGCCGCTTCATTCGAGAGTAACCCCTGAAGTAGCTCAAGTGCTGATAAGTCATGGAGCTGATGTAAATTCAATAAAAGATGATGTTGCTTTCTCTGTAGTATTTTTAAATCTATTAAAGATAGTAAACATTTCTGATTTACTGTCATTCAATGAATCTTTGAGAAATAATATTCTTGGTATGCTTACTTTTCTTGGCACGCTTAATTTTGGCCGCAGAAAAATAGAAGATAATATAAGTCAAAATTTTTATGTTAAAGCAGTATATGAAAGTCTTATAAATGAAAATCCAGAAGTAATTGTGGGAGCGGCAAAAGCAGGTTATAGTGATGTATTAGTAAAAATAAAAACATCTTACCCAGAAGCAATGTTAAAAGCATTTGATTATGCTAGGGCTCTAGACCCTGCTTCAGCTCACTTACTTATAAAATATTTACCTGGAGTTCCAGCTAATTATGAAGAACTCGGATATAGTGAGCTTGACTGCGCAATTATCAGTCGTAATAAAGAATTAGTACTTGCAGTAATAAAGGATAATGACCTATTTAGAGAAGATGCTGCTGGTGCTATCCCACTACAAAAAATGGTAAATATTTTTTCAAGGCCAGAAATAAAAGATATTATTGAATATAAATTTAGATCGCAAGCTGGGTGCGGTAAGGTAGATGCAAAATATATTAATTCTACAGTTTTAGGATGTTTATATGATAGGGGTCTATTGGAGTTAGCATCTACTCTTATTAAACATGAAATCATAGCTCTAGATGGTGTTGTAGAAAGCTGCGGTAATTTATTATTAAAAGCTTTAGGTGCCATGCTCCCATCATTCTATTGGATTGATGCATTAAACGCAGATCTATTTGAAGCAGTAAAATCAGGTAATTTATTACTAGCTTTTGACCTCGTAGCTGCTGGTGCTAATGTACACGCAAAAGACTGTTTGCGTCAATCACCGATTTTTTATGCTCCAACCGCTGAAATAGTTTGGTTTTTAGTGGAAGCAGCGGGTGCTGATGCCCATGCGAAAGGCTATGCTGATAGAACTCCGATTTTTCTTGCTAAAAATGCTGAAGTACTACAAATCCTGATAAATTTCAGCGCTGATATACACGTAACAGACTGCTTTGCTAGAACCCCGATTTATTATTCTAATAATGCGGAAATAGCACAGTTATACATAAATTCTGGTGCTGATATACACGTAACAGACTGCTTTGGTAGAACCCCGATTTATTATTCTAATAATGCGGAAATAGTACAGTTATACATAAATTCTGGTGCTGATGTACGCGCAATAGACAATTGTAGTAGAACACCACTTCATTTGTGTGGCACTCTTGAAAAAGCTCAAGCGTTCATAGGTCAGGGCGCTGATGTACACGCGAAAGACGATGAGGGGAGGACCCCGCTTCATTATGCTAGAAATCGTGAAGTGGTACAAGCGCTAATAGATTTCGGCGCTGATGTACACGCGAAAGACAATGAGGGGAGGACACCGCTTCATTATGCTGAAGATAGTGAAGTGGTACAAGCGCTAATAGATTTCGGCGCTGATATAAATGCCTCAGACTTCCAAGGTATCAGACCGCTTCATATGCCAAATGTGCGTCAAAAACCAGACACCACAACCCTATTCGCATTTCAGAGACTTATAAAAGGGAATGCTGATATAAATTTAGTAAAAGATAATACAAAATTTTGTGGAATATTTTTAGATCTATTATACAT
>CAYPDX010000051.1:0-9178 GCA_964409695.1 uncultured Rickettsia sp. | reverse complement strand
ATGGATTTCCTAGAACTTTGGCTCAAGCTAAATTTTTAGTAGAGATCTACACAGGTAGCTATAAGGTTATTCATTTTAAAATAGATGTTGAAAAATTAAAGCATAGAGTTGAGGGAAGATTTAATTGCTTAGATTGTGGTGAGATCTATAATAAATATAATACTCTTATAAAAGAAGGAGAGTGTAATAAGTGTCATGGCTCAAATTTTCAATATAGAGCTGATGATAATGTTGATTCTCTAGTTACAAGAATAACAAAGTTTGAAGAACAAATAGTCCAAATTCTAGAGTTTTATAACGAAAGAAATAGACTTTCAGTAGTAAATGCTGATGAAGCCATTGAAAACGTTACTAAACAAATAGTTTCAGCTGTAAAAAACGGTTGACTTTAGATAATATTTAAATATTATCACTTTTCATATATTACGTACTGGAGTTAGTATTGTGGCAAGGATAGCTAATGTAAATATACCTACAAATAAGCGTCTATTAATTTCGCTTACATATATACATGGGATTGGAAGAACTCTTTCTCACAAGATTTGTCATGCAGCAAAAGTCCACGAGGACAAGCGCGTGAAAGATCTTACAGATGAGGAACTTGTATCATTGCGTTCCGTTATAGAAAAAGAGCATATCGTAGAAGGAGACTTACGTAGGGAAGTGTCCTTGAATATCAAGAAGAAAAAAGATATTCGTTGTTATCAAGGGCTTAGGCATATACGCAAGCTCCCAGTGAGGGGGCAAAACACCCATTCGAACGCAAGAACAAGAAAGGGTAAGGCGGTTGCTATAGCTGGTAAGAAAAAAGTTACTAAGTAAGGTTAAAATATGAGTTCTGCAGCTTTAAAGCAAAAGAAGAAGAGAAAAAATATATCATTGGGTATTGTCCATATTAAGGCAACATTCAATAATACAATTGTTACTTTTACCGATGTTCAGGGAAACACAATTGCGTGTTCATCTTCTGGTGCAAACGGTTTTAAAGGAGCAAAAAAAGCAACTCCATTCGCTGCTCAAGTAGTAGTTGATAAGGCTGCTATAGATGCTAAAGAACATGGTCTTAGAACTTTGTCTATAAAGGTACAGGGCGCAGGATCTCAAAGAGAGTCAGCTTTGAGAGCTGTTTTCAATCAAAATTTTATCGTGACTACGATAACAGATGTTTCATCAGTTGCTCACAATGGTTGTAAAGCACCAAAAAGAAGAAGAGTATAATCTTTTAGGTAGTAGTAAATTATGTTGTCATTAAATAGAAATTGGAATTCATTGATTAAACCTAGTAAGGTTAGTGTTGGTGTAGATGAAAAAAGACCACATATAGCAAAGGTTGTCATTGAGCCGCTAGAAAGAGGTTATGGAAACACTCTTGGGAATGCTCTAAGAAGAGTTTTATTATCTTCTCTACAAGGAGCTGCAATAACAGCTATGCGTGTAGAGGGTGTAGAGCATGAATTTTCATCTATTGAAGGTGTAAAAGAAGATGTTACTGATGTAGTTCTAAATCTAAAGTCAGTAGTTGTTAAGATGCATACACCAGAGCCTAAGACTCTCAGGCTAACAGCTGTTGGTCCGTGTGTTGTAACAGCGGGAATGATTCAAGTAAATCAAGATGTTGAGATTTTAAATAAAGATCAAGTAATATGTAACCTTGCAAAAGGATCAAATCTCAATATGGATCTTACATGTACAGTTGGAAAAGGATATGTTCCTGCAATGAGTGCTAGAGATTCAAATCAACCAATGGGTACTATCCATATTGATGGTCTATATAGCCCAGTTAGAACTGTATCTTATAAAGTTGAACATGCTAGGGTTGGTCAAGTTACTGACTATGATAAATTGATAATGTTAATTGAGACAAATGGTGTTGTAACACCAGACTTGTCAGTAGCATTGTCAGCAAGAATTTTACAAGATCAACTTCAACCATTCATAACATTCGAAGATGTTGAAGAAGATGCTCAAGAAGTTCTAGAAGAGTTACCATTCAATCCAGTCTTACTTAAGAAGGTAGATGAGCTTGAGTTATCAGTTAGGTCTCAGAACTGTCTTAAAAACGATAATATTGTTTATATTGGTGATCTTGTTATTAAAACTGAAGCAGAAATGCTTAAAACACCAAATTTTGGTCGTAAGTCACTAAATGAGATTAAAGAAATTTTAGTGAGTTATTCATTGAAATTTGGGATGGACATCGAAGGATGGCCACCAGAGAATTTAGCAGAGCTTGCTAAAAAATACGAAGATCCTTATTAATAGGTTATAAAAGATGCGTCATAAGATAGCTGGAAGAAAGTTAAATAGAACAAGTACACATAGGATGGCAATGTTTGCAAACATGGCTATTTCGCTTGTCACTCATGAACAAATTAAAACGACTCTTCCCAAAGCAAAAGAACTAAGAAGATATGTTGAAAAACTTGTAACACTTGCTAAAGATGCAAACTTAACAGCTAGAAGAAGATTGATTTCTAAAATCAGAGATCATTCTGCTGTAGAGAAACTTATCTCTATATTAGGTACAAGATATAAAGAAAGACCAGGTGGATATACTAGAATTTTAAAGGCTGGTTTCCGATATGGAGATGATGCTCCGGTAGCTTATATCGAATTTGTAGAAAGAGATGTAAGTGCAAAAGGAGCTCAGCTCGGTGCTAAAGAAGAACTTAAAGTAATTAATGAAAAATAGTATAGTCAAATGGCAAATCATTTATCTGCAAAGAAGACTCTAAGACAGATTAAGAAAAGAACTGCAATAAATAAAAGCAGAACAACTCGTATCAGAACTTACTTAAAGAAAGTTTTGCTTGCGATTAAAGGCGCATCTAATGAAGAAGCTCAGCTTGCTTTTGTAAAAGCTCAATCTGAAGTTTTTAAGGGTGTTACTCGAGGTGTTGTTGCAAAAAGAACGGCTGCAAGAACAGTTAGCAAATTAGCTGCTAAACTAAAACATAAAGTTTTAGGAACAGAAGTTTAAAAGTATTTTTTTGATATATTTGAGAGCTCGTATGAAAATGCGAGCTTTTTTTATATCATTTCTCATTTTAAATTATCCAATGTATCTACGCCAAGACCAACACTTTATACCCTTTCCCTGATTAAATGATCCAAACGATTTTTGCTGGCGCTTGCTCTTTACTAGCTTGTTAAGTATAAGCATACGACGCTCTTCGCTTTGCTCAGAGTCACCTTAAAAATAATTTGTCTGATTTAATTTTAGAAATCCTATAAAATACTAGAATAGTTCAAATTTTGTAGTTGCGTAATGTAATCATAGATGCTAGTCTTTTGCATAAGACAACTAGTGGTTGTTTGAAAGATTCAGCTATTATTGTCCTTTAATCTACTAAAAGGTTACATTTGTTGCTTTAAAACTCTATATATTATATCGAAAGTTAATTTATTCGGGAATATGATCATGATTAAATTTTCCTCTATGAAACGTGAGCAGAGAGAGACCATTGGTTTATTACAAGTAGGGACGTTCCTAGAGTATTTTGACGTAATGTTATATGTACATATGTCTGTAATATTAAATGACTTGTTTTTTCCTAAAACAGACTACCACACTGCCCAATTATTATCTGCTTTTGCATTTTGCTCTACCTATGTATTTAGGCCGTTTGGCGCTCTTATATTTGGTTATATTGGTGATAATATAGGAAGAAAAGCTACCGTAGTTATAACGACAATGCTGATGGCAGTTTCTTGTGTTATAATGGCTACCGTACCAGATTATTATTCAATCGGTATAATGGCATCATGGATTGTAACAATTTGTAGAATAATGCAAGGTGTCGCCTCAATGGGCGAGATAATTGGCGCTGAATTATATTTAACAGAAATGTTCCCTGCGCCAAGAAGATATCCGATAGTGGCTCTGGTGGGCTTTTCAGCAGCTTTTGGCTCTGTTGTCGCACTTGGAACCTCAATGGTTGTAACAAAATATGGATTAAACTGGAGGCATGCATTTTGGATTGGAGCTATCATAGCTCTTATCGGCTCGACAGCAAGAACAACACTTAGAGAGACTCCAGAGTTTGCAGATGTGACGAGGCGAATAAAGAATGCTATTACATCGTCAAATAATGATGGTCTCGGAAAGGCTGCGGTATTACTTCAAAATACTAGTAATGCTGTATATAAAGAAAAAACATCTTTTAAAACCTTCCTATCTTACTTTCTAATACAGTGTCCTTGGCCAGTATGTTTCTATTTTACATACGTATATAGTGGAGATATTTTAAAGCAAGTTTTTCACTACACGAGTTCAGAGGTTATATATCACAATTTTTTTATAGCTCTTGTTCAACTTTTTAGCGTTGTAATGCTAATTTTCCTGAGTGCAAGAGTCTATCCTCTAAAAATTTTAAAATATAAACTTATTATGTTTTCAGTATTTATGCTTATTTGTCCATTATGGCTTAACTCATTAGAATCTCCTTTAGAATTAATGTTAATACAGTCAATTATTATTTTGCTTGCACTTGATAATCTCCCGGCAATACCGATTTTTTTTATACATTTTCCTGTTCTCAGAAGATTTACCAATGCAAGCTTTACATTTGCTTTGTCACGTGCATTTATGTACATAATCACATCATTTGGTATTGTCTATTTGCATGAATCTTTTGGTTACTTTGGTCTCTGGGTCATTGTGATTCCTATGATAATTGGTTATTCATATGGATTAGCTCATTTTTATAAGTTAGAGAAGGAAGTTTTCTAAAGAATTTGCATGATAGAATAGATAAGAATTATAGAGTGTATTTACGTAAGCTTTTCTCTTAAGATTGGTCAATTATGAAAAACATATCGACTTATTCATTGTTGACTAAGGAGCAAAAAAAGGAGATAGGTTTATTGTCTATTGGTACATTTCTTGAATATTTGGACTTGATGCTATATATCCATATGGCGGTTTTATTAAATGAATTATTTTTTCCTAAAGCTGATCCACACGCAACCGCACTATTGTCAGCCTTTGCATTCTGTACAACTTTTGTTTTTAGACCAATTGGAGCGTTAATTTTTGGTTATATAGGAGATAATATTGGCAGGAAGTCTACTGTTATTATGACTATAACTTTGATGTCCCTATCTTCCTACGCGATGGCTAATATTCCAACATATGAGCAAGTAGGAATAACAGCCTCTTGGTTACTAACAATCTGTAGAATAGTGCAGGGCATGTCTTCTATGGGGGAAATAATGGGTGCTGAGATCTATTTAACAGAATCTACAAAACCACCTATCCAATATCCAGTAGTTGCATTAATGTCTACATTTTCGAGCTTCGGGACTCTGGTGGCACTAATTATTGCATCTCTTGTAACAAGTTATAATTTTAATTGGAGACATGTATTTATTTGTGGTGCTGGTGTTGCATTAATTGGTGTAGTAGCGAGAACTTCTCTTAGAGAGGCGCCCGATTTTGCTGATGCAAAACGTCAATTAAAAGAGACTCTTGATAATGTAGAAAATAAAATTTCTATAGATAGAAGCAAGGTGGAAAGTAATAGTTTACTGAATGAAAAAGTTAGTAGAGTAACATCTATTGCCTATTTCTTTATTAACTGTACCTGGCCTGTATCTTTCTATTTTACATATATGCATTGCAGTAACATATTAAAAAATTCATTTAAATACTCAGTAAAGCAAATAATTCATCACAATCTTTTAGTTTCAATAGTCCATTTATTGGTTTATATAACTTTAACTTTTCTATGTTATAGAATATACCCCCTAAAAATTGCGAAATTCAGATTGAGGGTTTTTTGGGTACTAGCCTTAATGCTACCATTTTTGTTAAATTCTGTTACAAGCCCATTACATGTATTATTAATACAGTGCGCTTTTATGATATTTAATCCACAAGCATTGCCAGCTATATCTATATACATTAATCACTTTCCCATTTTTAAGCGTTTTAGCTACACGAGCTGGATATTTGCACTTTCTCGCGCGCTAATGTATGTTGTTACATCTTTTAGCCTTGTTTATTTGGTTGAATATTTTGGGCATTTTGGTGTGCTAATGATAATGTTTCCAACAAGCTTAGCGTTTGCTTTTGGATTGAATCATTTTGAAAAACTGGAGAAAGTTGCTGGTAATTATCCTGATAGATTATTGAATAAGGATCGTGTTGAGGTTGGTGCGTAATGAGCAGGTTTTGATAGCATGATTCTTTTGTTTGACCTCTGGGATTTGTAGCTAGATAGCTGCCCATTTTTAAATAGATAAAAATATTTCTTGACCCTATAGTTATTATATACCTCATTATCTATTTTAAGGAGAGAAATGATGATTAAATGGTACGTTAAAGATTTAAGCAAACTAACAGGAGTATCAGTGCAAACTCTGCATTTTTATGACACAAAAGATTTGCTTAAACCTTCTTTGCGGTTAGAAAATAATTATCATTGCTACTCTGAAAAGGATTTATTGAAGCTACAGCAGATTATTGCATTAAAATTCTTTGGGTTTGAACTTTCTCAAATTAAAACATAGATGCAGTCACTTTTTAATTGGATAATTTCTTAAACCAATCTTCGATTTTCATTAGATAATAAATAACTTGTTTGGCGTATGTTTTTTCTGGAGCTAGTTTTTCAGGTTCAAAAAGTCCGCTATTAAATTTCATATCTCTGCGTCTATGAACTCTAAAATACTGACTGGTCTCATCCATATCTACAAGATATTTTCCTTCTGGATTCTTATAATATAATAATGTTAATATTGCTTGATCGTGTCTATGTTCGAATAGATCATCATATTCTTTATGCTTGCTTGGTAGGTTTGAGATTATTTGAGGTAGCTCGCAAATTCTAAGCCATTCTTTTATAAAAGCACGATTTTTTTCTGTATTTTTTATTATTAATATATTGGCTGCCAACTGTGGCTTATCTAAATATTCATTATCAAAACCAAGATAGACCATTGTATCATGTTTCATCCAGTGTCTATTATTGATATTCTTAAAAAGAATCATATCATGTTGATTAGTAAGATTAATAAGAGGAGTCAAGTCCTTTAGGATTTTTATACCCGCGTCAAGATATAAAATTATATCATTCTCTGGAGCGATTTCCATGGTTTTAAGAATAGTGTAAGGTTTCCATAACCAATAGCCTACACCTCTTTTTTGTGAGAGGATCCACTCATTTTTTTTAGCAAAATTAATATCTATATCTTTTTTAGAAAAATTCCAAATAATATCAACGCCTTTGCCTATTGCTGAGTGATCCAGCAAATTTTGATTTATTAAATTTACATCATTCCCATCAGCGTAGCTTATAAGCCAAACTTTAGAATTGACATCACGCACATCATTAATTTTTGATTGGTAGGTTGGGTGTGTGCGTTTTAGCTCTAAATAGAGTGTAGATGCAATAAATATAACGAGAGCAAAAGAAAAAATGATAATCGGTATCAGAGAAATCTTTATATATTTTTTCATTGTGCATGTTTTTTATTAAATGATTTAAATGTGGAAATAATACTATTTCCCATTTTTTTCTAGCCCTTCTAGAATATCGTGTTTCTCATTTCTATCTACAGCCTCTAGAATAAGCTCTTTTGCTTTTGTTGCATCATTCCACCCCAGAATCTTCACCCATTTACCTTTTTCAAGATCTTTATAATGTTCGAAGAAATGTACAATCTTATGTAGCAATGCATCGCCTAGATCTTGTGGCTTGTTTATTTTATCCATAGCAATATCAATTTTTGAAATTGGAACTGCTAGAATTTTTTCATCTTCTCCAGATTCATCTTCCATTAAGAGCACTCCAATTGGGCGACATTTGATAACAGATCCAGGGATAACAGAATGAGAGCAGATAACGAGTACATCAATTGGATCTCCATCTCCTGATAATGTATGAGGTACAAATCCATAGTTACACGGATATACCATTGAAACAGGAATAAATCTATCTACAAAAATCGCGTCGCTCTCTTTATCAAATTCATATTTAATCGGGTCGCTATTCATTGGAATTTCAATGATCACATTTATTTCTTCTGGCACATTTTTGCCAGCGCTAATTTTATCAATTCTCATATTTCCTCAGTTTCAATTATGTAAATATATATAGAGTATAAATTTGCTATATCAATAGTCTCTTGCATAGATAAAACAAGAACATTCTTATCTATAGCAATACCTGCAATATTGTTTTTATGCATAAGTTCAATCGTTTTTGGGCCAATTGTAGGCATATCAATGCGCGTATCTTGACCTAATTTCGGTAATTTTACTAATATTGATTTTTTTGGCGTTACATATTCTTTTGAACGTTTTATCATTCCATCTGTACCTTCTGCACCTTCTACAGAAATAATCCTACCTTCTGATATAAGTAGAGATTGCCCTATATCAAGCTCGCTTAAACGGTGGCTAGTTGATACGCCAATTTCTATATCTTTTAGCTCTGCCTTACTTGGTGTTGAGTTTGTTATAGAGCCAGATTTCTTTATATTTAATGATAAAATATCAGTAGGACTAATAATTTGAAACCCATTTTCTTCAAAAAACCCTATCACGCATTTAAGTAAAGTATCATCACCTAGAAATTTATTTTTTAAAATCCGTGCAAGTAATTTTGTACCTTCAAGGTCAGGAATAATGGATGAAAGAGAAGGGCGCTTTACAGAACCTGCAAATAATATATGAGATATATTATGCTTTTTCAAAAATTTAAATGCTCTTCCAATTTTTCCAATAGGTATAGTTTCTACATTTACATATTCTTTGAAAGAATTCTGATCTGCGAATGATTCAATGGGTATTATAGTTGTGTAAATACCTTTGTCTTTAGCTTCATTTGCTACATCTATTGGTAAATCTCCAGAACCAGCTATGATACAAAGTCGCATATATTTTTATTTTTTATTTGCTGTGGTAAAGGAGCGGCTAGTTTCAGCATTCATAAAATCAAGCAATTGCTTTACTAAAATATTGCCAGAAAATCCTTCTGTAACAGAGACTATGGCTTGTTTCATATCTCCATCATTTTCAAAAAAGATCTTTTTGAAAGCTTTCTGAAGATTCAATATATCTTCTTTGTCAAAGCCTCTTCTTTTTAACCCAAGTAAATTCATGCCTTCAATACCAGATCTTTCTGAAGTCACTGCAGCAAAAGGAGCTACATCACGAATAACAGGCGTACAT
>CAYPDX010000050.1:0-9258 GCA_964409695.1 uncultured Rickettsia sp. | reverse complement strand
AGCCTATCTACTACTTTTTTTCCAGTAAGAGGTAATGTGCAATGTTTAACAACCTTAGTAAAGCCATCTTTTGCAACATGTTCCATTATAATTACAACTCTTTGAGTATTTGCTACTAAGTCCATAGCGCCACCCATACCTTTGAGCATTTTTCCTGGTATTGTCCAGTTTGCAAGATCTCCTTCTTCTGAAACCTGCATACCGCCTAAAATCGTAAGGTCAACATGCCCACCTCTAATCATAGCAAATGATTCTGCGCTATTGAAATAACTACTTTCTGGAAGCTCAGTAATAGTCTGTTTTCCAGCATTTATAAGATCAGGATCTTCGTCTCCTTCATAGGGAAATGGACCGCTACCAAGCATACCATTCTCACTTTGAAATATTATTTTCATATCCTTTGGTATATAATTTG
This sequence comes from uncultured Rickettsia sp., assembly GCA_964409695.1. GTDB lineage: Bacteria > Pseudomonadota > Alphaproteobacteria > Rickettsiales > Rickettsiaceae > JABDAD01. Next base: position 8,843 of record CAYPDX010000050.1, on the reverse strand, counting down.
GAACATTTGTTGGCATACCTATACCTAAATTTACATACATGCCGTTTTTAAGTTCAAGTAAAGCCGTGATTTCGCACATTTCTTCTTTTGTCCAAGCCATATTATTCCCTCTCGCGAATAGTTAATTTTTCTATCCTTTTCTCATATCTAACACCTTGAAACAACCTATCAATATATATTCCAGGAGTAACTATTGAATTTGAATCTAACTGACCAATTTCAACAATTTCTTCAACTTCACATAAGGTGATTTTTGCAGCCGTTGCCATTATGGGGTTAAAGTTTCTTGCAGTTTTATTATATATAATATTTCCAGCTCTATCAGCTTTCCACCCTTTGATGATTGCAAGATCTGCATGCAATGCCTTTTCCAGTATATATTCTTTCCCATCGAAAATTTTCATTTCTTTATCATCCTGAACAACAGTACCTACACCGGTTTTTGTATAAAAAGCTGGAATTCCTGAGCCTGCTGCACGAATTCTTTCGGCAAGAGTCCCTTGAGGATTTAACTCAACATCTAATGTCCCGTCTAAATAAAGCCTTTCGAATGTTTTATTCTCTCCAACATATGAAGCTATCATTTTTTTTATTTGTCCATTACTGAGAAGAATTCCAAGACCTGCATCATCTACACCACAATTGTTACTAATTAAAGTTAGGTTCTTTGCGCCACTTTCTTTTATTGCTAAAATTAAATTTTCTGGAATGCCGCACAAGCCAAACCCACCAGCCATTATCACCATATCATCTTTGATGATACCTTCTAATGCTTCCTGCGCATTACTACAAATTATAGCCATCTATTCTCCCTATCTAATACTCAATTATTAGTTGCAATCAACTTACTTGTCAATATTTTGAGCCCTTCAAAAATTTGCAGATATATCTACTCTTAATTTTACGCTAAATTTCACTACGTTTTCCATGGATTTTTTAATTAATGGAATAACCTTCTCTACCTCATCATCCATAGCTTCAAATAAAAGTTCATCATGAATTTGGAGTATCATTTTGGTTTGAAAATTGTTTTCCCTTAACATTCTATCCACCTCAATCATTGCAATTTTAACAATATCTGAAGCAGCTCCCTGAATTGGGGCATTAACCGCAGCTCTTTCTCCAAAGTTTTTCATAGCGTGATTACTGCTATTTATTTGAGGTATAAAACACTTCCTACCAAAATAATTTTCAACAAAACCATTTTTCTCTGCAAATTCTTTTGTTCTTTGCATATAGGCTTCAATACCTGGATAAGCTATAAAATATTTCTCAATATATTCTTTCGCTTCAATGCGGGAAATTCCAAGTTGCTTTGCAAGACCAAAGCTTGAAATTCCATAGATTATACCAAAGTTGATTGCTTTTGCTTTTCGTCTCTGCTCTGATGTTACAGTATTTATATCTATATTAAATATTTGCGCTGCTGTTTTACTATGAACATCTTGGTCATTCAAAAAAGCCTGTTTCAACTCCAATATATCAGCAATTTCAGCAAGAATTCTAAGTTCGACCTGCGAATAATCGGCTGAAATTAATCTCTTACCTTCGCTAGCTATAATAGCACTACGGATTTTAGCACCCTCAATTGTTCTAATTGGGATATTTTGAAGATTTGGCTCTGTAGAGCTTAATCTTCCGGTTGATGTTGAAGTTTGAAGTAAAGTAGTATGAATTCTTCCAGTTTTCTCATTTACCATTTTTGGTAAAGAATCTGTATAAGTATTTTTTAGTTTTGAAATTTGTCTCCATTTAAGCAAATGATCAGCAATTTCAAAACCTTTTTCTTGCAATAACTCTAAAACTTCAGCATTAGTTGAATAGGTTTGAGTCTTTACATTTTTAGAGCCAGTAGGAAGTTTTAAATGTTCAAATAGAACTTCTCCAAGCTGTTTTGGCGATCCTATATTAAATCTCATACCAGCTATTACAAAAATCTTCTCCTGAAGCTCAGCGAGTATTACTTCAAATTCTTGGGATAATTTATTTAACAATTCAACATCAAATTTTACACCAGCTTTCTCTATTCCATTTAAGATTTTTGAGATTGGCAAATCAATATCTAAATATAGGCTTAAAGATTTTTCTCTATATAATTCAGCTTGAAGAATATCATGCAATTTCTTCATATTCTTGCATAATGCAACAGCATCAGAAGTTGCCTCTTGAGTATATCTAGATACAAGCCCACTTAGATCTGATTGAGTTAAACCTGCTGATAATACATAAGCCATTATGGAAATATCCGCATAAGACCTCAGCTCACGTACAGCCCCCCACTCCTTTACATTATATAATATTTTTAATATCGAATCATCTTGCAGCAGCTTTTCAATTTGAGATATGTTAGAAATTCTGAATAATTTACCATGACTCTCAATGAGTATATTTTCATTTTCATTTAATAAAGATATATATCCGCACGAGATTGCCGAACCCGATATATCATCAAGATTAGAAGAAATATCCACATTCTCAGCTGAAGAATTAGCTTTCGTTTGAATAGGACCTAATTGAAATTCAGCTTGAACTTGATTAGATATTTTAGAGACTCTACCAAGCAATGATTTAAAACCAAGTGAAGATAGGAAACTTTGAAGCTTATTAATATCAGCCTTAGCCCAAAGCAAATCTGAAGCTTCAACACCCAAATTCAAATCTGATTTTAACTCTACAAGATCATATGATAATTTTGCTTTTTCAATATTCTCTCTAAATATTTCTCTTTTTCTACCAGATTCTATCTGGGAATAATTTTCAATTAGCTTATCAAAACTTCCAAATTTGTTTATTAATTCAGAAGCCGTTTTCGGGCCAAAACCAGGCACCCCAGGAATATTATCTGATTTATCCCCAATTAAAGCTAAAACATCTCTAATTCTATCTGGACCAACGCCGAATTTTTCCTCAATATCTACTTCAGATATAAATTTATTCTTTGTCGGATCAAAAATTTTGATTTTTCCATTCATTAATTGCGCTAAATCTTTATCCGCAGAAACAATAATAACTTCCTCATCTTCAGAAGCTAATTTTTTAGCAAGAGTTGCAATCACATCGTCAGCTTCGTAACCATTAAGCTCGAGAGCTTTGAGGTTAAAAGCTGCAGCCACATCTCGCATCATAGGGAATTGAGCTATAAGATCAGCTGGAACCTCGAGCCTATGAGCCTTATAATCAGAAAATAAATCATGACGAAAATTTTTGCCTCCAGTATCAAATACTGCAGCTACATGAGTAGGGTTATGTTCTTGCAGTAATTTTATAAGCATGGAAGCAAAACCATAAATTGCACCTACAGGCTTACCTTCTGGCGAAGTTAAAGGTGGCTGCACATGAAATGCCCTAAAAATAAAACCGTAAGAATCAATTAAGAGACATTTGCGCGTGGTCATTTCTTCCTTGTTTTTGAAGAAAGATACAAGCAGAACAACTAATTTTCAATCTATAAACATATAAGACAAGGCATTTTATTCAAAAATTAAGCAAACAACTATTATACATCATTCATTCTTAAAGAAAAGATAGCCATCTATTATAAATCAATCCCCAAATTAAATTGCGTGCGCAGATGGTGCGGTTAATTTTGGACCTGGTTAAGTTTTTTTGAGAGAATTAATAGTAAATATCATCAATATTACTGTTGTAAAAAAATACACCATTGGTATCCAGGTTATATGGGTTTTATAATAGAAATAAGTGGAAGCGTAAGCTGTTGGAGCTGAGATTGCGATTGAGCCTACTGCATGAGCTAAACTAAAAAGCCTGTATCTATAAACTGGCGGGATTGCTTGCTTTACAAAGGCAAGAGCAGGCATTGTTATAAATGGTAGTAAAATATTGATAAATAAAAATGCGCTTAAAGAAAAACTTCCTCTTGATAAAAAATAACTAAAAATCAAAGTTATAACACATAATATTGCCGCGCTAAGATTTGCAACCTTAATACGACCAAAAAAATCTGCACATAGGCCACCAATTACAGAAAAAACCATATATACAACGACACCAACTATTGTATAGAACTGCATCTTTGAATGCTCAACGAGCTTTAGTATTTCAAAATTATACGTACCAAAGAAAATAATAATAAATTGGTACGTGCTTCCTATACAGCCTGCAAGCACAGCACAGCGCAAAAATAATTTCCAATTTTGAAAAGCAATATGCAGTGTCTTCTGCTCTCTATAAATATCATATTCAGGATCATTCTTATTATCATTATCGCTCATAACTTCAAGATTCATCCTGATAATAATTACCATTCCGCCAAGTAAGGTACCTATCATAAAAGCTATTCGCCATGAGTAATCCGGCATAAAATCAAGAGTAAAAAACCATGCTGAAACAGTAGCTAGAAACGACCCAACTTGGGTAGAGAATGTAACCATACCATTCCCAAGACATTGCTTAGAGGCTCCTATTTTTTCAAAAATATATATTCTAATCCCGTCCGTACCAGAAGAAACAAGACCAGACACTGCCATCCTAGCTAGAAGCAAAATTACGGCAGAAAAAATACCAATTTTCTCATACCCTGGAGTTAAGCTTATAACAAGAGAGGCTATTGCAGTGCCAGATAGGCTTATAATAGCAGTTGCAAATCTACCATATATATCACCTATCCTACCAAGAACCAGTGCTCCAATTGGCTTCGCTAGCACAGCTATAAACATAACCATATAGGTTTTAAGCAATTGGACTACTGGATCTCCTGAATGGAAAAAAACTTTTGATATTTTGGCAGCTAAAAAGCCAAATAGATGATAATCGTAATATTGTACTATTGTACATATTGAAGCTAAAATAAATGATCTAGATCTCATTGGCTCTTATGTTCAGAGGATTTAAGTATAAAAATCTTACTGCAATACGGACATTGCACTTTCTCATTAGTCTCATCAATTACTAAATAGACAAGTGGGTGATCGAATGGGGCTTCTTTTCCATTACAACTAACCTGTTTCTTATTTGTATAAATAGCCTCTTTCGTAGACATTTTTTTTACTCAAATTTCAATTTTTTCTTATTAAAGGCAATATAATCTATTACTGTTATTTTGCAAAAAGAATATGAGGTGGTATGAAAGGAAAAGTTGCATTAATTACAGGCTCAACATGCGGTATTGGTCTTGGTATAGCAAAAGCCATGGCTGCAAAAGGTGCTAATATTGTTTTAAATGGCTTTGGCAATGTTGAAGATATTGAAAAAATTCGCCTATCCATTGAGAATGATTTTTGCGTAAAAGCAATCTATCATAATGCTGATTTAACAAAACCAGCAGAAATTAAAGCAATGATAAACTATACTTCCAGTAATTTTGACAGGCTTGATGTTCTTGTAAATAATGCTGGCATGCAATTTGTAAGCCCAATTGAAGAATTTCCTGATGATAAATGGGAATTAATTATTAGACTCGATTTAATAGCAAGTTTTTATACTATTAAACATACTATTCCTCTTATGAAGAAAAATAATTTTGGTAGAATAATTAACATATCTTCTGCACATGGACTTGTAGCCTCTCCATTTAAATCAGCCTATGTAGCTGCAAAACATGGTATTATTGGCCTTACAAAAACTGTTGCGCTAGAAGTTGCAAAAAATGGAATAACATCTAATGCTATTTGCCCAGGCTATGTAAAAACTCCACTCGTACTAACTCAAATTGCTGATACTGCAAAAGCTCGTGGAATCACTGAAGATGAAGTTATAAATAATGTTATGCTTGGACCTCAAGTAACCAAACGTTTTGTAGAAATAAATGAAGTTGCTGATTTAGCTGTATATTTATGTTCAGAATCAGCAGGCTCGATAACGGGAGCTTCACTATCTATAGATGGCGGCTGGACCAGTCAATGATAGATAGATTATCCTTTTAGAAGCTTATATAATGTTCTGCCAATTTCTGCCGGTGAAGGTGATATAATAACTCCAGCTGCTTTTAAAGCCTCAACTTTATCAGCTGCAGATCCTTTTCCTCCATCAATAATCGCGCCAGCATGACCCATTCTTTTTCCTGGAGGAGCTGTTGTTCCTGCAATAAAGCTAACAGTGGGTTTTTTGATTTTTGAATTTTTGATTACATATGCCGCTTCTTCTTCTGCGGATCCTCCAATTTCTCCAATCATAACAATTGAATCAGTATCATTATCAGCAAGAAATAATTCTATACAATCAACAAAATTTGTTCCATTAATTGGATCGCCACCAATACCTATGCATGTAGACTGGCCAAGCCCAACTTCCGTTGTTTGTGCAACTGCCTCATAAGTAAGAGTCCCAGATCTTGATACAATACCAACTCTTCCTTTTCTATGAATGTGGCCTGGCATAATACCTATTTTACATTCATCAGGAGTAATAATGCCAGGACAATTAGGCCCGATTAACCTAGTTCTAGAACCAACTAAAGCTCTCTTAACTCTCATCATATCAAGAACTGGTATTCCTTCTGTGATACAAATTACAAGCTCAACGTTCGAAGCTATAGCCTCTAATATTGAATCTGCAGCAAATTTTGGCGGTACATATATAACGCTCGCATTTGCTTTTGTTTTTGCGATAGCTTCCTCAACAGTATCATATACTGGTAATTCTAAGTGCGTATTTCCACCTTTTCCAGGTGTAACTCCACCAACCATTTTTGTTCCGTATAAAATTGCCTGTTGCGAATGGAAAGTTCCCTGCGCACCTGTAAAACCTTGGCAAATTACTCGAGTATTTTTATTAACTAAAACTGACATATCCTTGTTCCTATTTTATAGTTCCTACAATCTTTTGCGCCGCATCTGCAAGATCATCTGCTGGAATAATTTCAAGACCTGAATGCGCAAGAATTTCTTTCCCAAGTTCAAAATTCGTACCAGCTAGTCTAACAACAAGCGGTACTGAAAGGCCAATATCTTTTGCAGCCGCAATAATACCTTCTGCAATAATATCGCATTTCATTATCCCGCCAAAAATATTAACAAGAATTGCTTCAACCTTTGTATCCGATAAAATGATTTTAAATGCTTCAGTAACTCTCTCCCTATCGGCTCCTCCACCAACATCTAAAAAGTTTGCAGGTTCTCCTCCATAGAATTTAATAATATCCATAGTTGCCATAGCAAGACCAGCTCCATTTACCATGCAGCCAATATTCCCGTCCATTCTAACGTAACTTAGACCAGCATTTCCAGCTCTGACTTCAAGAGGATCTTCCTCTGCTTCATCACGCATTACAAAAATATCATTATGTCTAAACAAACTATTATCATCAAAATTTATTTTAGCATCAAGAGCTCTAAGGTCTCCTTCTGTAGTTTGTACAAGAGGATTTATCTCAATTTGACTAGCATCAGTGGCCATAAATGCATTATATACTGACTCAACTATTTTCATCATACTAGCAATTGCATCACCTTTGAATTCAAGGCCAAATGCAATCATTCGGGTATGGAATGGTTGAATCCCTGTAGCTGGGTCAACTTTTACCCTTATAATTTTTTCAGGACTATTATCTGAAACTTCTTCAATATCTATTCCACCTTCTGTAGAAGCCATTAAAGTAACGCAACTATTAGCCCTATCAAGTACTATACTAAAATAATATTCCTTTAGAATATCACACCCTGACTCAATATAAATTCTTTGAACTTTTTGACCATTAGGCCCTGTTTGATGAGTAATAAGATCCACTCCCCACATAGCGTGAGCGAAGGCTTTTGCATCATCTTTATTCCTGGCTATCTTGACTCCTCCAGCTTTGCCTCTGCCGCCTGCATGTATTTGCGCCTTAACAACATAGACATTTGCTTCTAAGTTATCGATTACGCTATCAATTTCCTTCTCACGCAAAGCTACAACTCCCATACCAGTAGGTACACCATACTTACGCAGGATCTGCTTTGCTTGATATTCATGAATATTCATATCTAGTCCTCTTTTATAATAATCGGGATATTATACTAAAATATTGTAGGAATCAAATAAAGGTTCTACTCGAATGTAAATTAATATTTTTTCTATTAAACAAAAAGACGCAAGATAAATCCTACCTACTAAATATTCTTACATTTATAAAAATGTAAGAATATTTCTTTTTTGTTGATTTTTTAATAAATTTCGCTATTATAATGATATGTACTGCGCAATGAAAAATTAGGTGAAAATGAGAGAATATCAGTCAACTATCACACAAAAGGGACAAATAACCATTCCATATTACATAAGAAATAAATTACATCTTTCTTCAGGTAATAAAGTGGAATTTATTGTTCAAGACAATTGCTTCATTGCCATACCTATTAATAAGAGCATCAAAAATTTGAAAGGCATATTGCCAAGACCCTTGAAACCTCTGAATATAGAACAAATGAACGATATTATTAAAGGATCTTATGATAGGAATTGATACTAATGTTATAGTTCGTTATTTAACCCAAGATGACAAAGTTCAAAGTGATAAAGCTACAAAATTACTCGATAAATATGCAGGAAAAAATAATGCCATATTTATAGACAATATAGTTATATGTGAATTGATTTGGGTTTTAGAGAGGGGGTATAAATATTCAAAAAGTAAGATAATCGAAGTGTTAAATGAGATATTACTCACTTTAGAATTCAACTTTGAAGATCAAAAAATCTTGTGGTTATCTGTTGAAGAATATAGTAAATCTAACGCTGATTTCTCTGATATATTAATAGGAAAATTAAATAATTCAAAAAGTTGCGTTTCTACCTATACTTTTGACGTTAAGTCCTCAACTCTACCAACATTTACTTTAGTAGAGTAGCGCCATATTTTAATAAATACCATGATCAGTTTTATTCCACCTAAAAGGACTATACATAAT
>CAYPDX010000049.1:0-9406 GCA_964409695.1 uncultured Rickettsia sp. | reverse complement strand
CATTATAAGTTCTAATAGCCGAAGAAAGTGACATAATTTCAAAAGAAATATCATGATTATCTATGGTATGAGAGAATTTTCTAAAATCCTCTCTCTCTTCCTCGTCATTAGAACCAAAAATTATAATTTTTCCATCTCTCTCAGAAATATACTTTTGTATATCATCAAAATTATTATATTTACAAATTTCTGAAGCTGTTACTACCAAATTACCTTCGTTTCTAGAGTTTTTCACAACAATATAACCATGCCCATAAGCACTAATTATATTTATAGAATCATTCAAAGTTGAGGTTATATCTATATTATTTAAATTAAAAGACCCCTTCATTTTACTCTATTCCGAGTGATTTAGGCTTTGCAAACTTCATCCAAATATCTATCAATAATTTGGTAACTACAATAGCTGTAAACATCGATGATATTATCCCGATTGACAGACTCACAGCGAAACCTCTAACTGCTCCAGTTCCAAAAATATAAAGCAAAAGCGCTGCAATTAATGTTGTGATATTTGAATCAGCTATTGTTACAAAAGCTGTATCGAATCCTTGCTTAATTGCATAAAGATTTGATGCTTTCTTTCTAAGCTCTTCTCTAATGCGCTCATATATAAGAACATTAGCATCTACTGCCATTCCTATTGTAAGTATTACACCTGCAATACCTGGAAGAGTAAGGGTCGCTTGAAATAATGATAAAAGAGCAAGTATATATACCATTGCAAGTGATAAAGCTATATTTGCAAAAAGCCCAAATATTCCATAAGACCAGAACATAAAAATTATCACACCGCAGAAACCAATCATTCCAGCTTTTTTACCAGATTCAATAGAGTCAGCACCAAGATTTGGACCTATACTTCTCTCTTCTTCAATGTTTAAAGGAGCAGGAAGGGCTCCAGCTCTTAGCATTAAAGCAAGCTCTTCTGCACTCTCTAACGTAAAAGATCCAGAAATAATACCCTTACCTGTTAATATTGGATCATTAATAGAAGGAGCACTTAATATTTTATTATCCATAACAATAGCAATCCTACGGCCTCGACTATTTCGAGTAGCTTCAGCAAATAATTTTGCTCCTATGTTATTTAAAGAAAAATCAACTGCAGGCTGCCCTTCTTGATTAAATGTAGCTTGAGCATTTACTAACATATCGCCAGTAATTAATGCTTTCTTCTTGAGAGCCAGCGTATACTCTATACCATTCTCATATCTTCCTGAAAGAATTATATCTTCATGAGTGGACTGAGAATCTTTAGTAATATGCGGGCTTATTTCTTCATTAACTAAGTGAAATGATAATTTTGCAGTCTGGCCTAGAATTGTTCTTAAATATTCTGGATTATCCTCTCCTGGAACTTGCAATAGAATATAGTCAGAACCTTGTTTTTGAATAATAGGTTCTTTAGTTCCAGAACTATCAACTCTCATTCGAATTATTTCAATCGATTGCTCAAAAACATTATCGCGAAGCTCTTTTATTCTAGCTTCATCATATTTTATAGTTATTTTATTATTATCAATTTCAATGATGCTAAGTCTTTCAATGGACCTGATAGCTTTACGAATTGATTCAAAATCTTCTATATTTCTAAGATCGAAACTAATATGATCAGGTTTTACTGAAAGGTTCCTATAGCCAAGTTTTTCTTTTCTAAATTCTTTTCTTAAATTATCACTGAATCTTTCTATCTGATCACTAAAATATTTATCAAAATCAACTTGTAGAAGAAGATGGGATCCTCCCCTAAGATCAAGACCCAAATTTACGGATTTATTTGGAAGAAAACTATTATAATCAATTTTTATAAAATTTGGCATTGCGTAAATAAAAGCCAGGATTGTGCAAATAATTGCACTAAATAATTTTGCTTTAGAAACTCTTATCACCTACGTCCTCTATTCTTATTTTCCATTAAAATATTATTTTGTACTTTTTGTATAATTGGTAAAATATGTTTTTTAGTAATTTTTTGATTTACCTCTCCTAGATGATCATAAATTACTTCACCCCTATATATAATCATTGTCCTAGGTATCCTATCAAGAAATATATCCTTCAACCTAGGAATTGGAAAATCTAAAGCAATTTTTTTATAAGGATTTTTTATATATTTGAATAATTGGTCCAAATTTTCCTTTGTATCATTAAGAGCTATACCATAAATAGAGATAGAGGAACCATCTTTTAAAGCAAGTAAATCGTCAAGCTCATTTACGCATGGTTTGCACCAACTTGCAAAAAAATTCACAATGTAAATTTGTTCTTCTGGGTTAAAATATTGGGTTATAGCGCTTGGGACAGTATATAATGGATCAATATCCACATTTGAGACTTTGTCTGTATAATTTGAAAAAACAGAACCAATACCAAATAAAGCACAAATCCCTACTAGTAAAAAGAACTTTCCAGCATTAAAAATACTAGTCATTTTTTTGTACATAAATCTAACCTATGAATAATTTCATCCCTGCCTATAAGAGGCAATAATTCTGACAGCTCCGGGCCATGCTCCATATTAGTTAGAGCAATTCTGATTGGCATGAAAAGAGCTTTCCCTGACCTTCCTGTCTTTAGTTTAATTTGTTCTGTCCATTCCTTCCACGTAAGAGTTGTAAATTCCGTCTGCGGCAATAAATTTCTAGCAATTACTAAGAACTCACAATCTTCGTCACTCACATCAATTTTAGAATAATTATGACAAATATTCCACCAGATTTTAGCATCATTTATTGTTTTTAAATTTGGCCTAACACTTTCCCAAAAAGCTTCATCTACGTTTTCAGCGCCTATTTCACTTAACCTATCTTTAATATCCAAAAAATTCAGAACATGTAAAAGTCTTTGGTTAATTCTTTCTAAATCATCTGGAACATAAGTAGTAGGGCTTGTAGAAAATTTCGATATATCAAAATTCTTAGCCAAACTGTCTAAATCTTTATAAGGAATTACTTGATTACTAGAACCGATATTAGCAAAGAAACTATTGATAGACATAGGTTCTAAGAATTTTTCATTCTTTAATGATGTGATTTCAAATCCACCAACACGTTTTGATATTTTATCATCCTTTGCTTTTACTAAGCTTAAATGTCCAAAAGCTGGAGGATTAACTCCAAGCGCTTCAAACATTTGAATTTGAATAGCTGTATTTGTAACATGATCCTCTCCACGAATTACATGAGTAATCTCAAGATCCGTATCATCAACCGTCGAGCATATCATGTAAGTCATTGAACCATCTTCTCTTATCACTATTGGGTCACTAATATTAGAAACTTCAAAATGCAAATGACCCTTTATAAGATCATGCCATTCTATTTTTTCACCTTCTAACTTAAATCTATAATGAGGTTTTTTACCTTCGCTTCTATATTTTATTTTTTGCTCCTCGGCTAATTTAAGAGAAGATCTATCATAGATTGGTGGTCTACCACTCGAAAGTTGTAATTTTCTTTTTATACTAAGCTCTTCTGGAGTTTCATAACATTCATATAATCTACCAGATGTAATTAATTTTTGCTTGGCAATGTCGTAATTATCAAGTCTTTTTGATTGCCAGAATATTTCATCCCACTCTATTCCCAGCCAGTTTAAATCTTTAATTATTCCGTCTTCATATTCTTTTGTTGATCGAACTAAATCCGTATCATCAATACGTAAGACAAAAGAGCCACCGAAATGCTTAGCATATAAAAAATTTATAAGAGCTGTTCTGGCATTACCTACATGTAGTAAGCCCGTTGGCGATGGTGCAAATCTTGTTTTTATTTTCATGGTTTATTAAAAATATTTATTTGTTATGGGATATATCCAATCTAGGTCAAAACTCATATCAGAAATTTTGGGTCCAAGAGTGGATTGATTCCTTTTGAATTGTGCTATTCTAACCAAGTTTAACACTTGGTCAACTATTTCAGGTTTAAAACCTAATTTTATAATTTCGTTTTTAGACTTAGACAGGTCAATATAATTATATAATATACGATCAAGAACCTCATATTCTGGAAGAGTATCAGTATCTTTCTGCCCTTCAGAAAGCTCAGCTGACGGAGCTTTTTTTATTATGTTTTTAGGTATAATATTTTTTATATTAAGCAAACTTCCTTCTGGAATATTCTGATTTCTCCAATTGCTCAATTGATATATTTCAAGTTTATACAGATCTTTCAATAAATTATACCCGCCATTCATATCGCCATATAATGTAGCCTACCCACAGCAAGCTCAGATTTAAACCGAGGTAATTTTAATATAACATCGCTCCCACCATTCATAATGAATGAATTTCCATCATAAATTAAACTATCTTGCGCTCCCTCATATCTTCACAAATCAATGGTAAAATATTATGCTTACCAAGCTTGAAGCTAGATATCTTAAAACCAGCTGAAAATATTCTCTTATCATCAAATACGCCATAATTAGGAAGACATAATTTATCATGTATATAAAGAACATGCCAATTCTGAACAATATAAGCTGAATTATAGATTTTTCCGTTTTCTTTTCTTATTGACCCTATAACAGAGCAGGACTTAACTGATTTACTAAATTCTATAAGTTTTGATATTGAATTTTCACAAGAATCTACAAAATCTTCTCTAAGAGCTAGATCTTGAGGATTATAACCACAAACAGCAAGACGACTAAATCAGCATTTTCTTGCTCGAATTTCTTCCAATCACTTATTATAAGATCTAAGTTACCTGCAAAATCACCAACAATAGGGTTAATCTGAGCAATTGCAATTTTCAGAAAGTCTATATAATTATTTCGCCAGTGCAAACATAATTGCTAACATAACAACAGCCATAAGCTGAAAAATCACTCGTGCTGACATTAGCTTCTTTGAGAATTTTTTGTTAATTTTGCCTCCAATAGACATCATAACAATTCCCGCTATAAGCACTACTAGTGTAATTATCATAAATAAAATTTCAAATATCATACTAAACCCTAATTATATTCTATTACTAGATCTTCTATATTAAAATGTTTAGATAGAATACTATTAATTTGAGACTTGATTTTATAGACACTTGGAATCTCTTTTGAATCGTAAGTATATGAGACTGTATAAATAAAATAAGTATTATCAGTACCTAAAAAGTAAACCTCAGGCCTTTTATATACGTTAAGCTCCTGTATAGAGCTAAAAATTTCTTTCATCTTTATAATGATTCCTTCGGGATTTTTATGCTCATCTGACATTTTTCTCACGGATCTGTAATCTTCTGGATTTAATGCAAGGCCACTTAATTCTTTACCTAATTTGCAAAACTCATTTTTATAAAATTTTATTTCAACATAATTTTTTATATAACTATCCATTAGGGACCAATTCACAAGGTTTTCCTGGATCAATTTACTATTTGGCACAAGAACATCTGTCATTTTACTTGTCTGTATAGTTATACACCTCGCTCCTATTGACGAAACCTTCCCAAACACATTATCTATTTCTACTGTATCACCAATTTTTACTGGTCTTTCTATCATAATAATAAGGCTTGAAATAAAATTATTGATCATGTTTTGAGCGCCAAGACCAACACCGATAGCAAGGGCGCCACCAACGAAAGCAAAGGTACTAAGAGGTATATTTGCTATTTGCAAAGTTATTGTTACAAAAACAATTAACAGGAAATATGTAAGAAGATTTTCAACCGCATTAGCCGCATCTTTATCATCTGTAAATTTATTATGTAAATACGCCCTTAATCTGACTTTAACTTTATTAAAGTACCAAAGGCCGACGAAAAACAGTACAACAGCAACACAAAGATTACCTATTGTAACCTTATTCTTATCAATAGAAATAATTGGGTAATGCCATATTGACTCAACTACATGTTCTGATGTTTCAAAAAGTTTTTCTATTTTTGTGTCAGAAAAATCTATAGGACCAAACTTATCAGCATTATGCTCCTCCTGTTTAGTATGGATTTGTTCAACAGTAGGTTTATCTTCATGAGGCTTAGCTGCAGCTATAATATTAGCAGTAACTTGGTTATTCATTGCTTTAACTTCATTTAGTTTGAGTTTTATTATTAGAAAAAGCAATTAAATAGTCAATAACTCTTGACAATATAACTCTTTTAAGATAATTTTAGCGCTGAATTTATCTAGTTTATTTATATGAAACGTACATTCCAACCAAGTAACATAGTGCGCAAGCGTCGCCATGGATTTAGATCTCGTATGCAAACACATAGCGGTCGAGTAGTTCTTAGTAAACGTAGAGCTAAAGGACGTAAACGTCTATCAGCGTAGTTTTGCTTTGCCTACGAAAATTCAATTACTTTCTCTGAAGAATCAGAAAGCATTTGACAGCACTTCTAAAAAGGCCGTGAAGTTCGCTTCGCGGCTTTTTGTCATTTTAATAACGAAGATTGCAGATTTAGCAGAGCCTGAATTTCTATCCAATAAAAAATTTCAAACAGAAAAATCTCCAATCTATTTAAGTTTCAAAGTATCTAAAAAATATGGAAAAGCAAATCAACGAAATCTTCTAAAAAGAAGAATCAAACATATTATGCAGCTTCATATGCAAGAAAATTATTCACCAATTTCTTTAATTTTTATTCCAAGAGCTGCACTAAAAACTGTAGAATACACAGCTTTAAAGACCGAACTTGTTTCAGCTATAAATTGGTGTAAAAGAAAATTAACTCTATGATGAGAATTTTAAATATAATATTTTTGCTCATATTTCTAACAGCCTGCACAAGTAAAGAAGATAGGCTTTTTGCGAAACTTTCTAAAGGCGATAGAAAACTAGAGCAATATCCAGGACATTTTAAATTTTCACAAAATGACAACCCAAAGCCAGAGGAAAAAAAATCAAAAAAACCAGAAGTAGGAATTGCCTCCTGGTATGGAGATCATAAAGTACGCAAGGGTTTTCATGGCAAAAAAACAGCCAACGGAGACAAGTTTAACACCCATATGCTGACAGCCGCTCACAAAACCCTCCCAATTCCTTCTATAGCAAAAATCACAAATCTCGATAATGGCAAAACATTAATTGTCATGATAAATGACAGAGGCCCCTACACTAAATCCAGAATTTTAGATGTAAGCTCTGAGGTTGCATCAATTCTTAATTTTAAACTAAAAGGCGTGGCTAAGGTTAAAATAGAACCGTTAGAAAAAGAGACACACGAGCTACTTCACAAATTATCTCTTGAACCAAAACATGGTAGCAAACCAAGCGGTAAAATCAAACAACCAAAATGCACACCAAATTGCCATATTAAGCTCTTGAACCACAAACATGGCATTAAATTAGATTAGTGCATTTGTTGACAATTCATCTTCTTTCGATATAATTCACGCACAATGTAGGTTATTTTTAAGACCTACATAGTACACACGCAAAAGCTAGAATGTTAGTGAGTATTACTACCACCTTTTGCGGAGGATTAACTAACAATTTAACAGGAGACATTATGTCAAAACTACCTCATGTTGCAATTAGCGACTTACTAGACGCTGGCGTACATTTCGGCCACAAGGCTTCACGCTGGAACCCAAAAATGGCACCATATATTTATGGTATAAGGGACGATGTTCATATCGTTGATTTACAACAAACTTCAGGACTAATGAAACACGCTTTGAAAGCTGTTTACGAAGTTGTAAAAAACAACGGAAAAGTATTATTTGTAGGCACAAAAGTTCAAGCGTCAAGCATAGTTTCTGAATATGCTCTTAAATGCGGTCAATTTTATATTAATCACCGCTGGCTTGGCGGAATGCTAACAAACTGGAATACAATTACGCGCTCTATCAAAAAGTTAGAAATGCTTGAGAAGATTCTTGCTGACGAAGAATCAGTATTAACATACACAAAAAAAGAGCTTCTAGAAATTTCAAGAAAATGTGAAAAACTAGAAAAATCTCTTGGTGGTATTAGAACTCTTGGAGGTAAACCTGATTTACTATTCATTATAGATACAAATAAAGAACATCTTGCAATAAAAGAAGCACAAAAACTCAATATTCCAATATGCGCTATAGTTGATACAAATTCTGATCCAGATGGGATTGATTATATTATTCCAGGAAATGACGACGCCATCAGATCAATAAAATTATATTGCCAACTCGTTTCAGATACTGCTCTTGCAGCTATTGAAGCTGGTTTAGTTGCTTCAGGCGTTGATGTTGGAGCTTTTGCTGGGGCAAAGTCTGATGAAAGACTTGCAGCTGCTAAAAAAGTTACAAAAATAAAGTCAGCAAACAAGAAGGTTGCTTCTCAGCATGTAACTGGCACTGAAGGAAGCGTTGAATTCGAAGAAGCTATGGAAAAAGCAACATTCGATGCTAAAAAAGAATAATATAGGATTTAAAATATGATATCAGCAAATTTAGTTAAAGACCTGCGCGAAAAAACTGGTGCAGGCATGATGGACTGTAAGAAAGCTCTCGTTGAAACAAATGGAGATTTTGAAGCTGCGGTAGACTGGCTTAGAACAAAAGGCTTAGCTGCTGCAGCAAAAAAAGCTGGCAGAGTAGCGGCAGAGGGATTAACAGCAGTCTGTGTAAATGGCACAACAGCTTCTGTTATTGAGTTAAACTCTGAGACAGATTTTGTTGCAAGAAATGAGCAATTCCAAAATCTTGTTACCACAATTGCAAAAATTGCAATTAACCACAATGATTTGGAATCACTTAAATCTGCAAAAACACTATCAGGTAAAACTGTAGAAGAAGAAGTTACTGAAAATATCGCAGTAATAGGTGAAAACCTAAATCTAAGACGTATGGCGACTCTAAATGTAACAGATGGCGTTATCGCTTCTTATGTACATAATAGCGTTGCTCCTAATATCGGAAAAATCAGCGTAATAGTCGCTCTTGAATCAACTGGTAATAAAGCTGAACTTGAGAAAGTTGGAAAGCAAATTGCTATGCATATTGCTGCTATTAACCCTAAATCACTAGACACGAGCTCGCTTGACCAAGAACTTGTCGAAAGAGAAAGAAGTATCTTTAGTGAGCAAGCAAGGGCTTCCGGAAAACCTGATAGTATCATTGAAAAAATGGTTGAAGGAAGAATTCGTAAATTTTACGAAGAAGTTGTTCTTCTTGAGCAAATGTTTGTTATCGATGGAAAAACAAAAATCTCTGATGTTATTGCAGAATTAGCAAAAACAGCTGGAGCTCCTGTAAAACTTAAATCTTTTGTTCGCTTTGAACTTGGAGAAGGGATTGAAGTTGAAGAAACAAATTTCGCAGATGAAGTTGCTTCTGTTATTGGGAAGTAATTCTATAAATGTAAGTTAAAATCATGATACGCTCTGTAACATGGTTTTAACTTACGCATTTACAACCCACAAATTATACCAAATCCCATAATTAATTAAACTAATAGAAATGTTATCAAATAGGTGCT
>CAYPDX010000048.1:0-9811 GCA_964409695.1 uncultured Rickettsia sp. | reverse complement strand
CGATTGCACTCAGCAAGAACAGAAACGCAACTCGATGGTCTTCCTTACAAAAAAGACTGAGAGAGAGTTGTAATAATAAGAAATTATAGAATTGTAAACTGTAGATATTTAACCACAGGTAGTAATATTAATATAAATTGATGTTTATTCTTTTAATTATTACCATTTTTTGATATGATTAACGGTAAATAAAAAGAAGATAATATGCATAAAAAGATAAAACAAGCGGTATTAGAATCTTTATCTGGTATTCGTGCTAAGTTGTCAGTAAGGTTTGTTGTTGGTAGCGAAGAAAAATTTAAGTTAGTGATAGGAGAACTAGCAAAGATCAAGCATGACGAGAGTGACTCTAAGGGTTACCAGTATTCCTTAGATGCATATGATAGTGTTCGTAAAATTGCTGAAATTCCAAAAAGTGACATGACATTTGGTGAAATGCTATCATCGATTGGCTCAATTTTAAATGAGAAACATCCAATATTTGGAGAAATTTTAGATGAAGATGATACTATAAAAGATGATGATTTTATTGAACACCAATCAGAAGAATTGTATGTTTATTTAACAGGTGTAGCAGAATTGGGTTACGGAGTGAATGAGTAGCCCACCTGCACTTCCTGGTGGGGGATTATTACCTTCTCCACTTAAAGCTTTAGATGATAGAGGATTGGTATTATTTTCTCCTAAGTCTTCTAGAGGTGACTTAACTCTTGAAGTTAATAAAGATACATTATTTGACAAATCTAGCCATTCGATTTCATTAGAGCTTTTGTCTGTACAGTCTGAGATGCTTTTGCATTCAAAAGAAGTTGAAGGAGAAGCTGAAGCATTACATGCTTCGTTTGAAGGAGTCACTATATCTCAAACACCAAGTAAGTCAGGAAAATATAGAGTTGATGTGTATGATAGTGATATACAAAAAATTCATATGTGTCCTCTGGGCTTAGATATTCCAGTGAGTGTTTTATTTGCTCATGAAATGACTCATGCGATCGACGATATTTATGACGATAGAAAATCTGGAGATAGAACTGTAGCAGTTTTAAAATTTAGAGACGATGGATCTCTCACAACAGCAGATTTTCAAAAAAGTACTATAGAGCTTGTGGCTTCTACGTTTGCAGCTGGAGATAAATTTTTAACGGAATACAGAAACCCAGCTTTTTCTGCTAAAGCCTCGTTTGTAGAGGCATGTGAATCTGCGGATATAAAATCTGATGCAGGAGAAGTGCTGAATAGGCAGGAAAAAAATGCTTCAAACCTTTCAATAGAATTTTCATCGTTTGCTTTTGAAACATTGTACTATGAGATGGCAAAGTCTGGGGTTGGTGATTTTCTTGCACAATATAAGGGATTGTTACCCACTGAGTCGGTTGGAGCAGTTTCTAGTAGTTCGGGGCCTTCAGCTGAAGTAGAACATAGAAAGTCTGCCCAAGAAGTAATAGCAGTAGCAATGTATGATATAAATGATTGTATGATACAGCATATAAGCAAAAAAGAGGTGCTATCAGGAGAGAGAGAAGAATTGCTTAAGCAATTAGTTCTGGTACAGCGAGAAATTGAGCCAGCATATATGAGATCAGCTCATAAAGTAGTTCAATGTTATAGAAATCAGGTAGTAGCAGCTTCAGCTGAATTGGAAACTTCTTCAGTTGACAGAGAAGGATTGGTAAAAAGAATTAAGATATCTACAGGAGCAGCCCATACTATATCTGAAAGAGTGAAATCTTATCAAGCAAGAATAGGGAAAAGTTGTCCGGAATTTAAAAGAGCAAATATTTTAGCTGAAGAGGCGATGGAAAAGTGGATTGTTTTGCCGGAAGCTAGTGTGAGTGTAGCTGGTAGAACCAGAGGTGGAAGAAAGAAAGGTTTATTTGCTAGATTAAGTGAATTAGACTTTCATGGTGAAGGGGCTGAACATTCTTTATCTACAAGTGAAGCACTTGGACCTGTAAGAGCCGAACAACAGGTACGCGGATTGGTTAGAGGAATGAGAAAAACTTTATCTGCTGGAAATATATTGAGGGATGTGGTAGGTCCAAGATCATCGAGTGTGCCACCCAGGTCGCGGGCTATAGAAAGAACCTAATGCTATAGGATTTTTCCATAATTTTTGCTAATGGCCGAAAGATCTCTTCCAAGTTTTTGCCATTTTTGAGTTATGGTAGGATTTGTTTCTAGAGATTTTTTATTATCAAGAAGCATGCCATAAAGGACATCTGCTTTATCTGGATGGAGATAATCAAGGCCTGCCTTTTTGATTAAACCACCCATCATAATCTTCATTCTTGTATCAGCTTTTCTTTCTGTATCAGTGAGTTTTTTCTGTTTCATATTAAAATACAATATTTTCCTTATTACACGTTTTAAATTAGTGGATGTTTTACTCTGGGTTTTTAGGCCAGCAAGGAAAGTATAATCAATGTCAGAATTCTTTATCATTTGCTATTTGTCAGGTTTTTTATCTTTTGTTTTTGATCTCGTTCTTGATCCTCTATTAGCTTCTATATAAGATTTAAATTCTTGGATAATTGAATGGTCTTTATTTTTTCCATCCTTGAGAAAGAGTAGGGCGCCTGCTAGTATTCTATCATCTAGATCAAGTGCTCCAGATGCTTCAATTATTTTAAGAATTTCTTTTCTTCTTTGATTGAGAAGCTCGTGTTTTTGTTTTTCTAATTTCTCTAGTTTTTCACTGAGAGAAAGTACTTGTTTACTCATATATTTTTACTCGTTATCTGCAATAATTGATTTATCGATTTGTTTATTTACGAAGCTACTTTATCTTTAAGTAATTTCCCTGGAAGGAATTTTTTGTCATTTACTAAAGTATGTTTGTTAGTGATTCTCTTAGTAGGAATAAATGCACCAAATTTATCTAAAGATACAGAATGGCCTTCATTAATAGCTTGTTCTACATTTTCTGTAAAAACATCAATAATAAGGTTCGCATGTTTAGGTGAGATATGTAGATTTTCTGAAACGTATTTGGCAAAATGTTTTTTATCCATATTATTCTCATTTTTTGTTTATCTCATTACTTCGTGACAATAATAAATCAAAAACTTATACATCACATCATAATCACGGTAGCTATTATAACTTCTAATTAGGTAAAAAAATTACAACATAAGGGATAAGTTGAAGGTAGAATATTTGAAAAGTTATTTAAACATTCCACCTTCGAAGAGTAAAAACATACACAAGAAAATTGGAGAACGTTCTTGTATAGAATTACTTCCCTTGGCAAGTCAGAGGCATCCCTGCATAACTGCACTATTACTGTAGATAAATTTGGAATAAATTGCAACTATTTTATATGTTTTGTGATTTATGATATCGTTTTTATATATGGTTTGGTTATTTATATTTTGAATTATTATCCTTTTAATTTATTTCGTATTTATAAATTACTTTCCTTGTTTAATATCCTAGCATGGGTGGCATGAGGGAAGCGGCAATGAGCTTCCCTCTATTACTCCCTTTCAATCTAGCTCTGAATAAAATATTGAAATAAATAAAAAGGTATGTTAGATGTTAGTGGCTTCTATGCTAATAGCGCACTTACACGTTGGATGCAAAATAAATTACATTTATTTTGTTTCCAACGTTTCTGCGCTTAAATACAAAGGGGTTGTATGTTTCTTTATAGATAGAAATAAAAAAAGAAATCAGCAAAGAAAATAGAGAAATATTTGCAAAGATATTTTGAATAATAAAACAGATAAACAAGAAAAGAAATGCATCATATAAAAATACAAACCATAGGAAAAAAAGAAGGGGGCAACGCGATAGAAGCTGCAGCAAATAGAGCCGTATGTAAGTTATCAGAGCATATTATTGATAAAGAAACTGGTATCTTTAGTGAAAAGATACATGACTACTCAGGTAAAAAAAGACCTGTGTTTAGCAAGATATTGACACCAGAAAATGCTCCTTCATGGGCAGCAGATAGAGAAGTATTGTGGAATAAGATCCAGCATATATTTGAGACAAGAAGATATGATGCACAACTTGCAAGAGAATTGGATATTGCTTTACCGCTAAAGTTAACAGCTGAAGAAAACATAGATTTGTTGCAAGAATTTGTACATGAAGCTTTTGTAAAGAAAGGTATGATAGCTGACGTAAATTTTCATAATGATAATCCAGAAAATTCACACGCCCATGTAATGCTTTCACTTCGAGAAATTATATCTGATGGTAATGGTGATTATACATTCGGTAATAAGGTAAGACATTGGAACAACTCAGAGTTTTGGGCTCATATAAGCTGCATATGGATTGAATGTTTGAATAAGTATTGTGGGGTTGCTGAGTTCAGTAGAGGTGACAATAAGGTATCTCATCATTAACGATAAAGCTAGATTGTAGAAATAATGTATCACTTACATACTCAAAATATAGGAAAAAGCAGTGGAAGAAGTGCGGTGGCAGCAAGCGCTTATAGAGCAGCATGCAAATTAATTGAGAATGTAGTTGATAAAGAAACTGGCGTGTCAATTGAGATGGTACATGATTATACAAAAAAACAAGGTGTAGTTTTTAGCAAGATATTGACACCAGAAAATGCTCCTTCTTGGGCTGTTGATAGAGAAATGTTGTGGAATAAAATACAACATGAATTTGAGGTAGGAAGACATGATGCACGACTTGCTAGAGAATTTGATATTGCATTGCCTTGTGAGTTAACCGAAGAAGAAAATACTGCGCTACTACAGGAGTTTGTACATGAAGCTTTTGTAAAGGAAGGCATGATAGCTGATGTAAATTTCCATAATGATAATCCAGAAAACCCCCACGCTCATGTGATGCTTTCACTTCGAGAAATTATATCTGATGGTAATGGTGATTACACATTTGGTAATAAGGTAAGACACTGGAATAAATCAGAGTTTTTAGTGCATGTAAGACGTTTATGGGCTGGGTATTTAAATAAACATTATGAGCTTGCTGGGGTTGATAAGGAAGTGTCGCATTTATCATTCAAGGAGAGGGGGATAGATTTAACTCCTACAATTAAAGAAGGTATTGGTAGGTTTGTAAAAGGAGCAGATAGGCAATTAGTCAATAAAGAAATTATAGCTGAAAATCTAGCTTCAATTAAAGAAAATCCAGAACTTGTAATAGATAGACTACGTAATAACAAACCAGTGTTTACGAAAGAAGAAATAGCTAAGGAGCTATTTACTCTTTATTCCATAGATGAGCATGATTATAAGGAGATAGCAGCAGTATTAGATACTAGAGCTGAGGAAACAAACGTAAATTCAGATAGTACAAATATAGATTCAGACAAAGCCAATAAATTACAAGATATTATAAGTGAAAGCGCGGCTGCTTTTAACTCACAAAAATCACTATCAGATTATATAGTTGCGTTAGGGAAGGTAATGAATGGAGATAAGATTTTATCTTTAAATGTTCCTAATATAGAAGGTAAGCAGCTTTATACAAGTAGAGCAAGGTATGAACTTGAAAAGGATTTTGTAGATATTGCACGTGATCTAAAGAGCAAGGAATCTCTGCATAATTTAGGAATTACGGAGGCAGATTTAGATAAGAAGAATTTAATAGAAAAAGCTTCTGAAGTAGTTGATATCGTTAAAGAAAAACTAGGATTTGACCATGATAAGATTGTTTTAAGTCAGGAGCAAAAGAAAGTTGTTCTTGAAGTATTAAATGGAGGTAATGTTAGTGTTGTTGAAGGGCTTCCTGGAAGTGGTAAGACATGGACGACTCGCGAGATAGTAAGGCAATATAAAAAAGGTGGATATAGGGTATTTGGAGCTGCTGTTAGTAGTAGTGCTGCAAGGGAACTTGCTGAGAGTGCGGGTATTAGAGCTGTTAATATTACAAAGTTACGCAAGGATCTAGATGCTCATGCTGGCAGAAGATGGAATTTGAACCTAACTGTAGATTATTACAAAGATGAGTCAGAAAACACTAATGAAACGGGTTTTTTAAAAGAACTAGAGGAATCACGAAGAAATATACAAATTCCCAAACTTACTTCTAAAGATGTTCTTGTTATAGATGAGTGGTCGATGATTGACTTACCTGAGATACATTATTTGTTGTCAGAAGCTAAGAAGTCTGGTGTCAAGCTTGTGGCTATTGGAGATAGGAATCAGTTAGTATCTGTAGGAATTCAAGGAGCTGGTGAGAAACAGGCTGAAATATTTGATGTTTCAAGATTAGAAGAAGTAAGAAGACAAAAAAATCCAGAGCATTGTAAAGCTACTCGTTTACTTTCAGAGTTTAGGGTATCTGAAGCTGTAGAAATATACAGAAAAACAAATGTTTTTAGATTTAGTGAGAATCTAGATAAAGCAAAAGATGGAATAGTAAAAGATTACGTTAGTGAATATGTATCACGTTTAGGGATTGACCATAATAAAAAACAAAGTACTGGTTCCAAAGGTTCTAAGATTAATAATAGATTACTATCGAGTAAGATGGTTGTTCTTGCGTATACGAATAAGGATGTTGCGAGTTTGAATGATGCTATTAGATCTAAACTAGTTGATCAAGGTGCTATTAGAGGAAAAGAACTTGTATTTCAGACAAATAGAGGAGGGTTAAATGGCACTATTGCCCTTGCAAAAGGTGATCAGGTAGTATTTACGCGTAATAATCATTTTCTTGGGGTTGCTAATAGTGATGTAGGGGAGGTAATTGGTTTTAGCAGAAATAGAACAAACGATAGAGATACACTTCTCATTAGAGTTCATGAAGTAGGTAGTAGAAGTAAAAGTGGAGGAGCGGATAATGGCAGAATAATTGAAGTTGATAATCATCATTATAAGGGTCTAGACTATGGTTATGCTGTTAACGTCTATAAGGCTCAAGGTAAGACATATGATATGGTCTTTGGCTTAATCGACAGTCATACTGGGTATAACATGTTTAATGTTATGGCAACTCGTCATAGAGATAATTTACTGATGTATACAAGTAATGAGCTGCTTGAAGATGAATTGTACAGAAAAGTAAGTTTAGATGCAAGTGATGGCAGAACTAAGTATGAGCTACTTGCTGACGATAAAGATCTTGCTAGTACAAAATATGCAGGGCTTGTAAGTATGATTCAAAGAAGAATAGATACGAGCCTTGCTATAGATTATCAGGAACTTAGCAAAACAGAGGAATCAGAACTTGTAAACAAGTATGTTGAAGTAAGAACTGAGGTAATGGAGGTAAGGCAGAAGATAAATAAATGGATGGAGCTTGAGAGAGCCAAAGGAGTATCTAGAAGTTATAAGGAAAGCCCATATTACGATAATTTGGCAAGACTTCTCGTGGATAGAAAACATTACGCTGTAGCTATTACTGATGAGTATGATTTGTATAAGAAAATACTTCATCAATCTAATATGAATTATATGACTATTTTAAAGCATGCTGAGAGGGAAAGATATAAGTATTCATTTAGTCGGGACAATGAATTTAAATCTGTCAAAGATATAGAAAACTTTGGTTTAATATTAGACCTTCAGGAAAAGCTAAGTAAATATAAAATTAAACCTATATTTGCGCAAGAAATAGTAAATTCCGCAAATAAGTTAGAGAATTTGTCTTATGATTTACTTGAGAAATGGGAGGAGAGTAGGGCGGAGATATCTAAAGTAAGAAATGAACTACAAGAGATAAAAAAAGAAGAACATGCCATTAAGAGCTATATTGAAGATGGAAAAGAGTATATAGAAAAACATTTACCTAAGTACCTCGATAATACTTTCAAAGAGCAAGTTCAAGATGGGTCTATTAATGCAATATTGGCAAAAGAAAAAAATACTAAAAACAATAATAATAGAGCTAATAACCGAGAACAAAGCTTAGAAGAATCGAAATCATCTCCATCATCTAATCCTCATTATGTGCTAAAAACTTTTGGAGAATTAAAAGAAAAGCATGGACTTGATAGAGCTCTTTCAATAGTCAAAAAGAATCCTCAAATGTTTGGTGAACTTAAAGGAATTGGAATAGGTAATTTTATTTCTTTAAACAAATCCAGGATGCAAGCTATAGAGAACACAGAGTCGTTAGCATCTAAATTAGAAAAATATGAAGAATATAAAGAGAAAATATTTGAATATGAGAAAATTCTAAACGTAGGTACTATTGAGAATAAAATACTTGAAAAAGAAATTGAATTAAGAAGCTTAGAATCTAATTTACCTAGTAAGTCAGTAGAAGACTTTGTTGAAGGAGCCTATGAAGCAAGTAAGCATATAGTAAAAGATAAATACATTAAAGTTTTAGAATGGGCTAAAGACATAGACGTAGCAACAGAAGCTAAAGTGTATAGAGGCTTCTTTAATGACAGTTCAAAAGAAAATTCTCTAGAAACTTCTAATAATAAAGAAAAGAAGTTTAAAGGTAAGGGTAAAGGCGAGACTATAAGTCAGGGTCAGCAATCTCAAAATAAAAAATTCAAAGATATAAATAGAGATGACTGGAACTACATTAAAAGCAGAGAGGAATTTCTAAATAAGTATGAGAGTTCTAGGGCTACTGATGATAAAAGTAGGATTTATAGGAGTATTGCAGGGTCAAATGAGCCCAATCTTGCACTAGATATTCTAGAAGATACCGTATTTAAAAATGTAAGTGGTGATAAAGCGTATTTTGTATTAGTCAATGATCATTTTCCTGATAGCAGACTAGATGATATGAAAAGAGCAATGCTTCAAAGCGTACAGCATGTAGTTTCGTATGATGTAAAAGAGGTTGAGCTTTTAACTGAGGAGCAAAGTAAAATATTAAGTATTAGATCTGAGCTATCTCGTATAAGTGAGTCTCTTTTAAAACTAAATAGAGAAGATCCAAAATTTGACTCTGTACTAGACAAGGCAGAAGAATATACTATAGAGCATATTGTTTTATATGGAAAGGCTCCAACTTCTCAGGAGCAAGAAAAGATGATTCAAAGAGCTGCATTTGAGGCTGCAAATAGGGAAGGGTGGATACGCAATTTAAGTAGTACTTATATTGATAGTTTAGGGTCAAGTGAGAGATTTGTTTTATCATCTGGTGAGCAGTTATTAATAGAAAAACAAGCGGAGCGTTTAACTAGTATAGAAAGTAGATTATATATGGAGGCTTCCGAGCAACTAAATGGTAAATATAGAAATACACAAGGCAATATAGATACAGGAAAAATTATTACAGAAACGCAAAAACTAGAAGCAAGTAGGGAAGATAGAATAGTAATAATGATGGGGCTTAATAAGGTAGTTAGAGAACTAGGACAAAAGGATAAAATTGCTGCAAGAAATATGGCTGAGCAAATAGTAGATTTTGGATTTAGGTATGGAGAGGATAAAATAAATAGCATTACTGATACAAGCCTTAATATGATGAAGGAGATAGGTATCCAACAAAGTGAGATAGCCAAAGAAGTAGCTACTGGATTTGATAAAGGTGATTTCAAGCCTAATAAATCAGATAAGAAAGTCTACACACAAGATATTATAGAAAAAGACAGAGCAGGGGTTGTAGAGCTAGCAAAAGACGACATAAGTAAAGTAATGACAAAGGAAATGGTAATTTCTAAGATTGAATCAATTGATGTCTCAAAAGCTCAAATTTTAAGAAACGAGCAGTCTAAATCAGCTTTTAAGACTCTTGAATCTATGCAGAAGACATACAAACAAGAAAGAGTTCTTGAAATAAAAAATGATAGAGAGATTGAACTAAGCAGAGGTAGAGGCATGGGGTTTGATAGATAGATTCTGTAACCCTATCCTAAAATGTATTAGTTTACATTTAATCTGACGATGTGGTATAAAGAAAGAGATTAGCTCGT
>CAYPDX010000047.1:0-10681 GCA_964409695.1 uncultured Rickettsia sp. | reverse complement strand
ATTTTTAATTTTAGAATAACAAATAATTATGCCTAATTCAACCTAAATTACTATACATGACCATGTAACGAGAATGTTGCTTGCTTTTTGCTGCTTCGTCAAAAAAATCCGGTATCCAGAACTTGACGCGGACCTCAGTCTTCTTTTTAAATAAAATAATTTGTTGTTTTTAAAGAAAAGAAAGCCTAAACCCCTTATTGAGCGGTGGGGTCAAGACCTTTTTGAGAATATAATAGGTGCGGATTTTTTCCGTTGAAATGTACTAAAAATCACCCCCAGCATCTACAATGGCTCCAACGACTTCTAGAACATCAACGGCAGCATTAACAAAATCTTTTACTGTACCCGCTCCATAACTTTCTGTTGTCTTATATGAAGAAGAAGTTGAAAATGGAGCATAGCCACCACCATAAACAACAGCTGTACCCTTAACTCCAGCGAATGGGTTATCTCCTTCATACCCGCCTTTTGCTGTAGTTGCTCCGAAGAATTTTTGATGAGCCATACAATTCTCTGAACTAAGCGAATTAACAGGCTTTGTTTCAACACTTTCAGAAGATGTTGGAGACTTGAGACTAGGGGTATACAAATAAAAGAACCCCTCATCATCACTATCTTCAGCTGCACATGAAACATTACTTAAATCATACGAGAGATCAGTACTAGACACATCCCTTGACATAGTTGCGCTTGAGACTTGTGAGGAATCTAATCTAGATCCATCTTTATAAAAAGAACCAAAACTCCATTTATATCTACTTATTATACTATCGTACTTTTCATGTAATATACTAAAATCTTCAAATAAAATATCAGAGGTAGGAGGAAGCGGTCCATACCCCCCTGCTGTTACAGCATCAGGAGATGTTTCAACCTCAGCGATAGCAGGAGTATCTGCTTCACCTTCATCCCTACTCCAAGCTAGAGCACGAAAATTAACTGCAATAGCATCATCATCACTTTCCGAAGGGCTACGTTCTCCTTTGGAAAGAGAATCTGTTGTAAATTCATCAGTAGAAATTTCTATAGTTGAAATATCTAACTCAAAAGAAGTATTCTCTTCTCCATGACAGGCATCACCTTCTTCGTTAAAAACTACTATAGAAACTTCAGATTCAAATGGAATGGGGTTCGGAACAGCACCAACTCCTGTAGCAGGAGCGTCAACGTAATTTTTGGGATCATACGCACCTTGAACATCATCAGTGTTAGATGGAGCTTCTACAGTAACGCTCTCTTCCTTTCTACCCTCAGAAAAAACTAGTTTCGTCGGAATATCAGTGTCAAAAAAAGGAGTGCTTGCCGCTTCGGCACCATACACTTCTACAGGAGAATAAATGGATTCATCATCGACAACATCATAACCGCCACCTTGTTTTGGCGGCGCATCCGGTTCTTCTTTCTCTTTTACTGAAAACATTAATTGCATAGCAGGATTTGGGGCTTGAACTAGTTTAAACCCTAGTTTTAAATCAAGTATTACACTTTCTTTGCTACCTTCATCATATATATAATTCAGCATTCTTGTTGCTAAATTTGCATCGTGCTCGTCTCTAAAAACTCCATCTTTGAAACCTTTGATTACAAGCATAGCATGTTTTAATGCAAGTAATTGCTGAGGCGAGACTTCATTATCCTCAACAAATATTTTTTTTACTTTTGACGCAAAATTCAGCAAGTGATAGGCACCTTTATCATATTTTTGGACGGAGAGTATTTCCTCTTCCCTTAATTTACAAAGCTCTATTGCGACTTTTTCTATAATTTCTTCAAATTTTGTAATAGAGGTAATTCCGCTAATAGATCTTGTAATATCATTTTTATGAGATTGTTGTTTGTATATTTTAATCGCAACCAACACACTATAGAGCGCCTTTGAGTGAGGAATAAACTCTAGAGTCGAATGTCCCGGAATTTTAAATTCCTTACTTCCCACCATGGTTACTACTGGATTACCAGATAAGCAACTCTGCATATAGGATGTTACTAATAAACGAAAAGTGGCAAAATACTCTTTTAATGCAGGACTTTCTGATATTAAACCTAAATCACTTTGTTTCTGAACCATAGATGCATTTAGATCTATAAAATACCCTACTTTACTATAAAGCGCTTGGTCTATCTGCTTTGGCACTGCCCTTTTTGCTTCTTCTAATGATTCAACTTGCTGCGTCAATCTTTCAAAAAACGAATCACTTCTACCCTTTATAGTCACATGGGCAGGTATAGCAGATTTTAATGAATCTACTTCCTCTATCAACTTATCTATTGATTTAGTCCTAGTTTCAATTCTATGAGACTTTAGCTCTTGCATCTCTTCCATCAATTTTTGAATCATCTCTGCTTGAGTGGCCGCTTGTTGTTTTAACTCGTCAATAGACTTTGTTCTCTCTATCCGAAGTGGGGCAGCCTCTGCTAACACTCCTGGTGTTACAGGTCTATCTGTGGTATCAGGCTTTATTTCATTTTCATCACTAAATTCGTGACCATCTATAGAACTTACATCAGATGATATCAGTGATCCAGAAGAGCTACTAGCTGAAAAACTACTAGCAGGCGCTCTAGATAATTTCATCTGTAATTCCTCTATTAACCTAGCTTGATCATCAGCTTTGATTTGCAATAATCTTGCTGCTTCCAGTTCTGCTTCAAGCCTTTGGAATTCTGTTTTAGGAACCATATTGTCCTTCATGTCTGATACGTCTTCATCGACATGTTTTGCAAGTGTTACAAGTCTAGCATTTTCACTATACAACTTTGCATATAATCCAGGAGTTTCTGAAGTTTGGTATATTCTCTCCAGAGCCTGTATTGCTAATTTTTCTAATTCTAAATTTTTTGTTAAATTTTCAAGAATGGGCTTTATTGTATCTAAATCAAATTTTTTGGATTCCTCTGGCTCAACATCCTTTTGCTTAGATTTTTCTGGGTTCAGTAGTTTATTTTGTTCATCTAGTGTTTTTATAAGAACGTTTAATATATCTACTGACTTATTCTTTAAATCGACTACATTTTGAGCTTTGGCCAAAGCAGCATGAGGCAAATTAGGAAATAAACCATCAAGAGTTACATATGCTTCAGGTAATAATTCTTGTAATTTACTCATTTGTGTAGACTTCTCCTCTTTAGGCATAGTTTCATATTTTTTGATCGGTTGAAACGTCGCTCCACGATTTTCTAATAATTCAACTGGATTACTTTTCGCATCTCCTGTATCTTCATCGTAATATTTTATACTTGCATCTCCGGATCGAGACAGTGAATCTAATTCGAGGCTGAGGCCAAATTTTTCTAAAGATGATCCGTTAACTTCAAAAGGCTTATAATTTTCTTCTTCTAAGATTTCTTGGTCTACATAATCTGAATTATCAACTTTCTTTCCTTCAGTTAAAGTAGTCACTTTTCTAAATTGACGAACACGACCATTATTAACTCGAAACGCCACGCTTAAATCCTCCCAAAAAGTCCACCCAACAAAATTTCGTTAAGCTAACTATTTTATTCAGTTTTTCTACGATCCTTTTTTGTCACAAAAATCTAGTTTGTTTTGCTTGAAATATAATTTTAAATATAGATTTTTAAAAAAGCTTAGTGTAAGCTACTAATTTAAGGCTCCTTTAAATATTAATTATACCTAAATAGATACCACAAACAAATTATAAACTCAAAGTTAATTTATACATTATAATTAATATTTATGGTTGGTGTTGTGTATTTGCTACAACCATACTAGAAGCTTGCAGATATAGGGAGTTTAAACGTGTATTTTGGCAGTTAAAATCTCTTACTTATAAATATAGCTAATCTACATATTATCTTAGTGGAATTTAGCAATAATCTATCTCCAAGCATTAAGTTTGAAGTATAAGATGAAGCTATTTCTTTATGCTCGACCTCTTCTTGTTGAAATTTTTTAATTGACTGAAATAACTCGCCCTCTGTACCCATTTCTTCTAGCTGAAGTTTTTGCTCTTCATAATGTGAATCAATAACATCCTCTACAGCTTCAGTACATAACATTGCAGATTTAGTTCCAAGACGAGCAGTCAGAGCTCCAAGCGCATAACCAAATACATGCCAGAATGGCATTAATATTGTTGGCCTAATTTTACGCGAATGAACAATATTCTCAAAATATTTTAAATGAACAAGCTCTTGCTCATACATAAGCTGAATTTTAGCTTTATCGTCTTTAGAGGATATTTTTTCCAGTTGGCCAGCATATATTCTCTTAGCACCATACTCACCCGCATGATCTACTCTTATAATTTCTTCGATTAATTTTTCTTTTTTAAATACTGGTTTTTGCATGTAATTTTATTAATTTTACCACAATCGCTAATAACAACAGATTAATTATAACATTCATTTCAGCAAGTGAGAATCCTAAAATTCGAAATGCCGGTTTACTACAATCCCCGATAGGTGCTGCGTTTACCTGTTTCATAAAATCATCATATGTAGTATTCTCTTGCAAAATTATATGAGGGACGCATCTAGTGGTAGGATTCCACCAAGCCTGCTCAACACCAGTATGATAAATAGCCACACCAACACCTCCAATAACTGCTACACTGATCAGCAAAAGAATGTTTAGTCTATGTTTAGGATCTACAAAGAATGTAGCAAGACTAGCAAACAAAATAATAACATAAGGAATTCTTTGGTATACACATAATACGCAAGGATCAAAATCAAGATAATAATCAATAAATAGAGCGGAAACCAGAACACTCAAACTCATCGCTGCAAATAATGTAAATACAAGCTTCCACTTATATCTTAGAATGGCATTATAGAAAATTGACATAGAGCTAATTTTAAACTATTTTTCGTTGATAAATCAATGTAAACAAAGCAAATATACTATGACAGATTTTTTTGACCATGCAAGAGCTTCAAGAGCTTGGCCATTTGAAGAAGCAATTAGACTTTTAGAATATATAAATTATACCACACCAAAGAAAGGGTATGTTCTATTTGAAACTGGATATGGCCCATCAGGACTCCCGCACATAGGAACATTTGCAGAAGTGGCAAGAACTACTATGGTACGCAATGCTTTTATGAAATTAAGCGACATTCCAACGAGACTTATATGTTTTTCTGATGATATGGATGGACTGAGAAAAGTACCATCAAATGTTCCAAATCAAGAGATGGTTACAGAACACTTAGGAATGCCGCTTACCTCTGTACCAGATCCATTTGGAGAAAGCACAAGTTATGGTCATTATATGAACGCTAAACTTAGATCCTTTCTCGACAGATTTGGTTTTGAATATGAATTCAGAAGCGCTACTGATTGCTATGCAAGAGGGGATTTTGATGAGATGATGTTTAAAGTCATCGATAAATATGAAGAAATAATGGAATTAATGCTCCCAACATTTAGAGACGAAAGAAGAGCAACATATTCTCCATTTATGCCAATTTGCCCAGATACTGGCAAAGTACTACAAGTCCCTATTGAAAAAGTAAATAAAGATAAGAAGACAATAGAATATAGAAATGAAGCAGGACAGCTCGTAGAAACAATTGTTACAGGTGGAAAGTGCAAACTTCAATGGAAACCTGACTTTGGAATGAGATGGGCAGCTCTTGATGTAGATTATGAAATGTATGGCAAAGACCATATGCCAAATGCACAGCTTTATTCAAGAATATGCGAGATATTAGGCGGGAAACCACCTATACAGTTTTTCTATGAATTATTTTTAAATGCCGAAGGACAAAAAATTTCAAAATCCAAGGGAAATAGTATAACTATTGATGAATGGCTTACTTACGCCCCACTTGAAAGCCTCGCCCTATTCATGTATCAATCTCCTTCGAAAGCAAAAAGATTATACTTTGACGTCATACCAAAAAATGTCGATGAATATATTACCTTCAATAGAAAATATCATACAGAAGAAGAAGTTACAAAAAAACTCTCAAACCCAGCTTATCATATTCATAATGCTCAAGTCCCAGAAATAGTAAATTATGGATTATCATTTGCTTTATTATTAAATTTAGCATCAGTCTGTAATCCAGATGATAAAACGGTCTTATGGGGATTTATTTCAAGATATGAGCCAGAAGCAACAGCTGAAACTTCACCATTTTTAGATCATCTAGCTGAATTCGCAGTTAATTATTATAATGATTTTGTAAAACAGAAAAAGACCTACCTTACTCCAGATCAAAATCATAAAATTATACTGAAAAAAATAGAGGATCTTCTAGCTTCAGTAGATTTAAATATTACAGCTGAAGAACTTCAAAATGCTTTATTTACAGTAGGTACGGAAGCTAAATATGAAAATTTAAGAGATTTCTTCAAAGAAATCTATATGATTCTTCTTGGCCAAGAAGAGGGGCCGAGACTTGGCTCATTTATTAAACTATATGGCATTCCAGAAACTATAAATTTAATTCAAAGCAAACTAAAATGAAGAAAATTTTCTTAATGCGCCATGCGGATGCGCCAAACATAGTTGGAGATGATTTTAATAGAATTTTAAGCAAGAGTGGAAAGGCGCAAGCAGAAAATGCAGCTAAGCTTCTTTCTAGTTACAATATAGAATTAATACTATGTTCAAATGCACATAGGGCTATTGAAACTTGTAGATTTATTTCCAAATTAAATTCCAAAGCAAGAATAGAATTTCTTGATGAAATTTATACAGGATCAATTGAAACTATAGAAGAAGCGATTTCGAACGCTATAGAACCTGAACTTAATGAAGTTCTGGTAATCGGACATAATCCTACAATTTTTTCTCTTGCCATTGATTTTTGCAACAAAGATTCTGAAGATTATACTAATCTTGTTATGTCTACCATGACGCCCGCAAGAATTATCAAATTAAATTACGACTCAAAATACTGGCCAAATAAGTTAGTAAATAATGGATATTTACTATAATTCTGTATCAAAAAAGACATTATCCCCTCAAGAGTCAAAAAAAAATCTATCTTTTATTCTAGTTAAGAAAAATTATTTGCTATAATGAAAGAAAATCAGAATATCCAATGTCAAATATAATAGATAGCTTCAAAACACTAATAACTCACCCTAATACTGAGCAAGAAAACCAGGACAGAGCACATCTAGCTAATATGAGAGGCCTGATAACCTCATTAATCAAATCTATCGCTTACGCTTCATCAAGAGAAGAACTTGCATATCTTGTTAGAATAACGCGTGACTATATACATGATTATGCACCAGGCGATAAAAATCTAACCGCAGCTCTTAAAGTTAGCGCGGATAAAGAGGAACTCAAAATTTCAGAAGAATCTCATGTTACCTTCGATAAAAAAAACTCCATTAGCAACAAAAATGATGATGAACTTTATAATTGTTTCAGAGGCAGTAAAGAAGTTAACCTTGTTTCTTTATCAGTAAAAGAAACAATCGATTCTGAACAAAAAAAAGAAAAGACAATTGAAGAAGAAAAATCTAAATTCAGGCCTGAAGCAATCCTCGCACTTGGCAAAGAATTTAGTAAAACTGATAAATCATCAGAAAGTACATCAATAAAAAAAGCTTCATTGTTTAAAGTAAAAATGTATATAGATAAGTCTGGTAGATTAGTACCTGAGGATAAATCACTACGTGATGGAGACGATGTTTCGAGACACTGTTTAGAAGAACTTGAAATTCAAAGAATACTTCAAGAGCCATCCTCCATTCAATCTTCTGAAATACAAACTATAGACAAAGAATTTGCGGGTAATAAACATCTTGAAAATAAAGCAATCCATTATGCAAGAAGCTTAGCAGAAAAAATGCAACATAATTTTCATGTTACAACAAATGATAAACTTACTCCACCTAGTGAATCTATAAATCATGAATTTCAAGAGAAAAAGAAAATACGTGATAAACAAGAAATAGAGAAAAATCCTTGGGTTAGATCTATTGAATCCGAAGCGCACGACCCCCATAGACATAATAAATGAATATAGATTATATACACAAAGCTAAGTCACCAATCTATTCCGCTTGGGTTAGCGCCTCAGCAGGCACAGGGAAAACTAAAATTCTCACTGATAGAGTTTTAAATTTATTACTAGAAGGAATTCACCCTGAATCAATATTATGCTTAACTTTCACCAAAGCTGCTCGCGGAGAAATGCTTTCTAGAATAAATAGCTCTTTATATCGATGGTCTAAACTTACTATAAAAGAGCTCAATTTAGAACTAAGTGAAATATTCGGAGAGAAAGCTAGTAATGATAAAATAAACAGAGCACAAAAACTTTATTCAAATTATATAATCTCAAATAAAAAAATTAGGATCTATACAATTCATGCTTTTTGTCAAAATTTACTGCAGCGCTTTCCTATAGAAGCTGACATAAAGGCATCGTTTACAGTTATTGATGAAATCACTAGTAAATCTATTATTAATAGAATTATTTCTTCGAAAGAATTCATTCTGAATATTCCGGAAACACTTAAACAAGTAACTTCAATATTCTCAATATTTGATTTACTTACAGAATCATGTTTAAATTTACAGAAAGAATTTTATGACCAAGAAATATTAGATTCCGATGAGCTAGAAGCAGGATTTTCAAAAATATTCTCAATAAAGATTGAAAAAAATTTTTACTCCAAACAAATAAACCTACTAAAGAAAGAGCTAAATTTACTACTTAGCAGTGATTTAAATTTGGAAAAAAATATTAAAACCATAGCGTCCGCAAGAGATTTTATAGACTCTAAAAATGATGATTTTGAAAAATTAGTAAAAATTTTTATTACTACCGAAGGAAGCCCTAGAAAAAAATTAGCAAGCAATTACGATATTATAAACTACCCCACCCTTGAAACCACATTAAACAAAATCCAAGATTTTGTAGTAAAAGCAGAACAAGACATTAATGCTTATAGAATTGCAACTAAATCCATCACACTATATAAAACATCGCTTGAGATTCTGTCTTTATACAAAAAAACAAAAGATAAACATAATTATCTAGATTATGAAGACTTAATATCTATAGCTTATAATCTACTTTCCAAAAGCGAAATGAAAGAATGGGTAAAATATAAATTAGACAATTCTATAGATCACATACTTGTAGATGAATCTCAAGATACAAGTGAAAAACAGTGGAAAATAATAAAATCTCTTACTAATGATTTCTTTTCAGGTAACTCTGCGAATTCCGAAAAACTAAGAAGTATTTTTGCAGTTGGAGATGTAAAACAATCAATTTATAGCTTTCAAGGAGCAAGACCAGACTTGTTCAACCATACAAAAGAACAAGTAAAACAAGAATGTATAGATGCAAAAAAAGACTTTTTGGATATAGATTTAAAAACAACTTATAGACTCCCAAGTACTATATATGAATTTGTAAGCAATATATTCAAGGACAATCAAAATATTGAAGAACTTCCTGAATTAACTTGCTACAGAAACGAGGATTATAACTCAGTAGAAGTTTGGCCAATCGAAAATATACAAAATACACCTAATATATTTTGGCCAACACCAGATAAACTTTTTACAATCGAAACTCCAGAGCTAAATTTGGCAAAAAAAATTGCTAAGTATATAAGAAGAGACCTTGACAGTAAAACATATATATGCAGTAAAAAAAGACTAGTTGAACCCCAAGATTTCATGATTTTGGTTCAAAAGAGAAGCTCCATAAACTCATGTTTGAATGATGAATTACTAAAGCTAAATATTCCTGTCGCAGGTCTAGATAGATTAATTTTGAATAAGCATTTAGCGATTAAAGATCTAATAGCAATCGCGAAATTCACTATAAACCAGCATGATGACCTAAATCTTGCTTCAATATTAAAATCTCCTTATATAGGACTTAGCGATGATGATATATTGGAATTTTCGGGAAAAAAAAATTGGTTTCAACTTTGCAAAGACAATAAAAAATCCACTTATGACAAACTAAATAACTTTCTAGATAGAGCAAACAACTCTCATGCTTCGGAGTTTTTTATATCTGTTATTTATAGCTTTGGTATATTAACATTTTATAAATCCAAACGATTATATGATTATGTAGATGCTATTAAAGCCTTTATGACAGAAATCAACAATATTACAAAAATATATGGAGAATTACCACTATCTTTATTTATAGAAATGTTTGAAAATGAAGTAATAGAGATAAAAAGAGATTTAGCATCAAGCAAAGGTGTTAAAATAATGACTATTCACGGCTCAAAAGGTCTCGAATCTCCAATAGTGATACTTGCTGATTCAAATCAACTCTACGGATCTTCTGGAGCCAAAATATATAATTTTGACTCAGGTGAAGTAAAACTTCCTATATATTTAACTTCAGACAATCAAAAAATTATAAAAAAAATTAAAGAGGAAGAAAAAAAATCTTCTTACGAAGAATACATAAGACTTCTTTATGTAGCAACAACTCGAGCTCAAGATAAATTGATTATAGCAGGGGTACAAGGGGCAAGAAATAATTTAAGCAAGAGCTGGTATGATATATGTAGTCTTGCAGCTTCAAAATACTTCAAGCTAACAGAAGATGATGTTTACATTGATGAATCAGGAAAAATTAATACATATAGTGAAACTCCGCATTCAGAATCCAAAAATTATAAATTCGAACTTACACAAAATACGAATCTAGCAAATATTGAAAAAATAAAAAAACAGAATTTTAAATATTTTCAGGATAATAG
>CAYPDX010000046.1:0-10753 GCA_964409695.1 uncultured Rickettsia sp. | reverse complement strand
TACAAAGAATAGCAACGTGATGATTATATCACTTTGTCAACATACTCTTATACCATTTCCCAGGTTAAATTAGACAATTGGTTTTTAAGGCAAAGCTGCGCATGCGTATACTTAATACGAGCGCAAAGCTGAGTCCTGCGAAAACCATTTGGATAATTTAATCTGGGAAATGCTACTAGCTTATCTTATTCAAACGACCAGCGTGCCTTCCGCCTTCAAACTTCTCATTGATAAAAATTTGAAGAAATTTGATCGCTGTCTTTACGTCTGTATTTTTGGCTCCTAGCACCAAAATATTCGCATCATTATGAAGCCTGGATTTTTGTACCATTAACTCATTTGTACAAAGCGCCGCTCTAATACCAGCGTTTCGATTTGCAGATATCGACATACCAATACCAGTTCCACAAATTAAAACACCAACCTCAGCACTATTATCTAAAATTTGCTCGCACACTTTCCTAGAAAAATCCGGATAATCACATGAATCAGCAGAATAAGTCCCTACATCCCTAACGATATTTTTTGTAGTCTGTAAATATTGCACCAAACTATTTTTAAGCTCATAGCCGGCGTGATCAGATCCTATAGATATTATCATATTGCAAATTATATTTCTTGAATTAAATTATATCGCTTGTTAGGATGCATTCAACAAAATTTGTAAATAATCGCAATGTTAATACGAATTCTTTTTATATTATTGATTTCAATCACCATATCAGTAAAAGCTCAAGCCAAAGGAAATGAGATAACCATAGCAATTGTAGACGTTCAGGAAATATTAGACAAATCTACAGCAGTAAGCGCGATAAGATCAAATGTTGATAAAATAAATCAAGATCTTCAAAATGAATTTTCCTCACAAGAACAGGAACTAAAAAAAATCGAAGCATCACTTATAGAGAAAAAATCTCGTATTTCTCAAGAAATATTTGATAAAGAATTAATTACATTTAACAAGAAAGTTTCAGATGCTCAAAAGAATATCCATAATAAGAAAATAAGTTTAGAGCAAGCACATGCTAAAGCTATGAGCGAAGTTAACGAAGTAGCTATGAAAATTATTTCTGATATAGCTCTTGAGAATAAATATTATCTTATCCTACCTAGTAATCAAGTATTGTACGCCGATAATAAACTTAATATCACAGAAGAAGTACTATCTAGGCTAAATAAAAAATTACTTACTATTGATTTGAAGTATTGATTGGAACTTATGAAATATTTCGCCCTAGGGATTGAATCAAGTTGTGATGACACTGCAGCATCAATAGTCTCGTCAGATAGAGAAATCCTATCAAATATAGTCCTTTCGCAGACAAAAGAACATCTTCCATACAAAGGGGTTGTTCCAGAGATTGCATCAAGGGCTCATATGAATTACTTAGACTTTGCAATTAGACAAGCTCTTTTAGAAGCGAAGCTCAGCTTAGATGAAATTTCTTGTATAGCTGCAACTGGCGGTCCAGGCCTTATTGGAGGAGTGATAGTTGGTACAATGTATGGCAAGGCCATTGCCTCAGTTACAAAAAAACCATATATAGCAATTAATCACCTTGAAGGCCATGCCCTCACCTCAAGACTTGTTGATGGCACTGAATATCCATATTTACTTCTATTAGTTTCTGGTGGACATTGCCAGTTTCTAGCAATTCTTGGACTCGGAAAATATGTTTTACTTGGTCAAACGCTTGATGATGCCGTCGGGGAAGCTTTTGATAAAGTGGCAAAAATGCTGGGGTTTGATTACCCAGGGGGTCCTTTAGTAGAAGAATTTGCAAAAAATGGCGATCATAGAAGATTTAAATTTCCAAAATCAATGTGCGACAGACCTGGGTGCGACATGTCTTTTTCAGGGTTAAAAACTGCAGTGAGAACTTCTCTTATAAAGGATGTAAAGCTTTTAGATCAACAAATAATCAATGATATCTGCGCTTCTTTTCAATATACAATAGGAGAAATCTTAAAACATAAATTATCAGAGGCCATAAAATTATATGAAAAACTAGCAAAGGAGAAAACTATTGTTATCTCTGGCGGTGTTGCCGCAAACCAATACTTAATTACGACACTACGAGACTCTTCAGCTAGCCGCGGTTATGAACTATTATCCCCACCAATAAACCTGTGTACTGACAATGCAGCCATGATAGCATGGGCCGGCATGGAAAGATTTTTAACAAATCAACTCACCCATTTAGATTTTTGCCCAAAAGCAAGATGGTCTCTTTAGTTACGAATAACTTGCATATAAATTTTTCACGATCCATATTCATAGTAATTTTGCTAATCATAAATGGAGAATTATTATGTCAAAACGCAAAAAAGGAAATATCATTGCTACTGAGCAAACAGCTGCAGAACTCGGGATGGCTTCAGCCTCCATCGATTTAGCAGGAGAACATCTACTTGAATCAGCTGTAGGCTCCACAGCACTTGCAGCTGCAACAACAAGCCAGTTTTGTGAAAGTGTCCAAAAATTGCGAGAAGCGACGAGCGCAAGGATACAAGCCATTGCTAAAGATGGCTCAGAATCTGCCAAAGAATATGCGAGTGAATGGGAGTCCAATATAGCCACAAAAATTTCTGAAATGGCCACAAGCACTAAAGAGAATCTAGAAGAAAATGGCGCCGCATTTGTACCAGAACTTGAAAAAATAACAGATAAAACGGGCACAATACTAGAAAAAGGAATGGAGCTCGCTAAACAAAAAGAAATAAGCGACAAAGAAAAAGAAGAAATGAGCAAGCAAATGAAGATGATGATGATGGCTCTTGCTACTTTGTTTTTTATGCATTTTGGGATGTCTATGCAAACAATGGCTATTGCAGGAATTGCATTTAAATTACTATCGAATAAAGATAAATCTTTAGTAGAAAAAGGCAAAGAATTTAGCTCAAAATTGTTACATGACAAGGAATATAGGCACCTTGTTGGAGATAAAGCAATTGGGATTGCAGAAGCTTGTAATCCATCAATAGCTGGGCTAAATTTAAGAGATAAAGCTCTAGCACTAGAAGGCACAGCTGAATTTATTGCAAGTAAAGTTCAGCTAACACACCAAATAAGCAAAATGACTCCTAGTGAAATGAAGAGTAAGGTCGCAGAAGGCATGCTCATTGTAGCGTCAGAGTCATTAGATAGAAATCCTGAATTAAAGGCTAGAGTTGCGGCTTCTTTAGATAAGGCTTTGCAAACAACGGACTTAGAAGCAAAAGCGAAAGCAATAAAGGCTAGCGCAGGGAATATAGCTGAAGCAACAGAGAATATGATGAGCTTCGCTCAAGAAGTTAACAAGACTATATTTGTGATGGAACAAAATCTAGTTGATCCAAACAGCCCGCACAAGCTAGTGAATGTAGCTGAGAGAGAACTTGTAAAACAAACAGCAGATCAGATGAGGGAATATGTAAAAGAAAAACAAACAAAATATGTAACTGCTTTTTGTAAAGAGGCTAGTAGGGCTGAGAATAAAGCTGCTGCAGCAACTTTAGGATTTACAAAAGAAACTACAACAAGATTAAATGCAGTTTCTGCAGCGCTAGAAGGAAAATCCTATCAAGGGAGAAGCTGAACCACTGTAGGTACAAAACATACGGTTATAATACGATGTTAACTCAGAACGCAATCACAGATCTTAACATAGATCTTGCGCTCGCTACATCATCGTAAGTTTTGTGCTTCCAAATATATCTTGCGAAAAAATACTCACTTAATGTCAGAGCGTCTTCTATTTCTTCTGCACTTTCAGGCTCCTGCTTAAAAAGTAAAAATTGTGGAAGCTTTAGCAATAAATGTTCATAACCACGTGCTCCCACCTCTGATACAGCTCTACCGGTCTTTGGAGAAACATAGATTAGATTCTCAGTCTCTCCAGTAACTGCGCATGAGTAAATATCAAGGCCATAACCGGCGTCTTGAAGTATTTCTAGCTCTAGCTCACAATAGAAAAGCCATGAAAAATCTTTATGAATTATTAGATCAAGAAAACTTCTTAATAGCCTATAGGAATCACCATATTGCTGTGACTCTGGAAAACTTGACAGAATTAAATGACTTACAGAATTAAAAGCGAATAACTTCCTCCTATCGTGCATTAGATATGCTTGCATAGACTTGTCACACTCACAAGTAATTGTCCCCAGCTGATCACTTAGACGAGAGTATTTTTGGAAGCTCACTAGGTTACCAACTTGAAAATCTGGCATGTTTTTTTTACTAGGATATTTAATAACACCAGCGCAAATCCCATTATTTTCTGAAAATATCTTCACGAGCAGCAATTTCTCCTGCAATTTTCTTGAAAATAAAATTATTCCAATATCTGATATTCGCATTTACAAATCTAGGTTCTTAATGTAATTTTCAATAATATATATTATACGACGGACTAATCAAATGTTGTTTACATATCTAGATAAAAGACCCGAGCTACATAAATCTGTTTTTGTAGCAAGCGGAGTAAAAATAATAGGTGATGTTACTGTTAGCGAAGGCTCAAGTATATGGTATAATAGTGTGATAAGAGGAGATGTTGCACCTGTTACCATTGGGAGCCAAACAAATATCCAAGATGGCACTGTAGTACACACTTCACGCTTTAATGGTCCTTGTACTATTGGAGATAGAGTAACTGTAGGACATATGTGCTTGCTACATGCTTGCAACCTCCACAACGATGCCTTTGTTGGCATGTATTCAACACTTATGGATAATTCCGTAGTTGAATCCTTTGGGTTTTTGGCTGCACATTCGCTATTAACTCCAGGAAAAATTGTTAAATCCCAAGAGCTTTGGGCCGGATCTCCTGCAAAATTTATTCGCAAAATTAAGGACGAAGAATTATTTCTAATCAAAGACACAGCAACACATTACGTGATGCTTGCTGAGAATCATTCAAAAGGGACAAAAGTACAATAATACTTAAGTTTGGGTTTGTAATTATATATAAATTTTATATAATTCTTCTTTTTCAGAAGGAACCCATGGCCAAATATATAATTTGTATATCATACCAAGAATCTTGGTCAAAATCAGATTTGCAAACCATTCATTCCCCAATAATACTTCCGGTAACAAAGATAGAGGCTGATAATACCTATATAACCAAGTTCGTGGCTCTTTCACCAGTTTTTGATGAGATTTATGGAGAAGTAACCGGTGTGCAAGGCCAAGGTTTTTTTCTTAATGAATTTTTCTTTGATCAAGAATCTAACATAACTGTAGAAGTTAATGAATCATCACGCGATTATGTGGCCTTTGTAAGTTTATTTGATTCAATCGACAGCTGAATAATTGAGGAAATAATCACGATATTAATTTATACGATACTGCTTCAAAATTAATTAGCGTAGTGTAATACTTTTTAAAATTACTCAACTTTTTAGAAATATAGTTTGCTTTTTTTATATAATACGTTATCCTTATAATAAGGTTTAAGCATTAATTAAAATGAAAAAAGTTCTAAATATTACAATTAACGCAAGTTACGCAATAACTACAATTTATGTTATTGATAACATATTAACTTACCTATTATCAAAACTATCCAAGCAAGATTTATCATACCTATATCTATATACAATCCCCCTTGCTGCATTTATTTTACAATTACTATATTTAGCGAC
Organism: uncultured Rickettsia sp.; assembly: GCA_964409695.1. Lineage (GTDB taxonomy): Bacteria > Pseudomonadota > Alphaproteobacteria > Rickettsiales > Rickettsiaceae > JABDAD01. Next base: position 5,122 of record CAYPDX010000046.1, on the reverse strand, counting down.
AGATCGAAACAAGAATAATATAAGAGCCTCCCTATTTGCTTCTTTTATCTCGGCTTCTCTATATATTTACTTTATGATTGCTTTAAGCTCTGTTTTTTACTTTATTTTTGAATATGTAGGACTAGATTTATCAGAATTAATAAAAAATAAATGTTATATTAACTGTATTCTTCCACTAGTTGTTACTCTTCCTACAACCTTATACCTCTCACTTCTTGGTGTTATTGGACTCAATAAAAATAAAAATTTTATAAGATACTACAGAATGTTATTGGATATTTTGTGTTTCAGTGTAGCAATATATTTTATACAGCATAAAATTTCCTTCATAGCTGCTTTATTTAAAGGAATCTAAAAGATAATTATTCTCCGAACATACTTTGTCGCAAACTATTAACATATTTAAAAATAGAATCATCATATTTTGAAGAGAGCTGGTTATTCCAATCAATTAACCAATTTATTTTTGCTTGTTTTTCTTCTTCACTAGCATTCTTATTCTGCATGTGAATACGATTTACTTTTGTTGATTCAAAAAAATCTAAATCTCTTGCCCAATAATGATTAATTCTAAGAATATTCATACTTTCTTCTGGCGAAAACGGCCCTTTAAAATACTCAAAATTCTCTGAAACCTGAGCATAGCCAGTTTTAAACTGCGCAAAATGTGGGTGGTCTATATAATCAACATATCGAGGTTTTACTATGGATTTAACGTGAGTATCCACCGCGGGATTCCTGCCAGTCATAGTTTCTATCAATAATTTATTACTATCTAATTTTTGAATATAGTTACTTCCAAACATTTTCCAGTTAACAGAAACTGCAGGATATTCATCATATTTCTTTAAACTATCCTTGAGGTTACTATCTTTTACAGGAAATAAAAACTCATCAGTATCAACAATAATCAACCACTCAACAGAATCTGCCACAGATTTCACAGTTTTTGAATAGGTTGCGGTTTGGATCTTATTCCACTCACTTAGATTTTTTGCCTTTGTTTTAACATGTTCTAAACTAACTATTCCAGTTTCAATATATGGCTTCAAAACCTCCAAATAATTATCACTACTCAAATGATCATATAAATAGAAATGCTCTACTCCTATTAATCGGTAAAACTCAATCCATTCCTTTAAAAATCTCGCCTCATTTTGAAATATAGCAACCAGTGCAATGTAATATTTTGGATCATTAAGCTTCTCCACTTTACTTAATTCTGAAGGGTTTATGTATCTTTTAAAATGTAAAATTCTAGCTCTTGCATAATCAGCTAGTGGATTTAAATTATGCTTATTTTTAAGCAAATATAAATTAACATAAAAGCGAGTATTGAACTCTTTATTTGGATTTTTTCCTTCTTTCCAGCCATATTTGATATAATGTTCATAAGGCTCAATATTCATTGATAAAACATCTGGGTTATTCGCAATATAATATTGCTTATCAAAATATTGCTCAGCAAAGTAATTTAGCAAATTCTCATTTTTATCAATGTTCGAGAATCTAATCACCAAATATATAGAAAATATTCCAAGAACTACATATAGGGTTTTTTTTATTTGCTTACGCATTTTTATAATTACTCCTGAAGCTTACTATATTCTTGTAATAAAACTAAAATATACCAATACATATCCGATATTTTTAAATTTTGCTGAACTACAATCCCTGCACGCTCAGCCATTTTTTTTGCTTCAATATCATAAGCCCTCACCCACTCTAACTTATCTTTCAAATCAGACATATCTGCTTTAATAGGGATATAATGTTCCCATGGTTTAAATATACTATAAAACCATTGTCTATCATCACTATCTTCCTTAAGCACTATAGAATTTGATAATAATCTCCATACGTAACCAGGATACGTGCATGTATTACCATCTAAGGAGACTTGTATTTTATATTGCAGATGGTCTTTTTTTGAAGCTTTGCCTGCAATTCTATATTTTTCATTTAGTGTTGATCTTGCTTCTTCAGTAGTTTGTGGATATGCATAGAATTGAGCATCTATCAAATCTTGATGGTCTACAGAAAATTGCACTAAACGAGTTCGTGGGTATAGAAAATAATTATTTATAGTATACTCACTAGTGAAAGTTCTATAATAATTTCTATCATCAAATAACGCACCCGTAGTAGCGCCTCTCCAGTAAGCCTTGTTAATTTTCTTTTCCCACGGAATTTCCTTATTAATTTCTAGAATTTCATAATAAATCAATGGCCAACTAATTAAAGTAAGTGAATCAGGTATAAGAATTCTATTCTCAGCATGATTCTTATTTGAAGCAAATGTAAATATTGGGGCTTTATATTTAGAAAGGTTGAATGAAACGGAATCTCCAAGAGATACTATAAAATCTACATTTGGAAGGGCAACTATTTCCCCTATAGTGTTAATAGCACCTATTATGGCGTCGGCTCTATTTTTAGCATCAGCCCTTTCCTTTACTTGCAAATTATCATAGCCTAATACTGATAACTTATTGTCAGTAATTTTTATCCTAAGATAATGATAAGCATCATTTAATTTTCTTAAATTTTCATAAGTCTCATCAATATTAGATTTGGTAATTGGAAGATTAGAAATATGAGAAAAATCTTCCTTCATTTGCGCTAAAAACCAAGAAGGAGGCGTTTTTTTAACTTTTGCTTCCAGCTCTGGAAGTTCAGCTTTAATAATTTTATTGGATTGATATTGTTTTATTTGCTTATAAGGCACTCTAAGTAAATCCTTCAAACAATCATAAATATCCGAATTAGAGAAAGTAAGCAGGCTAAATATACAAATAGAGAATAGAAATATTTTTTTCATGAAGATAGTTTTTATGTTTTTTGGATTATATTATTAAAGAGATGAGTTGCAAGACATCTATTCTGCTTGGTATTTAATCTAAATTATCTTCATATTAGCAACCTGAGGTAAATCTCTACTCTTCTTCTTTAACCATAATTTAGCATTTTTATAATCTGGATAGATTTTCTCTACTAAAGACCAAAATTTCTTACTATGGTTCATTTCTTTAAGATGAGACATTTCATGAGCTACAACATATTCAATAATTTCTATAGGCACTAAACTAAGTCTTAAACTGAATGATAGATTCTTTTTATTTGAGCAGCTTCCCCATCTACTAGAATTATCCCTTACGCTTATTTTAGCGTAATTCAAATTATATTTTTTTGATATAATATTAGATTGTCTAGTAACTTCTTCTAATAGTTTTTCATGCAAAAAAGCTTCTAAGATATTATGATGCGTCCCTTCCATTGCACCAACAATTATTTCTCTGTCATTTATATTAACTGATCCATTCCGCGAAATATTACATATTACTTTATAAGATTCTCCAAAAAATAGAATAGTACCATCAGTAATCTCAGGTGAAGAATGCGAATTTTGCTGTAATTTTTTTCTTATCCACAACTCGCTTTTTTGTAAAAACTGATATGCAGTACTGAGAATTGCTCTTCTGGGAAGAATTAATTCTACAATTTTCTTATTCACTCTAATAGAAATACGTTTTGCTTTTATGCTATTTCTTACAGAAATATTTATTGGATCACCATATTGCCGAAGAGTAAAAGATGGAATTTCTTGTTCTATTGTCATGGATTGTTAGATTTTGTATAGAAGATACAATATACACGAATAATGCATTTATCTATATTAGAATATTTTAATAAATTATATGACAAAATCTAAATAAAATACTATAACCACCCTTTTTTCTTGAAATAATAATATGGTAGAACTGCAGATAAACACATTAGTGTAATAGCAAAAGGATACCCATATGTCCACTTAACTTCCGGCATGAAATCAAAATTCATACCATATATACTTGCAATTAAAGTTGGAGGTAAGAAAACTACCGAGGCCACTGAAAAGATCTTTATAATTGCATTTTGTCTAATATTTATCATACCAAGACTTGCATCTAATAAAAGATTTACCCTAGTTGAGAGATAATTCGTATGAGTAATAAGCGACTCAATGTCCTTAGTATGTGTATCAATGGCTTTTTTATAAAATTGCTTAGATCCACTCAAATTAATTAAATATATAAAAAGTTGAGATAAACTGAGTAAACTTTCACTAAATTTCCCATTTAAATCACCAAGCTTGCCAATTTTTCCTAAAATATTCTGTAGATTACCTTTTTTCCCTTGATCTTCTGGAAAAGCTCTAAAAATAGATTTTGATATCCCGTCTAGACCAGTGCCTATAATTTTTAAACTATCAGACGCAGCATCAATTATAGAATCCATAATTCCCATCAAAACATCAAAATTGGTTTTTATATCGCAATCTTGCTTTTTTGAAATACGATTAAGAAAAACATCAAATGATTTAAGTTCAGAGTATCTTAAAGTAATTAGTACATTATCCTTTAGAATAAATGTTACAGAATGAGTCTCTGTATTATTTGCATCAATTTGTGTTATCAATGTTGCTGTAAGATATAGTGCAGAATTTTCTTTATACAAACGGCTCGAGATTTCAATACCATGCATTTCTTCTCGTGTTGGGATATCTATAGAAAAAAAACTTTCTATTTTATTCTCATCTTCTTTAGTTGGCGACATAATATCGATCCAAACGAGCTTCGCATCACCAAGCAGAATGTCGCTACCTTCAAGTAATTTAGAGTTAGAAATTTTATAAAATTTAATCATAAAAATCTGATGATTTTGGTTTAATTAGAGAGCCTAATACATATTAGAAAAAAATGAGTCATATATTGCTAAATTTTACTTCTTAGCACCGTAAAATTGTTGTTGCTTTGTGATTTAAAAGTTACAAAACGAAGAAATATTTATAAATTTTAATTAATTTGATAACTGAAAACTACAAGGAAAAATATGTGGATTTGTTGTGATGTGAAACCAATGATGCTCTAGCGATATAATAGAACACAAATGAGCAATCTGTAATATGCAAAACAACTTTTTCTGTATGGATGCTATACAGAGTTGATTTGCAAAATAGAGAACGATTAGTTAAAGATAGCGACAAACTTTAGTTTCTGACCAGTAGCCGAAGCTACTTTTGTCTGTAAAGGAGGTAATCCAGCCGCAGGTTCCCCTACGGCTACCTTGTTACGACTTCACC
>CAYPDX010000045.1:0-10995 GCA_964409695.1 uncultured Rickettsia sp. | reverse complement strand
GTTCTAGGAAATCCATCAAGAATAAAACCATTTTTATATTCAGGCTTTGCTAGAAATTCAGCCACAATTTGATTTACCAAATCATCGTTGACAAGCTCACCCTTTTCCAAATATTCAGAAAGCTTTCTACCCAGCGGAGAAGCGCTTTTAGATACTTCTCTGAGCATATCCCCAGTAGAAACATGTTTTAGCCCCATTTGAGCTGATATAATCCTTGCCTGTGTTCCTTTTCCTGATCCTGGTGGTCCTAGAAATACTACAAGCATAATTTTCCGTTATTTTATTTTTATTTTCTTAATTGCGTTCTCATACTTGCTACTAAATAGGTAAGTTTGTATTTGAGAAAATGTGTCTATTATTACATTTACAACAATCAACATACTCGTTCCACCTAACGCAAAAGTTAAAGAAACTTTTGTCGCAATAATCTCTGGGATCAAACAAATAACACATAAATAAGTTGCACCTAAAACAGTAAGACGAGTTAGCAAATAATCAAAATACTCTGATGTATGAGCACCAGGTCTTCTTCCAGGTACATAAGCACCATATTTTCTTAAATTATTTGCAGTTTCTTCTGAATTAAAAACAACAGCCGTATAAAAAAAGCTAAAGAAAGCAATTAACAAAGCATTTAAAATAATAAACAGTGGTTTGCCCCTATTCAAATAGAGTAAAACATCATTCAAAATTCCATCGGTCGATTTTGCTGCATCAACTATTGTAAGAGGAAATAGCAAAATAGAATTTGCAAAAATTGGCGGTATAACACCAGAAGTATTAAGTTTTAAAGGAAGGTAAGTGGAATCACCGCCATAAATTTTATTCCCAACTTGACGTTTAGGGTATTGTACAAGAACTTTTCTTTGAGCCCTCTCAAAGAAAATTATTAAAAATATCATTAGAACCACAAGTCCAATGATTCCTAGAACAATTACAGGTGATATAGATCCTTTACGAGCAAGCTCGAAGGTTGAAATAAAGGCGCTTGGTAATCCTGATACTATGCCAATAAATATTATTAGAGACGCGCCATTACCGATTCCACGCGTGGAAATCTGCTCCCCTAGCCACATTAATAAAAGAGTTCCAACTACAAGAGTAACAACCGAGGAGATAATAAAAAAGGATGGACTAATAATAACAAGAGGTCCATCGACAGTTGTAATATTAAGCAGCCACCTAGAGATTCCGTAGGCTTGAAATGTAGCTAGAAAAACAGTTAGAAGCCTTGAAATCTGATTGATTTTCTTCCTTCCAATCTCACCTTCTTTTTTTAATTCTTCAAGAGGCTTATAGGCAATGGTTAAAAGCTGAATTATTATAGAAGCCGTGATATACGGCATTATAGCTAAGGCAAAAATTGACATTCTTGATAGAGAGCCACCGGAAAGAACGTTGAACATTCCGAGTATTCCAGCTTGATTATCAGCCGCTATATCAGAAAGTGCATTTGTATCAATTCCTGCAATAGGAATAAATGATCCGATACGACATACTACAAGTACTAGCAGAGTAAAAATAACTCTACTCTTTAGGTCGTTTTCTGAAGAACCGCTAGCCTTGCTCATTGTATTTTACTTATTTGATTTCACCACCTGCTTCTAAAACGCTTGCTTTTGCCGATTCTGAATATGCATCTAAATCAAAAGAAAGTTTTGAAGTAAGTTTTTCTTTTCCAAGCAATTTTACCGGCTGGTTAGGTGATTTGATAATACCAATTTCAGCCAAAAGAATTTTGTCTATTACTTGACCTTCTTTTACAATCTCAACTTGTAACAAATAATTTACATGCTCAAGCTTAAGTACATTATATCTAAATCTTCTTAAAGGGTTAAAACCTCTTTTTGGAAGTCTAGCGATGATAGGCATTTGCCCACCTTCAAAGCCTTTTATTGCAACACCTGACCTTGCTTTTTGACCCTTTGTTCCTCTACCAGCTTGTTTACCTTTACCACTTCCAATACCTCTTCCAAGTCTTTTTGTGACTCTTCTTGATCCTGGTATATTGTAAAGATTATTGAGCTTTACTGGCTCGAATTCCATTTCCATCTTAAACCTCTTTGAATTCAACTAGGTGCTTAACCTTATTTATCATGCCTCTTACAGATGGAGTATCTTCAAGCACTCTCTCTCTGTGAAGTTTATTTAGGCCAAGTCCAATCAAGTTTCTTTCTTGATTACTATTTCTTCCAATTGGACTTCCTTTTTGGATAACTTTGATAAGTTTTTCAGTCATATATTATACTCTATTCTTCAATCGTTGCAGTTTTCTTCTGTTTAGTGCCAAGCTCAGCTATTTTTATGCCTCTTCTTGACGCTACTACTTTTGGCGAGTTAAGTCTGCTAAGCGCATCAAAAGTTGCTCCAATAAGAGTATAAACATTCGATGAACCAAGTGATTTAGCGACTATATCATGAACTCCAAGAGTTTCAAAAATAGCTCTCATAGCACTTCCTGCAATAATACCCGTACCTGCTTTTGCCTTTCTGATAACCACTTTACTAGCACCAAATTTTCCAGCAACATCATGGTGAATTGTTCTTCCTTGATATAAAGGAACTTTTACCATTTGTTTTTTTGAAGCTTGAGTTGCTTTTGCCCTTGCTTCTGTAACCTCTTTAGCCTTTCCGTGACCGTAACCAACCAGACCAGCTTTGTTACCAGAAACTACACAAGCTGAGAAAGAGAACTTTCTACCACCTTTAACAACTTTAGTAACTCTACTTACGTCTACTAGTACTTCTATAATACCATCGTCACGCTTATCTTGTTTGCTCATAGCTTTCTCTTAAAAATCTAAAAATTCTCTAGCGGAATCAGCAAGTGCCTTTACAACACCATGGTACTTATATCCACCTTTATCAAAAACGACTTCTTTAACGCCTGCTTTTTGCGCCCTTTCGCCAATCATCTTACCAATTTTTTCGGCATATAACTTATTGACCAAAGATTTTTTCTCTAGTTTTACACCTTTTTCTAGAGTTGAAGCTGAAGCTAGAGTTAAGCCTTTTGCGTCATCAATCAACTGAACATATAAATGTCTTCCAGACTTAAACACAGAAAGTCTTACACGATCAGACTTTTTACGAATTGCTGATCTTGTTCTTTGCTGCCTGACTTCAAAACGTCTTGCTGTATTACGCATTCTATTATCTCTTATTTTTTAGCTCTTTTTGCCTTCTTTACGTTGGACATATTGTCCTTTACGTTTAATTCCTTTGCCTTTATATGGCTCAGGTGGTCTTTGCTTAATAATTACAGCAGTAAATTGACCAAGTAATTCTTTATCAATTGATTCCAAAATTATTATATTTTGTTTTGGAGTATCAATTTTAATTCCTGATGGAATTTCAATTTTTGTATTATGACTTTTACCTAATGTCATATTTAGGTATTCGCCTCTAACTGCCGCCCTGTAACCAACGCCATTTACTTCTAGCTCTTGCCTGTAAGCATCTTTAACACCTACAACCATATTTCTAATAATATTTCTAGCAGTTCCCCACATAGATCTTGTTTGCTTCTGCGCGTCATTTGGAATGACTAAAACATTAGTTCCATCAACTGAAATGGTTATATTGCTATTAAAGCTTCTTGAAAGTTCGCCTCTCGGCCCTTTCACACGCAAAGTTAAACCAGAGACTTCTACTGAAACTCCTTCTGGTATAACAACAGGTAATTTTCCTACTCTTGACATTATCTACTCTCAGAATACTTTACAAATTACTTCTCCACCTACACCCAAAACTCTCGCCTTCCTGTCTGAAATAACGCCTTTTGAGGTGGTCAGAATATATATACCAAGTCCATTATAGTGGGTAGGTAAATCTTTGATAGATTGTGTAACCCTTTTTCCAGGTGTAGACACTCTCTTAATCTCATTAATTACGCCTTTCTCACCAGTTGAATATTTAAGAAAAATCTCTAAAATATTAAATGATTGTCCTTTTTCAACTGTATAACCAGCTATATAACCTTCCTCTTTCAAAACAAGAAGAATTGCTTCTTTTCCTTTTGAGTATGGACAGGTAACAGTCATCAATTTACTTTTTTGACCATTTCTAATACGAGTTAGCATATCTGCTAACGGATCTGACATTGTCATTTTATCTTACCAACTTGACTTGATTACACCTGGAAGCATACCTTCGCCACCAAGTTCTCTTAGCATAATACGTGATAATTTGAATTTTCTAAAATAACCTCTTGGTCTTCCAGTTAATTCACATCTATTTCTTATTCTAGTTTTAGCAGAGTTCCTTGGAACAGAAGCAAGCTTTACAACTAAAGCAAATCTATCTTCTAAAGAAAGATTTTTGTCATATATAGCTTCTTTTAGTTTTTCTCTTTTATTAGCAAGAGATTCAACTAACCTTACTCTTTTTAAATTTCTTTGTACTGAACTTTTTTTTGCCATATCACTAATTTATAAATGGTAAATCAAAACCGACTAGTAGACTTTTTGCCTCTTCGTTAGAAGAACATTTAGTCACTATCGTAATATCCATACCTCTTAAGGTATCAATTCTATCGTAATTAATTTCTGGAAATACAATTTGTTCTTTTATACCAAATGTAAAATTTCCTCTCCCATCAAAACTTTTAGGGTTAAACCCTTTAAATTCTTTTACGCGAGGAAGCGCCACATAAACAAGTCTTTCTAGAAAGTCGTACATTCTATCTTTTCTTAACGTTACTTTACAACCTATTTTCATTCCTTCTCTTAGTTTGTAAACAGCAATAGATTTTTTTGCGGTTGTAACGATAGGTTTTTGTCCAGAAATCAAAGTTAGATCACTTATTGCATGATTTATAACTTTCGAATCAGCAACTCCTTCACCAACACCCATATTTATAACAATCTTTTCGATTGAAGGTATTTGATGAACATTTGCATAATTATAAGTTTTTTGCAGTTCTGGTTTTATTTTTTTAATATATCTATCTTTAAATCTTTCAGCAGTCATTTCTTACCTTCCTTATCTATAAGGTCGCCTGAAGCTTTAGCTATTCTTACTTTTTTACCATCTTCAAGAATTTTATATCCAACCTTTGTTGCTTTTCCAGACTCTGGATCTATCAAAGCTATATTTGAAATTTGGATAGACAGTTCTTTAGTAATTATACCGCCCTCACTATCTCTAGAAGGTTTCGTGTGCTTTTTAACTACATTCACACCAGTTACAACAGCTCTATTTGTTTTAGGAGAAACAGACACTACAGTGCCTTTTTTTCCTTTATCTTTTCCTGTCGTGACGATTACTTGATCGCCTTTTCTAATCTTTAACTTAATCATTACAAAACCTCTTGCGCGAGTGAAACGACTCTCAGGAACTTTTTCGCTCTTAGTTCCCTAGTTACAGGACCAAATACTCGAGTTCCGATAGGCTCTCCTTGTTTATTAAGAAGAACAACAGCATTTCCATCAAATTTGATAACACTTCCGTCTGGTCTTCTAACACCAGTTCTTGTTCTAACAATCAGCGCACGATGTACATCACCTTTTTTTACTTTACCATCAGGTTTTGCTTCTCTAATAGAGACAACAATAACATCCCCAACGTTAGCAATCATATGATGTGAACCACCTAAAACTTTGATACACATCACTTTTTTCGCACCTGAGTTGTCTGCTACATCTAGCACACTCTGCATTTGGATCATAGAGACCTAACCACTTAAATATGTATAATTTTGAGCTATATAAATAGCATTTTTTTTGCATTTGTCAAAGGTTTTAAGCCTTTGTAGGTAACTAAATAATAGTATTTGCCACCTGAACACCGACTATTCCTATAATAGCTAGCATTTTTGTTAGTTTAAAAGCATTAGATAAATTTAATTAAATTGCTTACTCTAAAAAATGGAGCGTAACTAACTACAGATCCAACAGCTAAAAAACTCCATTGAATATGTATTCTATTTAAAGATTTACTTCAATTTATTCTGAAGCAAATTATAACGGTAATTACTCAGCCGAAGTCGAGTTATTGTCAGTTACAATAATCCATTTCTTTGTTTTAGAAATAGGCCTACATTCAATAATTTTAACATGCTGGCCTTCTTTGCAAGCAGATAACTCATCATGAGCGGCATATTTCTTATACGTCTTAATTGTCTTATGATATTTTGGGTGTTTGAAGCGTCTTTCGACTCTTACAGATACTGTTTTTTCAGTCTTTGCGCTTACAACAACACCAGATAGCACTCTTCTAGGCATACTTAATTTCCTCTTTTTCTTTTATTAAGCTCAGTGCTAACTTGCGCTATAACTTTTCTAGCTTTTTTAAATAAGCTATTATCTGTTAGCTCTCCTAGCTTATGCTTAAATCTAAGAGCCATTAACTCTTTTTTTCTAGTTGAAATTTCTGCAACCAATTTGTCATTCGCTAATTCTGCGATTGCTACTGGTTTTTTTGTTTTTTTCTTACTCATATCTTCTTACTATTTTTGTTCTAACAGGTAACTTGTCACTCGCTAATTCCAAAGCTCTAATTGCAACTTCATCAGTTACACCATTAACCTCGAATAGAATTCTTCCAGGTGAAACTCTTACAGCAAAATATTCTGGCGACCCCTTACCTTTACCCATCCTTACTTCTGCAGGTTTTTTTGACACAGGTAGATCTGGAAATATTTTAATCCATAATTTACCTTGACGTTTCATGTGCCTTGTCGCAGCACGTCTTGCCGCTTCAATTTGTCTTGCTGTCACTCTTTCCATATCAAGTGATTTTAGACCGTAATCTCCGAAGGCCAAAGTTGTTCCTGCTTTAGCTTTAGCTGGAACCCTACCTTTATGAGCTTTTCTAAATTTTTGTTTTTTAGGACTTAACATGATATCAACCTAACTATTATGCTTTCTTTTATTTTCGACAAAGTCACCTTTGTATATCCAGACTTTAATACCTATTACACCGTATGTAGTATGAGCTTCAGCTTTTGAATATACAATATCAGCTCTCAACGTGTGTAAAGGAACTCTTCCTTCTCTGTACCATTCTGTTCTAGCTATTTCAGCTCCACCAAGTCTTCCAGATACATTTACTCTAATACCTTTAGCACCTTGCTTCATAGCAGATTGCATAGCTCTTTTCATAGCTCTTCTAAAAGAAACTCTTTTTTCTAACTGCTGAGCAATACCTTGAGCAACTAAAGCTGAATCAATGTCAGGCTTCTTTATCTCATGAATATTTATATAAACTTCACCTGTAGACATTTTACCGATCATTTTCTTGAGGTTCTCTATGTCTCCACCGCTTTTACCTATGATTATACCAGGCTTTCTAGCGTGAATATTAACAATAACACTCTTGTTCGACGGTCTTTCAATTATAACTTTACCAACATTTGCTTGCGCACATTCATGCTCAACGAATCTTCTAATTTTAATATCCTGAATTACTAAATCACCGTAATTTCTTTCAGCATATAGGATTGAATCCCAATTTTTTATAAGAGTAGGTCCGACTCTAAAGCCGTTTGGATTAACTTTCTGTCCCATTACTTACTCCCTTCTACTTCTGTTACTTCGATATATAAATTGCTGAAAAATTTTAAAATTTTTCCAGCTCTTCCTCTACCTTTTGTTTGCATTCTCTTCATTACAAGAGCTTTACCCACAGTGGCGGATGTAACAACTAAATTGTCTATATCCATTCCAAAATTATTTTCAGCATTTGCAATTGCAGAGCGTAAACATTTACTTACATCACCAGAAATTCTTTTTCTAGAAAAAGTAAGCTGAATTAAAGCTTCTGAAACCTTCGAGTTTCTTATACTAGCAGCAACCAGGTTCAGTTTTCTTGGACTGACACGAAGCAATCTTGCTGAAGCTTTTACTATATTTCTATTTTGAGACATAACTACTTTCTCTTTACTTTTTTATCTGCACCATGCCCATAGTATGTTCTAGTAGGAGAAAATTCACCTAATTTTCTTCCAACCATTTCCTCTGTAACCGATACAGGAATAAATTTATTCCCATTATGCACAGAAAAAGTAAAACCTACAAACATAGGTAGTATTGTTGAACGCCTTGACCAGGTTTTAATTATTTCACTTTTTCCCGATTCTACAAGCTTTTGGACTTTTGCTAGCATATAGCCATCTACAAACGGTCCTTTCCAAAGTGATCTTGCCATAGATTTACCTAAACCTTACTTTCTACGTTTAATAATATATTTACCAGTCGTCTTATTCTTACGTGTCTTCTTACCTTTAGTTGGTTTACCCCATGGAGTACACGGATGTCTACCACCTGATGTTTTACCCTCACCACCACCATGCGGGTGATCGATTGGATTCATTGCAACACCTCTAACAACAGGTCTTCTTCCAAGCCACCTACTTCTACCAGCTTTTCCGATTGTTTCATTTTGATGTTCTGCATTTGAAACTACACCAATAGTTGCCACACATTCTAGGGGAACAACTCTTAGCTCGCCTGATCTTAATTTTATTTGAGCATAACCATTATCTTTACCAGCTAATTGCGCATAAGCACCTGCTGATCTAGCTATTTGACCACCTTTTCCAGGTTTCATTTCAATATTATGAACTTGTGTTCCAACTGGAATAGCTCTTAGTGGCATACAATTGCCAAATTTAATATCAGCTTTTTCACTTGTAATGACTTTATCACCAACCGCCAATTTTTGAGGGGCGATAATATATGAATATTTATCATCAGCGTATTTTATAAGAGCAATATAAGAAGTTCTGTTTGGATCATATTCAATACGCTCAACAACAGCTTCAATATCAAATCTATTACGTTTGAAATCAACTACTCTATATAATTTTTTATGCCCACCGCCTCTATGCCAAGAAGTAATACGACCTAAATTATTTCTACCACCTGTACTTTTTAGCCCTTCAGTTAAAGGTTTATGCGGACGACCCTTCCAAATTCCAGATCTATCTACTTGTACTAAACCTCTTGTTGATGGAGTGGTGGGATTATATTGCTTTAAAGCCATTAGTTAATACCCCCAGTCAAATCAATGGTTTGATCTTTTTCAAGCGTTACTATCGCTTTTTTTAGATCTACTCTTCTTCCTAATCTTCCTTTGAATCTCTTAGTTTTTCCTTTAAGATTTACTATATTTACTTTTTCTACCTTAACTGAAAAAATTTCAGCGATAGCTTTAGAAATATTATTTTTATTAGCTGTAGGATTAACAGCAAACACATATTTATTCTGCTCAGCTAGAACTGTAGATTTTTCTGTTACGATAGGAAATCGTACAATATCAAAATTCGAAACTGTCATTTTAACCTCGCAACTAAAGTTGTAAGAGCTGACTCAGTAATTACAACGCATTCATGCTTTACTATGTCATATACGTTTGCACCAACTTGAGGCACAACATTTACTTTATGTAGGTTCTGGCATCCTAAAGCAAAATTCTTGTTCACTTCAGCATCATCAATTAAGAAATAACTCTTAAAACCAAATTTAGCCATTTTTTCACTTACATCTGTTGTTTTAGGAGTTTTCAATTTCAAATCCTTTACAACTATAAGTGAACTTTCCTCAAATTTCGCAGATAATGCATGCATCAAACCAAGTCTTCTAACTTTCTTTGGCAAAGCATAATCATAGCTTCTTGGACGAGGCCCATGAGACACGGCACCACCACGCATATGAACTTGTCTTAAAGAACCTTGCCTTGCTCTACCTGTACCTTTCTGCGAATGTGGCTTTTTAGTAGTACCAGACACTTCAGATATGGTTTTAGTATGCTGGGTTCCCGCGCGTCTTTTAGCGAGCTGCCAATCAATAACTAATTTGATAATATCAGGACGTACTTCAAGACCAAAAATTTCTGGGTCAAGATCGATATCGCCTAATTCTTTTTTATTTAGATCGTATAATTTAGTCTGCATAATTGTAACCTGCATACCCTATTTCTTAACTGCGTCTTTTAAAAAGACGACGCTACCTTTAGCTCCGGGAACACTTCCCTTCACAACCAATATTCTATTGTCAGCCTGTACATCAACAACTTCTATGTTTTGCACAGTGACTCTTCTAGCACCAAGATGGCCCGCCATTTTCTTTCCTTTGAAAACACGGCCTGGATCTTGTCTTCCACCAGTAGAACCATGAGACCTATGAGAAACAGAAACACCATGAGTTGCTTCTAAGCCTCTAAAGTTATGTCTCTTCATAACACCAGCGAAACCTTTACCGATAGAAGTACCAATTGCATCAACATATTGACCAACTTCGAAATGGTCAACATTTAATTCAGAACCAATTTCTGGCATGTTGTCGCTTGACACTCTAAATTCTTTTACAATCTTTCTAGCTTCTAAGTTAGCATTTTCAAAAACCTTTTTCATAGGCTTTGTAACTCTATTAGCTTTCACAGCTCCATAAGCAAGAACAATTGCTTCATATCCGTTTGCTTCAATGGTTCTATGAGTCATCACATTACATTTTTGCATTTTAAGGAGAGTTACCTCAATCCTTACGCCATCATCACTAAATCGTGAAGTTGAACCTAATTTTTCTAGAATTAAACCCGTTCTCATTTCCCTTCTCCCACTAGCTTAATTTCAGCTTCAACACCAGCAGGTAGATCAACTTTCATTAAAGCATCAACAGTTTGAGGTGTTGGAAAGCTGATTATAATAACTCTTTTTTGAGTCCTAATTTCAAACTGCTCGCGTGACTTCTTGTACACGTGAGGAGATCTAATTACTGTAAATTTCTCAATATCTCTCGGAAGAGGCATTGGACCACTAACATCAGCACCAGTACGTTTAATAGTACCGACGATGTCTCTAGCAGCATGATCAAGTAATTTATGATCGAATGATTTAAGTCTTATTCTTATTTTTTGGTTATTCATTTTTGCCTTCAATTTCTAAACAGCTAGGCCTGTATTTAAATAGTTTTCCACTTAAACACAGGCCTCAAAAATTAATTAAACTAAAATTTTAGCTACAACACCAGCGCCAACAGTTCTACCACCTTCACG
>CAYPDX010000044.1:0-11038 GCA_964409695.1 uncultured Rickettsia sp. | reverse complement strand
GTTTTACAGCATCAGTATCACTAACATAAACTGGAATTTTTACCTTATTTGCAGCCCCTATTATGCTTTGCAAGGCGCCAAGCGCCGTATTATCATTACTGATAAATATTGCATCAACTTGAGATGCTAATTTTGTTGCCCCTTGCGCTACATCAGCTGTTTTACAAGCTGTTTGCCTCACAAGTTCAATCCCAAAATTATCACATAATCCTTCAAGTCGCTTTACAATAGTAATAGAATTTACTTCCCCAGGATTATATAAAATTCCAAGACGTTTTAATCCTGGCTGTAATTTTTGGAACAATCTAATTTGCGGCTCTAAATCAACATAATTTGATACTCCAGAGATATTCTCTCCTGGTTTATCTAAATCCTCTACAAGCGATGCACCGATAGGATCTGTTACTGTAGCAAATATAAGCTTCAGCTTATTCTCCCTAGCCGATTTTATAAAGCTTTGCGCAGTGATAGTCCCAACACCAACTACAATATCTGGATTCTGATTTATAAATTTACTAGCTATTTGAGCAGCTAGCGCTGAATTTGCCTGAGCTGATTCAAGGCGAATTTCAAGGTTTACTCCTCGTTT
The DNA here is from genome assembly GCA_964409695.1 of uncultured Rickettsia sp. Taxonomy (GTDB): domain Bacteria; phylum Pseudomonadota; class Alphaproteobacteria; order Rickettsiales; family Rickettsiaceae; genus JABDAD01. The sequence goes on along the minus strand of CAYPDX010000044.1, from coordinate 10,449 downwards.
AAAACCATTTTTTTCAAGCCCATCAATCACCCCTTTTGTTGTAATATCAAGTGCTGGATGCTCAACAACCTGGCTGATGAATACTTTTTTTACTTCATTTGAAGCATTTACATTAAGAGCAGAAATAAATGCTATTATAGTTATTAGTATTTTTTTCATTTTCCTATTCTATTTAAAACTAGCTTATAGCCATGGTATGGCTCATCTTTTAAAAATCTTGCTACTCTACCGATCGTAGTTAGACTCGCCCCAGTAATACTATGGATCTCCCTATATGATAGATCGCCTTGATGTAGCAACTGACACACTTTCCACCTTTCAGACAAAGCATTCATTTCCTGAGGCGTGCATAGGTCTTTCAAAAAACTATAGACCTCTTCTCGGCTCTCAAGTTTTAGAAGAGCATCGCATAGATCGTATATTGCTTTTTTATTATCGTTTTTCATAGTTGGCACTTTTTTATTATTCTGTTCTTTGTGTAAGAGCATTCTCTAAAACACAGTCACCACATGCTACGATGTCTTAATGACATACTCATTTTAGCATTAGACTACTAATATTTGTAGATCTAGATATACTGTTGTGCTAGTATAGTAGTACAACATAACGACAAAGTCAAGAGGAAATTTTCATGCCACAGATAATGTATTTTATCAACTATGGCCTTACTCTCAAGAATTGAAGAACAAAGTAGAGCTACAAGAATTTTATTTAAATCATAAAATTTATTGTATAGTTTTGAGTTCAACGACTTATCAACAAAATAATATGACACGAACCAAAGTAGTAATATTTGCGGTAGTTTGCATACTATCCTCTGTAATTACTAATAATATAGCAAAGGGATGGTATAAACATTACAGAAAGGATAATTTAAACTATCCAGAAAATTATGAACCATTAGCTCGCGATCAAATTTGCAAAGAATGTGAACTTAGGATTCCAAAAAAATTCCATAGAATATGGCTTGTTTTAAATCCCAAAAAACCAAATATGCCAGAAATCTATGTAAAATTTGATAAGATTTTAAAAGATTTACATCCTGATTGGGAATTTATTGAATGGAATGATCAAAAAATTGAAGCATTCATACAAAAGCATCATCCTGATTTTTGGCCAATCTATTCATCTTATGACGCTCCAATAAAAAAACATGATGCAGCAAGACTATTAGTTACAAACTACTATGGAGGGGTTTTTATACAGCATAGTATAATGTTATTTAAAAATATTGAGCCTTTACTAAGAGGTTATGATGTTGTCTTCTCTCAAGAAAATAATTATTCAAATCAACTAATTAACGGATTCTTTGCTACAGTTCCGAATCATAGATTATTTAAGAAACTCATTTCAAAACTCCCCATTAGACAAAAACTTGATGTTCTTCAAGCTGGAGGCCCTAATTTTGTTACATATAATATTCATGAATATATCAAAGAAAATGGCGAAAATGGCTTATCTATCTTACCAACAAAATATCTAGTACCATTTGATTACTTAGAAAAAAACAAGGAACCGATCTATTCTTCATGCATTAAAAGTCAAGATAAGTGCTTTGACTTATTCAAAGAAGCATACGGATTCTGTGTATGGACAGGTTCATGGATAAAGAAGGATTAGATCATAAAATTATAAATTATAACGTGCACCACTCACTGATGGACCTCTCAACGCAAACTCATTTCATTTATTCCTCAGAAGATAGGAGGTTCCCTCAAGGCTTTGAGTAAGGCTTGAAATTTGCTATTATTTCATCAAGGTTTTTTGCTATAATAACATCTGAATGCGTAAGCTCCATAAGCTCTTCATCAGTTTTTTTTACTAATTTATCGCCTGACGAAACTATTTCAGCAAATCTATATCCACGATCTCTCCAGAATTTTATATATTCTGGAAGAGTAGCTTTTTCCATAGAATCTAGCAACCACTCCTGCAACACTATTAAATTTGGAGAATTTTCAATAAGCTTTTTAGCCCCATAAATAGCTTCAGGTTCAGATCCTTCAATATCCATCTGAATAATGTCAACTCCACTTACAATATTTGGTATTGAATCCAAAGTTATTGCATCTACGATCACTTCCTCAGCCATAGAGTCTGCAGTGCCTCGATCCTTAATAACATACGACCCTCCTGAATTCTTATCAACTAAACGTGCTGCAAAACGTAATTGTTTGTTTTCTGAGTAGGCGGCCTTATCATAAAGAATTACATTTTTATTCCCTTCAAAATAAATATTAGCTTTAAGGAATTTTAAAATTTTTGGGTTTGGCTCAAAAACAAATACATGACCTTCACTACCAACAAGCTTACTAATCAATCTTTCATGAACTCCTATGTGCCCACCCAAACACACAATTTTCATTTTAGGTTTTACTATTTGCCTTAAAATATTTTTAATATGAGGTTCCCATGAACCATTTTGAATTATAGAATAGGATACAAAGGAATCTTTTGGATCAATAAAAATCTCTTCTCCATCTTCATCAGTCATTAGGACACCTGTAAACTTATTACGAAAAGCATCGACAATATATAAGCTTTGTTTTATTATTCTAAGCTTATCTTTAAGTCCGAATAAATTGGCACATACAGCAATAATTAGAGCAGAGACTACAAGAAAAAAAATCTTTTTCATAATACTATACCTTTAATGATTATTTTGCAGATTTAACATTTGATTTTATAATGTCTTTCTTACGAAACTCGAATAATCCATTCTTTGAGAAAGAAAAATCTTTTGGATCTACTAAAACTTCATTACCTTCTTCGTCTTTTATCAAAATACCAGTAATTTTGGTACGAAAAGCTTCTCCAATAACTCTATCTTGCCAAATATTTCTAAAAAAATACCTGTCAACATTGTAAAATTCTTTTTCAATGTGATATTGATTTTTTGCGACCAAAGTATAACCATTTTTTATACCAAGCATCGCTACCACACCAACCAAAATAAAAACTGTAGATAAAATCAGAATTATTTTTTTCATAAAATTTCTAGACTATTATTTTTTAAACTTTCTGTTTTTCTGGCTTAGCATCTGGTTTAAATTTTGATATTATCTCATCTAAATTCTTTGCTATAATTATATCCGTATATGGTAACAACATAAGTTCATCATCGGTTTTTTCTACAATAACTTCACCTGATGGCTGAATCTCTCCAAATTTGTAACCACGATCCCTCCAAAATTTTATATATTTAGAAGTTCTTTCATTAGCTACATTCTGAACATACCAGGACTGGACAACTATGAGATTATGAGAATTATCTATAAGTTTTTTAGCGCCATAAACTGCCTCATCCTCTCCATCACCAATATCCATATGAAGAATATCAATAGTATTATCTAACTCTTGAATTGAATCTAGTGCAACTGCTTCTACTGTTATTTCATCAAAATTCTTACCAACTTTATCTTCAGCCTGCAAAATATGCGATCTACCATCTGCGTCTGGACTACAGGCGGCAAATCTTACCTTCATGTTTCGAGAATATGCTTCTTTTTCAAAAAAAACGATGTTTTTCTTTTTCGCAAAATTAATTGTCCCTCTATAGATTTTAGCCATCCTGGGATCTGCATTAAAAACAAAAACTTTACCCTTTTCTCCGACTAGATCGCTTATCAAACTAGCTTGAAATGCCATCCGCCCACCAAGACTAACAACTCTCTGACCACTCTTAACAATTTGCTTCAAAACATTGTTGACGTAATGTTCGAAAGAACCATATTGAAAAACTGAAAAAATTGGCCAAAAATCTTTTGGGTCAACTAAAGCCTCTGTTCCATCTTCATCTTTTACTAAGACACCAAGAAATTTTTCATGAAAAGCCTCTCCTATTTTTTTATCTTCCTGATCAATTCTATATTGCTCATTCTGTCTTAAATACTTCTCTTTCTTTACTACAACGAATTGATCAAGGACTAATGTTAGTGCAAATAAAGTTAAAATAATAAATGCAGATAGCAAAAATTTTTTCATTTTAATCATTATCTTTAATCAATATTTCAAATGGCTTATCAGATTTATTTGTGCAATTTGGCATATCTAGATCCGTAGGATGTTTTTGATTATTAGATAGTTGATGACTTGTTACTAGTGATTTATTAATAAAAGTCAATTCAAGTGTATTCCTTATGTTACCAATTGAATTTCTCGTTACGAACGAATCGTCCACGCAATTATTTGAATGGACATGAACCAGAAGAAAATCCTTATGTAGATTTTGAAGTAATTTTATTGCTTTATTTAATGTGATTAAATCCCAAAAATGTATTTCTAATACAATCCCAGTAACATTACTCGCTCTCCATAAAATATCTTCAAACGCTTCGTACTCCGCGCCTTCAATATCCATTTTTATAAAAACCTTCTTGTCTTCTAGGTTCAGATCTTTAATGTGAGAAGAAAAAGAGGAAATATTCTTATTTGAAATTTGATCAGAATATAAATTACTGTCAGTAGCTAAACACTGTTTTACAAATGCAAATAATTTATTTTTACTAACAATATTATCAATGCCACAATCAAAACCATATGAAGGTTTATTATATTTATCCGAGAATTGTTCTTCAAACGAATTATCGTCTGCTATACCATAACCCATTAAAACATCTGCCATACTCATAGCTTTTTCAGGCACAACGTACCCACCATCATTGGACCTTCCATGCCTATAAAAGACTAATGGACCAGATTCATCTGAGACTGAATATACTTTTAGCAATTCTGCAAATCTTTCCTTGTATTCTATATCCACTATATCATAAAAATGATGTACTTCTTTTCCAGCAATTTGTAGTTTTCTTTCAAGTTTAAAAACTTTACATACTAAAACAGCAGAAAAAATTGTTATTAAAATTAATAATAACATCTTAAATTTGGAGAACACTCGAAACCTCAATTATACAAAATAGCGTTTTACTTTATATTATTTAAAAAAACAATTAAATCTTCAACTTCCCATCAAGCACTTCAAACATCTTTGCCTTCAACTTATCGTAAACTTCTTTGTAACCTTTTTCAGGCCTATCAATAATATTCTGCTTCCAAATCTTGCAATATAGATCATCGTCCTGATCGACTTTTTTTATATAATTGACTAGATCATCTTCAGATTTAAAATCACCTTGGTAAATAATTGCATCTTTATTGATATCATTTAAAACAGATTTATTCCCAAAATAAATTGGAACAGATCCCGAAAAATAAGCCTGAAAAACTTTTTCTGTAATATATCCGTCATAGTCTTGGTTTTCATAAGCAATTACAAATTTACACTGACTCATCCAATCAAGTGTTTTTGAAAAATCTACAGGCCCTCCCACATTATTTAAAGTTCTCCCACCGCTTAAAACTTTTTTATATAAAGAGAGTTTATGAAATAATCTAATCCTAAGGGCCGCACCAGCACCGTTAGTTGCATTGCTAGCAATAATACAAGCAAATTCAGGCTTTTTTGGATTACATTCACCTTGAACACCCACCCTATTATAATTAACATCTATCTGGGGAAATTTATGATGAAAATGATCGACATATACATAAGGAATTCTAATATATCTTGGATCATCTATATTGTCAAACCCTATTGAGAGATCATATTTAGATAGGTCTGGCTTTACAGCCTCTTCAGTATACCAAAACTTTACAGCTTTTTGGTTGCCTATTGGCTTATTTTCATGCGGACCATCTATAACCAGATCATATGAATCATCTTTAACGTAAATAAGATTATATTTTTCCTTTAATATCCTATCAAAAGTTAGCATAGGTATATGCTCTTTCGGAGGCCTGTTTAATATCCTAATTCTCAAAGTTGGCTTTCCATTATTGAAGTCTGTACTACTATGTTTTGTGTATCCCCGGGGTTTTTTGTATAGTTTATACTGGTGGTGTGCAATTAGACCTATGCTTATTACCACAATAGATAAAACAACACGTAACAACCATCTTTTCATAAAAAATCCCTGGAATTTACCAAAAAATCAAAATACCAACACAAGCATGTTAAGTCAAATTAAATACCTACCTAAATACTTGCCTAGAGTTTCAACTTTGCATCTAAAACTTCAAAAATCTTAACTCGAAGCTTGCCGTAAACTTCCCTATAGCTCTTCTCAGGCCTATCAATAATATTTTGGTTCCAAATCCTACAATATAGATCATCATCCTGATCCACTTTTTTTATATAATTCACTAAATCACTCTCTGATTTAAAATCACCTTGGTAAATAATTGCATTCTTATTTATATCATGCATCACAGACTTATTCCCATAATAAAGAGGAATAGCGCCAGAGAAATAAGCCTGAAATACTTTTTCCGTAATATACCCATCGTAATCTCTATTTTCATAAGCGATAACGAACTTACATTGACTCATAAACTCCATAGCATCATAATACTGGAGCTCCTTGCCTATATTATTCAACCCTCTTCCACCACTTAAAACTTCTTTGTATAAAGACAGCAAATGGAAAAGCCTAGTCCTAAGTATAGCGCCATCTCCATACTTAACATTGCTTGTAACAATACATGCAAATACAGGTTTATTTGGATTGCACAAACCTTGATCTTTTTTTCTATTATAGTGAATATCAATATTGTGAAATATATGTCTAAAATGGTCAACATACGCATACGGGATTCTTATGTATTTTGGATCTTCTATATAATCAAAACCAATAGATAAATCATAATTCGATATTGGAGGCTTTACCGATTCTTCAGTATAGAAAAATTTTACAGATTTAGGGTTATTTATTGTTTTTCGTACAAATTCAGTCCTATCAGGACCATCTATAACAAGGTCATATGAATCATCATTCACATATTTAACATTATATTTTTCCTTTAGAATTCTATCAATCGTTAAAATAGGGACACGTTCGTATATGGGTCTATTAAGTATTCGTACTTTTAATGTAAGTTTACCGTTGTGGAAATCTTCACTATTATATATTGCGTATCCTTTTAGGACTATATACAAATCTTGTAGCGCTTCTTTACTATAGAATGCAAATACGCCAACGAACATTGCTACTAAAATAAGATAGAACTTACAATTTTTCATTTAAAAAACCCCTTAAATTTGCCAAATAATAAAAATACTAATATTATTCGTTAGACGAGATAATTGACTCGGCCCCTTGTAAAATAATAAATGGGTGGACAGCATATGCATTAATCTTACCGTCCTGTATTATTTTACTCATCTTATGATCAATATGAAGGTCTGAATTCTTCGTATTTTCTAATAAAATCCTTGCACCATTAGCAGTTAAAATATAGGCCTCAGTAGAAGTAATATTACCGAAAATTTTTGTATAAAACATCAACATGGTTGAATAATCTAAACTATAAAATCTACCAGATACAACAAGATATAGAAGGTCGTAATCCTTTGGTATATTTTCCATACTTAAAGCTAAAATCTCTCTACTAAATTTTACAAAGTTAACATCATCTTCTACAACAAGAACTTTTTTATAGCCCTTTTCTAAAATATCATTCCAAATTTCTCTATGGCTACAATAACATCCGAACTCACCAGCCGCTCTTTTAGTAAACTCTCTTAATTTTATATCAACATATAGATCATTCAATTTTGAATTTGGATATTCGATTTTAAATCTACCACTTAGTAGCCCGCTATTGGGTAATAACATATCAGCAGTTATTACCTTTCCCGTTGACTCATTAATCAACCTTATCTTCCTCCCATCAATTGCACTGAATCTTTCAATTCCAGCACCAAGCTTTAATCCATCTATCGCCTTTTCTGTATTCGCATATCTTCCAGTATGCCTATCTAAATTCAGCACATATATTTTATCAATTGAATCTAAAACCTTATAGTCGCCCGTATATTTATATTTTAAAACTATTAAATCACTTATATATATCGACAAAATTATAAGCATCCCAAAGCAAAAAATATATAACCGTCTTTTTTTAACAAACTTGCCAAAGCTCAATAAAATACTGTAATTCATTCTATATTACCTTCCTATTATTTCGCTTGCTTCAATCACTTTCCCATCACCTTTTGTACTGATTAACCTAATTAAAGGATAATAATATGTTTGCATAGTAATCAGCCTTGAACAATTATGCCTGAAAATTCTAAGTCAAATTAACAAAGCTTAGCAAAGAAACTACGGAAGTTTCAGATCTCAGAACATTCTCTCCTAAACTTACAGAAAATATATTTTTTTTACTAATTAAAAACTTAATCTCATCTTCCGTAAAACCACCTTCCGGCCCTACTAAAACCGCAATTTTTTGCCCAATATCAATTTTTAAATTTTTTGCACTTTGCTCCATTTCATTAGCAAATAATATAATATCAAAATCTTCAAACTTGATGTCATTAAGGCGCCTTGAGTCTGAAATAATAGGAGCTGAAAATCTTTCAGATTGTCTTGTTGCTTCAAGAACAATCTTATTAAGACGTTCTAAATTAACATCCCTCCTCTGCACCCTCTCAGTAATAATTGGAATTAAATATGAAATTCCAAGCTGAGTTGCCATATCACATATTAACTCCAATTTATCAGATTTAATAAGTGGCGCTAGGACAGTAATATTGTGTTTTTGTTTCTGAGATTCACGAAATTTCTCAAATAACTCAATACTACATTCTTTCCCGTTAATATGAAAATTAGCAAGATATTCACCATCTTCTTCATTAAAGACCCTGAGTTTAAAGCCGTTTTTTAATCTAAGAACATTTTTTAAATAATTAGATTGATCATCATCCAGAATAATATTCTTATCCGAAGCTAATTTTGAGCTTATATATAATCTAGGATGTTTTGAATATTTCATATTTTTATGCTATCTATTCTACAAACAATAATATACATAAAAAAAATGTTTTCTAAAATAACAATAGTTGCAATTGGCAAAACTCAGCAAGAATTTAAAGAAGCTGAAAATCATTATATAAAGCAAATCAAATCAAAAATTCAATTAAGCATACTATCTCCACTTTCACATTTAAGTGAGCAAGAACAAATATTAAAAGAAAGTATATTACTTCAAAAAAGTGCTGATAATTCAGAATTAACAGTTGTTCTTGATAGTTCGGGATCTGAGCTTAGTAGCTCAAATTTTTCTGATAGACTCCAAAGTTGGAGCAGAAATGCTAAATCTATTAGCTTTATTATTGGGGGCTCCCATGGTATTTCTGATACGGTTAAAAAGAACGCTGATTTTATACTTTCAATGTCGAAATTTACAATGCCACACCAGATTGCACGAATTTTATTACTCGAACAAATATACAGAGCAGAAACAATAGCAGCTGGCGGTAAGTATCATAAATAAGAAAAAACAAAAAAGTTGCTTACTAAAAACTTATCACCTATAATAACTTTGAGGCTGCTTAGTGCGTCCGGACATGCGTTCCCAGGACTATAAGTAATTGAGAATGGTTGTCTCTGCTTTTGCCGTGGCTTAAGTATCACAACCAATAATAGTGTTCAGGTCTCTAGAGGATCCTGATTCCAACGGCTAAAGCGGTCTTTTATTCTTTTTTCCACCGAGCTGTAAGAGCTAGGCTTGCAAGTATAGCAACAGCAACTATGTAGAAAGCTGGCGCAACTGGATTTTTAAAATAATACCAAAGCCACAAACATATTGCCGTACTATTCCTTCCTAAAATTTCTTCACCTATACTATAGCCTACCCCTACAACTATATATCTATCTGGCTCATCTACTAGATCGTAATACCATGCGTATATAGGAGCGAGATATGCAAGCCCTCCTATAATAATCACTAAACGTACAAACATGATATAAATAAAACTACTACCATCTAAAAAATAGAATAAAGGAATAGCTGTGACCGCTATCAAAGCGCTCATACTACCCATAAATTTTGAGCGATTAAAATTCTCTGCTAATAATCCAAAAACTGGGATAAGAGCTGTATCCATAACAAGTAAGATGCTATTTAATTGTAGCATCTCTCCCAATGTTATATTTGTTATCTGAGGCACAAAATTATTCATAAACACAAAGGGAACAGTGTACGTAATATAACTAAAACTTCCGACAAGAATAATACGTAATACAGAAATTTTATGCTTTGCAACTATTGCAAATACGTTTCCTATAGAGATTTTAGGAATTAATTGCTCTGCTTCTAAAACTATTGTCATTCTTAAAAAAATCCCAGCTAGTGCAGTAAAAAACCCAAAAATAAATGCATATCTCCAGTAAAAAGCAGGCTCCGAACTATAACTTACTATAGTGGCAAATACTGAGGCCATAATCACGCCAGTCATAGTAGAGCAATTATAGTAACCGCTTGTTCGAGTTGCCTGCTCTGAAGAAGAATTTTTTATTATAAAAAAAGGCGCTACTGTATTCTCACCTGAAGCAAAAACCCCTTGAAATACCCTGACTACAATGAATATAAAAGTTGCACTATTAC
>CAYPDX010000043.1:0-11078 GCA_964409695.1 uncultured Rickettsia sp. | reverse complement strand
CATCACTATAACCTGCTTTTGCCGCTCCCACAATTACTTCTGGATTTTCATTTATGAGTTTTTGGCATAATATTTTAGCCTTTTTTAAAAAATGGTTAGCACTTGTTTGATTGTAAAATAACATTCTAAGTATATTATTTTTAAAAGACTCATTTGATGAGAGTAAAATGGAAAATTCTTCGCCATCAATGTTTTTTAATGCTTCTACAGAAAACATCAACAACCTCTCATTAATCTTTACTAAGTTTACATCTGCCCCGGCTAATATAAGTACTTGAAATACCTGAGGACGTGCAAAATGAAGCGGTGTTTCCTCATCACTGTTAATTGCATTTACATCTTTACTAAGTTTACATCTGCCCCGGCTAATATAAGTACTTGAAATACCTGAGGACTTGCAAAATGAAGCGGTGTTTCCTCATCACTGTTAATTGCATTTACATCTGCCCCAAGAGATATCAAAAGAGAAGCCACTGAGGCGGTTTCTGCAACATGCAATGCAGTAAGAGATCCTGACGTTTCTCTAGCTTCTATATACCCTAATAGCGCATTTCTATCTCCTGGGTGTAGTTCTTTGAATTTTGTAATTAATAACTCAGCAACTTCTCCATTATTACTAAGAATTAATGGAGTTTCTCCATATGAGCTTTTTGCTTCCACATCAGCACCAGCTGCTATCAAAACAGATGCAGCCTCTTTACTTCTAACTAAGTGCAAAGGAGTTCTGCCACTGCCATCTTTTACCATTACATCCGCTCCAACTTCAATAAGTCTTACAATTTCTGGTATATTATCTTCTTGCAGCGCCTTAAATAATTCTTCTTCTAATGACATGATACCAATCTATTAAAAATTATTATTAAATTTGTTCACTAATGTATCTTAAATTAATACTAATGTCAATAATAGATTTAATGTTTTTAGCATTTGTTAAGACTAGGCCATTTCAAATTCAATGTAGTTTTATAGATGAAATCCAAGTAATAAAGCTCCAGCAGCCTGTTCTTCATAGCTGAGGACAGCAACTCACTCAGAATAACTTCTAGAAAGCTACATTTCAGAAATAGTGTGTATTTTGAAAAAACTATAAGATAAGGTGATAGTATCCACATCCTTCATATCAGGGTCATTATCAAATTCTGCATCTATGAAGAATGAAACTGGAAATAGAACTTTTCTCCCTGGCTCTATCATTTGCTCTTCGAAACAGAAACAATGTATTTTATTGAAATATTTGCCAGCTTTAAATGGTGTAACATTATATATTGCCGTGCCAATAATAGATTTTTTATCAAAACTCTCTGCTTCATAAAAAACTAAATTATTCTCGCCCGTTATAATCTCAACTTCTTTTTGCTTTGGATAGAATTTCCATTTTAATGCTGGTTCAACATTTGCATCGAACCTTACAATTACGTGTCTTACACCTTTTTTAGTAGAACCCGTTGATTCCCTTACTGTTCCACCGATACCTGTAACTTTACAGAATACGTTATAAATTGGGACAGATGCAAAACTCAAAAACACCATTCCAATTATCAAAAGAACTAGAGATTTTAATAGATTTTGGGAAGATTTAGAACGCACCTAATTTCACCAAGGAAACTGTAAAAAAAATAAGCACAAGAACTATTAACATTATTAGCATGAAGTAGTTTTTATTTTTTTGTTTCTCATGCAGAGTTGGTAATTTTTTCATGACGAATATTTCAAGTTTATATTGAACTATCCCCTTATACCATGAAATAGTAGATTATTGAATTATTTTTGTTACTTTGAATATTGAGAAAAAGAGGCCTTGAACATGACCTCTTGTTTATTGACTTATCTACCTGCCCCGCCATGTTGCGGACCTTTCCCTGAAGGTGGTGGTGGAGGAGTGTGGCTAGGCCCAAGATTAGGAGGGCTATTAGTCCTAGAAGAACTATTAACAAATTTTCTAGTATCCATAGTTCCTCTATCACCTACATGAGAGGCTTTATGAAGTAACACTTCAATTGCTTCCATATGCAAAGGTTTCGAAGGAGGAGAATACACCATACGTTCTGTAGTGTTCCGCGTTACCGCATTCTGGTACAAAGCGGCACGGTCACGTAACGTCAGTGGAGGTGGTGGTGGTGCTTTTTTTTCTGGAGGAGAAAAACCTTTTTCTCCAGGCTTTGGAGGCGGAGGTGGGGCCTTTTTTTCTGGAGGAGAAAAACCTTTTTCTCCAGGCTTTGGAGGCGGAGGTGGGGCCTTTTTTTCTGGAGGAGAAAAACCTTTTTCTCCAGGCTTTGGAGGCGGAGGTGGAGCTTTTTCTGGTGGTGGTGGTGGAATTGCCATATTACTACCTATTTATTTTCTATATATACTATAGTTTCTCTATAGTTCATGACACAATTACTAAAATAATATCAGATCCAACTTTGAGTTGAACTGTGATATATAAACTATTAATTCGTAGACTGAAGGTCTTTGAGAACCTTATGTAATATGCTCCCATTCTTAATATACTCTACTTCACTTTCAGTAAAAATTAGAGCACGAACCATAAATTCAGCGATTAGTTTCCCATATCTGCTTATCTCGCATTTTAGTTCCTGATTAGGTTTTATACTATCATCTATGCCTTTTATACTAACTATTTCATCCCCTTTTAAACCTAATTTATCAGCAGTATATTCTGGTGGAAGCTCCAGTGGAACCACACCCATACCAACTAAATTCGACCTATGAATTCTTTCAAAACTTTCTGCAAATACAGCTTTAACTCCAAGTAATACCGTTCCTTTTGCGGCCCAGTCTCTTGAAGAACCAGTACCATATTCTTTCCCGGCAAAAATCACTAGAGGAGTTTTATCTTTAATATATTGCATTGCAGCATCATATATTGAAAGCTGCTCATTAGACGGATAAATAATTGTAAAACCACCTTCGACCCCTCCTAGCATTTTATTTTTAATTCTAATATTTGCAAAAGTACCACGCATCATAACTTCATGATTACCACGCCTTGCACCATATGAATTAAAATCTTTTTGCTCCACGCCATTATCATTTAAGTACTTCGCTGCTGGGCTTGTTTTTGATATATTTCCAGCTGGTGAAATATGATCTGTTGTTACTGAATCACCGAAAATAGCGAGTATTCTAGATCCAGTAATATCCTTTAAATGCGCATTTTCTTTGGATAAATCCATGAAATATGGAGGATTATTTATATAAGTACTTTTTGAATTCCATCTATAATTTGTGCCAGTAGGCACTTCTATTTTCTGCCAGTTTTCGTCACCTTTATAAACATCGGCATATTTACCAATGAACATTTCACGAGTAATAGCACTTTTAATTGTATTTCTAATTTCTTCATTTGAAGGCCAAACATCCTTTAAATAAACATCATTTCCTGACTTATCCTTACCAAGCGAAGCTTTTGTAATATCTAATTTTGTAGTTCCAAGTAAAGCATATGCTACTACTAGAGGTGGCGATCCCAAATAATTTGCTCTCACAAGAGGATGAACTCTCCCCTCAAAATTTCTATTACCCGATAGAACTGATGCAACTAGTAGCTTATTTTTATTTATTGCATCATCAATTGCTGGCGCAAGCGGACCTGAATTCCCAATGCAAGTTGTGCAACCATATCCTACTAAATTAAATTTTAATTTGTTTAAAAACTTGTCTAGGCCAGTTGCTCTCAAATATTCTGTAACAACTTGTGAGCCAGGCGCTAGAGAGGCTTTTACCCATGGTTTAATCTCCAGCCCTAATTCTACCGCCTTTTTGGCAAGTAGTCCTGCTGCAATAAGAACATAAGGATTTGATGTATTAGTGCAGCTTGTGATTGCTGCTATAACAACATCTCCATGGGCTAAATTTCCGCCATCAGAAGTTTCGAATTTTCGATTTTTATTCTCTGGAATAGTCTCAAAATTATCTATTTCTTTTTGAATAGAATTTGGAACATTCTGCAAATCAACTCTATCTTGCGGACGTTTAGGCCCTGCAAGAGAAGGTATGACAGTAGATAAATCAATTTTTAGTGTATCTGTATATATAATATCATCATTCTCATCGAGCCATAGGGATTGGTGTTTACAATATGTTTCCACCAGCTCAATTCTTGAGGTTTCCCTTCCTGTTAAAGTAAGATACCTAATTGTTTCACTATCAACTGGGAAAAATCCACAAGTCGCTCCATATTCTGGAGACATATTAGCAATTGTTGCTCTATCTGCTAAAGCTAAATTTGATATGCCAGACCCAAAATATTCAACAAACTTACCAACCACCCCTCTTTTTCTTAAAATTTCAGTAACAGTTAGAACAAGATCTGTTGCAGTTACTCCTTCATTTAGTTTTCCTAATAGTTCAACACCTATTACTTCTGGAATAATCATAGGAAGAGATTGACCAAGCATCGCAGCCTCAGCTTCAATACCTCCAACTCCCCATCCAAGCACTCCAAGACCATTAACCATTGTTGTATGACTATCAGTACCAACTAATGTATCTGGATAAGCCACACCATCATTTATCCAAACAACTTGTGCTATATATTCCAAATTTACCTGATGACAAATTCCAGTTCCGGGAGGCACTACTTTAAAATTCTTGAAAGCTTTTTGCCCCCATTTTAAAAACTCATATCTCTCGTTATTACGCTGAAATTCAATTGCCTTATTTTTATCAAAAGAATCTGAGGAACCAGCAGAATCTACTTGTACAGAATGATCAATGACTAAATCAACAGGAATAAGAGGGTTAATTTTTTCAGGGTTTCCACCAAGCTTAATTGAGGCATCTCTCATAGCAGCTAAATCTACAACAGCTGGTACACCAGTAAAATCCTGCATAAGTACGCGAGCTGGCATAAATTCCACTTCTGTATTTTTTGGAAAACTAGCACTACCCCACATTGAGAAAGATTTTAGAACTGACTCGGAAGCTCCATTTCTAAGAGCATTCTCCATTAAAATTCTAATCGCATATGGAAGATTAGAAATTTTAAAACCATATTTTGTGGCAAGTTTATTTAAATCATAAATTTTATACGAATTACCAGAAGCTTTGATTTCAGAAATAAATTCTGAATTCTTTACATGAGAAGACATAAGAATCGCCATATTTCAATATATAAATAGAGAGAACAGGAAAACTTTTGCTATGTAAAGTATTTTATTCTATTTTAACATCAAATATTTGAACAAAGTCCAAAAATGTTGTGTATTGAAAAACTGAAGCTTTCAATAGGGAATAATTGTTTAATCCCATCGATTTCTGCAACCATCTTCCCAGGAAGTATAACATATATAACTGGTAAAAATGGCATCGGAAAAACTACATTACTTAGGAAGCTATCAGGATTGAGCCAAATTAGTGAAGGAAAAGTTTCGCTATATAATTTAAAACTATCAGATTACATAAAACCTTATTGTTTATATATAGGCCACAACTTGGGGTTAGAAGGAGAGATGAAAGTTATAGATCAATTAGAATTTTGGGCAGAATCTTATAATTCACCTCAAATGATACCATCTGCCGTTCAATTTTGGGATTTGGACGATTTTCTTGATGTGCCAATAAACCAGCTGTCAGCCGGCAATGCAAAAAAAGTTGCTTTAAGCAAGCTAACTTGTTGCCATGCTGATATATGGTTACTTGATGAAGTCGAAACAAATCTTGATGCAAATAATTTGAAATTTCTTCATTACGCTATGAGCTCAAAAGCTAATTCAGGCGGAATTATATTTATTACTTCTCATAATCCATCAAAAATAGAAGGAAGCCAGACAATAAACCTTGAGGATTTCTTACAATGAATTTTCTTAAGTTTCAGATAGCTCAGATTTTTTTCTATAAGGATGTAGTAAAATCCTCTCTTCTATCAATATTTACAGTATTTATTGCTCTCGGCGTTATGCAAAAAAATCACGAGATGAATAATCTATTACCTTACCTACTCGTGATTATACCGATACTTGCTTCTATTAATCATATTGATAGAATCTTCTATGATGATTATAAATCTGGTAATCTCGAATTTTTACTAATTTCTTATTCGGCTGGGACAATAGTCACTGTAAAAGCTACGAGCATTTTTCTTGCGATTATTTTTACAATAATATGTAGCACGGGTTTTTCTTCGTTATTTTTTAATATTAGCCTGGATATCTCTCTAAATGTACTAGTAAGCTCAATATTTGTAACTATTATCGTAACAGTAATCATGATTATGATTGGTTCTATTAGAATCTATTTTGAAAGAAATAGTGGGATCCTATCTGCAATAATATTTCCTTTTTTAATCCCAATCCTAATTCTTCATGGACTATATATTGATAGTAATAATGCAAGTTTTTTAGGCATATCTTTAGGTATTTGTATGATAGTAACTCCTATATTTTGGTACTTATGCAAAAATTTAATAAGTGAATTATACAACAATTAGGTGTTTTGTTTATTCTAATGCAGCATTTACTCTTTACATAGTATTAGCCTATCTTCAAAATGGGCCTAGAATTATTCATAATTGATAGAAATAACATGTTTAATAACAAATTGCCTTTTTTAAAAGCGCCTTTAGTTTTTGCTAAAAGATTTATAAGCAATCCTTTGTCTACTCTGTTTTATGGGCTTATAAGCCAATGGTACTTAGTATTAATGACACTCTCTGTCATTGTATTATATTGGGTGGTAAAAGGTTTGGATCAAGCTGGCGTTATTGACAAGGCTTTCTACGCTTTGCGTAATGCAGGCAAACAAATGAAAGGTTTTGCCCAATATTGTACCCCGAGAATTATGGATATACATGATTTTTTAGACTGTATGAATAACACGCCAGAATATACAGGCGATGAAGCAACAAACCTGTTTGAACAAGAGACAGAAAAAGATATAGAAGAACTAAAAAAACATCCTGTAGATCACAATAGAGTAAATCTTCTGTCACCATATGACAAAATACTTGATAGAAATACACACTCTCAATCAGCTGAAGCAAATGACTCTTCTGACGCCCAGGCCTCATCAGCTCCTTAACGAGCAATAAATCGTTTCTTTAGCACAAATCCTATTTTTATTGGCGGCAGCTAGTATATAGTTATTTACAGCTTATATTTTTAATTATATCCTTAGGCTAAATAATTCCCCAAATTATAGTTATACATGACAGATAATAAAGAAAACTCGGCAAACGATCCTTCTAAAAGGGATTTTATAGTTCTCGCAGCAAGTGGAGTTGCAGCAGTCGGTGCTGCATGCAGCGTTTGGCCACTTGTTGATTCATTGAATCCTTCAGCTGATGTACTCGCGATGTCATCAATAGAAGTTGATATAGGTCATATTCAACCTGGACAAGCTCTTACTGTAAAATGGAGAGGAAAGCCAGTTTTTATAAGACGCAGAACTAAAGCAGAAATAGATAAAGCCTTGGCTACGCCGCTTGCTGAACTTAAGGACCCACAAACTGATGAGGAAAGAGTAAAAAAAGGCCATGAAGAATGGCTAGTTTTGATAGGTATTTGTACACATCTTGGTTGTGTACCACTCGACCATCAAGGAGATTACGGTGGATGGTTTTGCCCATGTCATGGATCGCAATACGATACTTCTGGAAGAATTAGAAAAGGGCCAGCCCCTACGAATCTAGAGGTTCCAGCTTATACATTTGTCTCTGACACTAAAATTAAAATTGGTTGAAAATTATGTCTAAAAATACAAAAAAACCTTCTGGTATAATTGAATGGATAGATTATAGGCTGCCAATATTCAGATTTTTAAAACATTTTTCTGAATATCAAACCCCTAAAAACCTAAGCTATCTTTGGAACCTCGGTTCTATTGCTGGTATTGCTCTTGTGATTCAAATAATCACAGGTATTGTACTTGCTATGCATTATACACCTCATGTTGATTACGCTTTTAATAGCGTTGAAAATATTATGAGAAATGTAAATTACGGATGGCTGATCAGATATATGCACGCGGTCGGTGCTTCAATGTTTTTTGTGGCTGTTTACTTACATATGTTTAGAGGCATCTATTATGGTTCTTACAAGAATCCGCGCGAATTATTATGGATTATTGGCCTTATTATATTCCTAACAATGATGGCGACAGCCTTTATGGGATATGTTCTTCCTTGGGGACAAATGAGCTACTGGGGAGCGACCGTAATCACTAACCTTTTCTCCGCTATTCCTTTCATTGGAGAGGATATAGTTACATGGTTATGGGGTGGTTTTTCTGTAGATAATCCAACTTTAAATAGGTTTTTTTCTCTACATTATTTACTACCATTTATTATCCTTGCTTTGGTGATTTTACATATTGTTGCATTACATCAACATGGCTCTAACAACCCTAAAGGTATTGATGTAACGCCAGGAAAAGATACTATTCCTTTCCATCCATATTATACTGTTAAAGACTTTTTTGGGTTTGGCATTTACTTTTTGATTTTTGCATTTTTTATTTTCTATGAGCCAAATTACTTGGGTCATCCTGACAATTATATACCAGCAAACCCTATGGTTACACCAGCCCACATTGTTCCTGAATGGTACTTCTTACCTTTTTATGCAATACTTAGAGCAGTTCCTTCAAAACTTGGAGGAGTTATATTAATGTTCTCAGCTATAGCTGTATTATTTTTCCTTCCGTGGTTAGATAGATCACCAGTTAGAAGCTCAAGCTATAGACCTTGGAATAGGATTGCGTTTTTCTTCTTTGTTATCGATTGCTTAGCTCTTGGATATTTAGGCGGGCAACCTGCTGAAGAGCCTTATATCTCTATTAGTAGAATTGCTGCATCTTATTACTTCTTTCACTTTCTTGTTTTGATTCCAGTAATTGCTAAATTTGAAAAACCATTACCATTACCACAGTCAATATAGAGTTTTAAAATGCGTAATTTAATTACAATATTTATATCACTAATAATTTCTGCAAATACACTTGCTCAGGATGATCATATGGCTGTGGCGCCAAAAAAAATCATTTGGCCATTTGAAGGAATATTTGGCTCTGTTGATAGAGAACAAGCTCAAAGAGGTTACCAAGTCTATAAGGAAGTTTGTTCAGCTTGTCATGAACTAACTCATTTATCTTATAGAAATTTAAAAGATATAGGAATCACTGACGCTGAGATAAAAACCATTGCTGCAGGTTATACTGTAACAGATGGACCAAATGCCGAAGGAGAAATGTTTGAAAGACCAGCTTTACCATCAGATAAATTCGTAAAGCCATTCCCTAATGAGCAAGCTGCAAGGGCTGCAAATAACGGCGCACATCCCGCTGATTTATCATTAATTATTAAAGCAAGAGAAGATGGCGCTAATTACGTCCATTCACTTCTTACTGGTTACATAGATCCTCCGGCTAATTTTAAATTAATGGATGGATTACATTATAACGAATATTTCCCTGACCACCAAATAGCAATGCCAGCTCCTCTCCAAGATGGAATGGTTCAATATAGAGATGGTACTGTTGCAACTGTGGATCAAATGTCGAGAGATGTTGTTGTGTTCCTTCAATGGGCAGCTGAGCCTGAAATGGAACGTAGAAAATCCATGGGATTGCGAGCAATGATATATCTCTCAATCTTCACCATATTATTTTATATGGTAAAGCGTAGAATCTGGTCAAGGCTGAAGTAGTTATAGCTTATTCGCTATGCTCTAGTCAACGCCTGCATCAAGTGCGGAGTACAAATTCATACAGTTTCCCAGATTAAATTAGACGAATGATTTTTAGGGCGAAGATGCGCAGCCTATTCTTCATAGGTGAGCACATCTGAGACTCGCGAAAATCGTTTGAATAATTTAAAAATTGGAAATTTTATACATAGCTTCTGCTATTTGTACGGCGTTTGTTGCAGCACCCTTTCGCAAATTATCGCATACTATCCAAAGATTCAATGAATTAGGGATGGATTTGTCATCTCTTACTCTACTAACATATACACCATCTTCCCCAGCGCATTCTGCAGGAGTGATATATTGCATAGAACTGTCACGTTCAAGTAACACTATACCTTCTGACTCGGCTAATATTTCCTCAGCCTCTACAGCTGACATCTCGTTTTCAAACTCAACATTCACACTTAACGCATGTCCAATAAATACAGGAACACGAACACAAGTTGCTGAAATTCTAATATTTTCTCCAAGTATTTTTCTTGTTTCATTACAAAGTTTTTCTTCTTCTAATGTATCTCCATCTGAATTAAATTCATCAATCTTAGGGATAATATTAAAAGCAATCTGCCTTTCAAATTTGCTTTCACGTAATTTACTAGCTAGGAAAGTTGATTTTGTCTGATTATATAATTCATCCATATATTCTTTTCCAGCACCAGAAACAGATTGGTATGTAGAAACTATAATACGCTTAATTTTTGCTGCATTATGTAAAGGAGATAAAGCTGTAACAAGCGGGGTAACGCAGCAATTTGGACTTGATATTATTCTTCCTTTTGGAACATCAGAAATTAGGTGCATATTAACTTCTGGGACTATAAGAGGTACGTCAGCCTCTAGCCTAAATAAAGAAGATTTATCGATTATAACCGCACCAGCTTTTGTAGCTTTTTCAGCATATGTTTTTATAATTTCTGAATCAACGCATGAGAAGACAATATCAATATTTTTAAAATCAAAATCTTCAAGAACTTTAACAGTAATTACATCATCTTCGCCAAAGCTTACTTTTTTCCCAAGCGAATTTCTAGAAGCGAGAGCATGAACTTCATTTATAGGAAAATTTCTTTCCTTGAGAACACTTAAAATTTTAAGGCCAACATTACCAGTTGCTCCAACTACAGCAATATTTAATTTCTTCGACATATTATCCTTCTCTATCTGATATATTTTTTCCTGCAATTATATGAGCGTGAAAGTGGAAAACTGTTTGACCACTATCTTTACCAGTATTTGCAACAATTCTATAGCCATTTTCTAAATTAAGTGAATATGCTATTTCTTAAAGTTTTTTAAAAAAATAAGAAACTTCATCATCACTTGATTTTCCCATAAAATAAGGAAAATCAATATATTCTGCTTTAGGTATTACAAGCACATGCACAGGTG
>CAYPDX010000042.1:0-11635 GCA_964409695.1 uncultured Rickettsia sp. | reverse complement strand
ATCTATAACCTTCATATACTTTATCAGTACTGAAGAATTTTTTATTTAAATATGAAAGAGCATCGTCGATTGCAAATCTAACTTTCGTACCACCTTGAGACGAGACTCCTGATGGCTTGTTTATAACCATAAATTCATCTGAATCAAATATCAAATATTCTCCTAGAATCTTGTCTGCAAGCTCGATCGTATTTGGATCAACAGGCCTATCTTCCCTATCATCATCTACTTTAAATTCCACTCTATACTCAATTATATCACCATTATGAATCCTATCGCTTGATTTAGCTTTTTTCTTATTAACACGAATCAGACCCTTTCTTATAGTTTTTTCAATGAGCGCATGAGTAACTTCAGGCTTTTCAAGTTTTATATACCTATCAAGCCTCATGGCTTCAGGGCAATTTTTTATTATATGTTCTTCTCTAATCATAAAAATTCTAGCTCTGCTTTTTCTAATTCGATTACTTCATCTCTCATTTTTGCTGCTTTTTCAAAATCTAGATTATTAGCAGCTTGGAGCATTTCTTTCTTTAATTTTACAATATAATTTCTTAGCTTCGTCCTGTCGGTAAGTAGCACAGAAATATCTTTTTTAGACTCTTCTACAACATTCTCGACTCTTTGTAATTCTTGAAGAGCAGACAATTTTTTATCTATTGTTGTAGGTGTAATATTATTTTTTACATTATACTCGTGCTGCAGAACTCTTCTTGCATGAGTTTTAGAAACTGCCGCATTTATAGATTTCGTCATATTATCTGCATATAATACGACCCTACCCTCGGAATTTCTTGCAGCTCTTCCTATTGTTTGTATTAAAGCAACTTCAGAACGTAAAAAACCTTCTTTGTCAGCATCTAGTATAGCAACTAAACCACATTCAGGAATATCTAGCCCCTCCCTCAACAAATTTATTCCAACCAAAACATCATATTTGCCGGATCTTAGATCTTGTATTATTTCAATCCTTTCTAATGTATGAACTTCTGAGTGTAAATATGACACCTTATAACCTGCTTCTGCTAAATAGTCACTTAAATCTTCTGCCATTCTTTTTGTAAGTGTCGTAACAAGTATACGCATACCCTTGCTTATGCTGGTCTTTATTTCCTCCATAAGGTCATCAACTTGGTTTGTGGCTGGTTTTATTACGCAGATAGGATCAAGCAGGCCAGTTGGCCTTATTATCATCTCTACAAACTCACCCTCTGTTTTATTTAATTCAAATGAGCTTGGAGTAGCTGATACATAAATAGTTTGTGGCCTCAGCTCTTCCCATTCTTCAAATTGAAGCGGCCTATTATCAAGAGCTGAAGGTAATCTAAACCCATAATCTACAAGAACAGTTTTTCGAGACCTATCACCTTTATACATTGCTCCAATTTGAGAGACAGTAACGTGGCTTTCATCAACGAATAGCAGAGAATCTTTGGGTAAATATTCGAATAAAGTTGGAGGAGGCTTGCCAGTACTTCTACCAGTTAGATATTTCGAATAATTCTCAATCCCCTTGCATGAACCAGTTGACATAAGCATCTCAAGATCAAAGTGAGTTCTTTGCCTTATTCTTTGCTCTTCAACATATTGGCTATTTTCTTTATAATACGCTATACGGAGCTGAAGCTCATCTTCTATTCCAGTTATTGCTTTATCTATTATAGATTTTGGTGTAACAAAGTGAGATTTTGCGAAAATAACAGCGCTCTCAAGCTTAGCAAATTTTTTACCAGTTAGTGGATCAAATTCGCTTATATTTTCAAGTTCATTTCCAAAAAAACTAAGCCTCCATGCTTTATCCGCATAGTGAGCTGGAAATATATCAATATTTTCACCACTAACCCTAAAACTACCACGAGTAAAATTAATATCATTTCTTTCATATTGAAGCTGAACGAGTTTATTTAGGATTTCAGTTCTCAGATATTTTTCACCTTTCTTTAATGTAAGTACCATTTGATAATATAAATCTGGTGAACCTAGACCATATATGCAAGAAACAGAGGAAACTACAATCACATCTTTTCTTTCAAGTAAAGATCTAGTAGCAGAATGCCTCATCAAATCAATTTGATCATTTATAGAAGCATCTTTTTCAATAAAAGTATCAGATCTTGGTAAATAAGCTTCTGGCTGATAATAATCATAATACGAGACGAAATATTCTACTGCATTTTCTGGAAACAGGCCCTTCATTTCAGAGTAAATTTGAGCGGCTAAAGTTTTATTATGGGACATGATAAGTGCCGGCCTATTGCAGCTTGCAATAATATTCGCCATAGTAAAAGTTTTACCAGACCCGGTAACGCCAAGCATTACCTGATCTTTTTTCTGCTCAGTAAGTCCTTGCAAAATTTGCTCAATAGCTTTCGGCTGATCGCCAGCTGGTTTATATTTGGAAGCTAGTTTAAATTCGGCCATTAATTTTTATATTTCTCAAAAATAGAAGATTATCCTACTTATTAGATCAACTTCTAACAAGATAAATCTTGTTTTCAAATACGTAAGAAATATTGAATTATTTTCGAATAAGCTTATACTGTTGCAAATTCAAAAATAGAAGAAGTACATATGCTATCTGCAAACAAGATTGAACTATACACAACTTCATATTGCCCATATTGCGTAAGAGCAAAAATGCTTCTCCAAACAAAAAAGTTGGAATTTGAAGAAATTGACGTTGAAGGAGATAATGAAGCAAGGATAAAACTTGCTGAAAAATCAGGGGGAAGAAAAACAGTACCACAGATTTTTATAAATGGAAATCATATTGGTGGATGTGACGACCTATACGCTTTAGATGCAAGCGGCGAGCTTGATAAAATACTTGGAAGATAAAAAATGAACATTTTTTCATTCCAGGATATTATTTTAAAACTTCAAACATTTTGGGCAGAGAATGGGTGCGCTATTCTTCAGCCATATGATGCCCCTATGGGTGCTGGAACTTTTCATCCAGCAACAGTATTAAGGTGCCTAGGACCAAAACCTTGGAACGTTGCTTTCGTTCAACCCTCCAGAAGGCCAACAGATGGTAGATATGGTGATCATCCAAATAGAATGCAGCATTACTACCAATTCCAAGTTATTCTAAAACCATCACCAGATAATATTCAGCAATTATATCTCGATAGTCTTTCAATCCTTGGAATAGATTATAAAAAACTCGATGTAAGATTTGTTGAAGATGACTGGGAATCCCCTACTCTAGGAGCAGCAGGCCTCGGGTGGGAAGTTTGGCTAAATGGAATGGAAGTCTCTCAATTCACATATATGCAGCAGATTGGTGGCATTGATTGTAGGCCTGTTGCTGGAGAAATTACCTACGGACTAGAACGTCTTGCTATGTATATACAAGGAGTTGATGACTACAAAAAACTATCTTGGAATAGCTCAAAAGACCATAGAAGACTTACATATGCTGACATAGACCTTGAATCAGAAAAACAATTTTGTGATTATAATTTTAACCATGCAAATACTGATACTCTATTTAGACATTTCGAAGATGCTGAAAAAGAATGCGCAAATCTAATTGAGAAAAATCTCCCATTCCCTGCATATGATTTTTGCATTGAGGCAAGTCATATATTTAACTTACTGAATGCTAGAGGTGTGATAAGCACAACTGAGAGAGCGGCCTATATTGCTCGCGTAAGAAATCTTGCAAAAATATGCTGTAATAAATGGATGGAAATGCAGGAGAAAAATTCATGAAAGATTTTATCTTTGAAATTTATTCCGAAGAAATTCCCGCAAGAATGCAAAAAAATGCTGAAATCGATCTTGTAAAGATATTCACCTCCTTCTTTTCTGACTTTGAAATTAAATTTGAAAATATACATTCCTATGTTGGACCATGCAGGCTTGCTATAACGGCCTCCATAGCAGAATATATAGAAGCTAAATCCTCTGAGTTACGAGGTCCAAAATTTGATGCACCACAAGTGGCGATAGAAGGATTCTGCAAAAGTAATAATTTGAGCAAAGAATCTTTGGTCGTAAAAAAAGTTAAAGAAACAGACTTTTACTTTGCAGAATTAAAAACTCCAAAACAAGAAACTACAGATATTATAATTTCATATTTAGCCGAATACTTAAATAAAATTATTTGGCCAAAATCCATGACATGGGGTGAACATTATTTTTCATGGGTACGCCCAGTTAAAAATCTTCTTTGTTTGCTTGATAACAAGATTATTCCAGTAGAATTTCTTGAACTACAAGCAAATAATAAAAGTTTTGGCCATAAATTTATGGATAATCAAGAGATTACAATTACTGGCGATTATGTCAGCGATCTTAGAAAAGTAAATGTAGTTAGCTCAAGAATAGAAAGAGAGGAGATTATTGCAAAATCTCTTCATGAAATATGCAATAATCTTAACATCACTTTAAATCATGATCACAGATTGCTCGAGGAAGTAGCTGGTCTAACTGAATTTCCTGTTGTCCTCTATGGTAACATAGATGCTAAATTTATGTCATTACCACCAGAAGTTCTAATAACCTCAATGAGGACTCATCAAAAATACTTTACCGCAAATACAAATGAGCGCGCCCTTGCGCCATATTTCCTCTTTGTAACAAATCTAGATCTAAATAATTACTCAGAAATTATCAAAGGAAATGAAAAGGTCCTATCAGCCAGGCTCAGTGATGCTTTATTTTTCTATAATTCAGACAAAAAAAATAAATTAGAGAATAATCTATCTAAGCTTCAACGTATTGTTTTCCATGCAAAATTAGGCTCTCTAAAAAACAAAACCGAAAGAATAGTTAAATTAGCAAAATTTATAAATTCTAACGACAAAGATGCCATAGAAGCATCTAGACTCTGTAAATGCGACCTAACAACTGAAATGGTTGGAGAATTTCCGGAACTTCAAGGAATTATGGGAAGCTATTACGCTAAAAATCAAGGTTGCTCAGTTGAAGTAGCATATGCCATTGAAAATCATTACAAACCAATTGGAGCAGATGATACTCCACCGCAAAATAGCGCTGCGATTGTGTCAATTGCCGATAAAATAGATAGTCTTGTTTCTTTATTCTTAGCTGGAGAAAGAGCGACAGGCTCCAAGGACCCTTACGGTCTTAGAAGATATGCTCTTGGTATTATAAGAACGATTATTGCAAATAATTTACAACTCGATCTTATAAAATTAATTGAATATTCTTCAACAATTATAGAAATATCATCTTCACAGAAAGAGTTTGATGAAATAGTTTCTTTTATTGAAGAAAGATTTAAATTTTATTTGAAAAACGAATATTCTATTGAAATCATTAATTCAATTGTAAATTTCAAGAAAAATGCAAATTTAATGTTAAATTGTTTGATGATAGAATCTATTAAACAGGCATTAGAGAGCGAAAAAGGCAAAGAATTGATCTCTCTTTATAAAAGAATTAATAATATTGTTTCGGAAAGCAAGAAGTTTGAAGCTTTAAACCAGGATTTTCTTATTTCAGAATCCGAGAAACAACTTTATAATAAAATAACAATATCATCAAAGCTAATGCAAGAAAGCCTTGAAAAACAGGATTTTAATAGTTCTATAAATTTACTATTAGAATTTGAGCAATCTCTTTCCAAATTTTTTGATGAAAATTTAGTTAATACTGAGGAACTTAATATCTCAAATAATAGAAAATCTCTTTTGTTTGAAGTTTCACAATTATTTTTAAAAGTGGCAAAATTTGATGAGCTCCAATAATAAGAAATTCGCTATTACTTATTCGAATACTCCAAAATCTCTGGAGCTTTATAAAAAAGTAAAAACTATTGTCCAAATTGAAAATTTATCAGAAAAACCCGACGCTCTTATAGTTATAGGTGGAGACGGTGAAATGTTACACGCTCTTCATCAATACCATCATTTAAATATACCATTTATAGGTTTGAATGCTGGAAGTGTGGGTTTTTTAATGAATGAATCAGCAACAAATGAATTTCTATCTAATATAGAAGACACCGAAACAGTAATACTTCATCCTCTTGAGATGATATCGCTCGATGCTCATGGTAACACAAATACAAAAATAGCTTTCAATGAAGTTTCAATTTATAGGTCAACTAATCAAGCATCAAAGATTTCAATAAACATCAATAATATCAGACAGATGGATGAATTAATTTCAGATGGTCTTATTGTATCAACTCCAGCGGGAAGCAGTGCATATAATTTTTCAGCTGGCGGAAGAATAGTGCCTCTTGAGGCTAAGGTTATCTGCATTACCCCAGTATGTCCTTTTAGGCCAAGAAGATGGCATGGCGCAATTCTACCGGAATCTACAATTATAGAGCTTGAAATATTAGAGCACGAGAAAAGACCAGTGAACGCAGTGGCTGATTTTAACGAGCTAAAAAATGTTTTAAATCTTACAATCAAACAGCAAAGTAAAATTTCTGCCAAATTACTATTCAGTAAGAGTCCTGCTCTAAACGACAGGATGATCAAAGAACAATTCATGGTTTAAAATGAAGAATATAATAGTAACTCATAGCACAGACAGAGAAATTCTAAAAAGACTTCTCACTAACTATGTAAAACCTTATAAAAACAAACTTATTCTAGCAGCTTTTTTCATGATAATAGTTGCTATCTGCTCAGCTTGTATAGTTAAAATGGTAGAACCAACCATAGACAAGATTTTTCTTAACAAAGACAAAAGTCTATTATTTTTCCTTCCAATGATTATGCTTGGCATATCTTCAGTTAAAGGTGTAGCTGAATATTTCCAAAATTTCCTCATAAGATCTGTAGGCCAGAGAATACTTAGTGACTTACAAATAGCTTTATATGAACATCTACTAAAATCAGATATTGAATTTATTTATTCACAATCGGCAGCAAGATTAATTTCAAGGTTCACTAATGATATTTCTCTTATGAGGGGTGCCGTTTCAAATGCTCTTGTTGGATTTGTAAAACATTTTCTTACAGTTTTCTTATTAATAATATTAATGTTTCAATTAGAACCTACCCTCTCCTGTATTATATTTTTTGTCTTTCCACTTGCAATATATCCAATACAAAAAAATGGCAGAAGAATTAGAAAACTATCATATTCAGCACAGGAAGAACTTGGGAATTACACAGCAAAACTTGATGAAACTTTTGAATCAATCAAGATAGTCAAATCATACCAAGCAGAAGCTTTTGAATCCAAACGAGCTAAACATTTTATTGAACATATTTACGAATTATATAAATCTACTGCAAAATATGATGCTCTGACATCTCCTATTATGGAAATCCTTAGTGGCACTGCTATTGCTGCTATAATTATGTATGGAGGATATATGGCCACTGAAGGCCAAACAACTCCTGGCGCCTTACTTGCATTTATTACTGCTTTTGTATCAGCTTACAGACCATATAAAAGCATCGTATCTTTCAATGTGAATTTGCAAGAAGGGCTTGCTGCATCAAATAGATTATTTACTGTATTAGATCAAAAGGCTACAATCACCGAGAATGCTTCCGCAAGTAGCATTGAATGTAGAAATGCTGAAATTGAACTTAAAAACATAACATTAATATATGGGGAGAAGAAGGCCTTAGATAATTTATCTCTAAAAATCTCTCCAAATTCTACGATCGCTATTGTAGGTAAATCAGGAGGAGGTAAAACATCTATAGCAAACTTACTCTTAAGATTCTACGATCCATCGAAAGGAGAAGTACTTATAAAAGGTAAAAATATAAAGACAGTTAAATTAGCATCTCTTAGATCACAAATCTCTCTTGTAACACAAGATACATTACTATTTGATGCCTCTATAGCAGAAAATATCGCATATAATATGCCTGGATGTAGCAGACAAGAGATTATAGAAGCAGCAAAAAAAGCTTCAGCACATGAATTCATCATGCAAATAGATGGAAATTATAATAGTGTAATTGGCCCAAAAGGTAGAACTCTCTCAGGTGGACAAAGGCAGAGAATAGCAATAGCCAGAGCATTCCTAAAGAATGCACCTATTCTTATTTTAGACGAGGCTACAAGTAGCTTAGATCCTGTTACAGAACGTGAAATTAAAGATGCTCTAGAGACTCTATGTAGCAATAGAACTACTATTATAATTACCCATAGGCTAAATACTATTGAACATGTAGACCATATCTATGTCGTAAAACATGGGCATATAGTTGAACAAGGCACTCACGAAACTCTACTTGCAGAAAATGGTGAATATACAAAATTATACAATAAACAAACTAGTAATTAATTCTTAAAATAGAGCAGCAAGGTCTGTGTCACTCTCTCCACATAAAGGAACTTCATCTACAGGAACTTCTGGAGCATCATGGCTTTCATGCAAACTTACACTCTCAGAACTACAAATAGCACGTAACTTAGATACAATTTCTGAATTATGAGAAAAATTATCTGTAATATATGATTCTAATTTTCCCCTGAAGTAATTATATTCATAATTTTCAGGAACCTGTGTCAAAACATTTTGAACATAAGCTTCATCGAATGAGAATTTTAAAAACTCATCACAAATTTCTTTCTTCTTTGTTAAAATCGCCATCATAAAAGCGTCATTTCCAGCAAGATCTTTATAAGAAAGCATTTTCCTAAGAGATTCAGGTGTTTTACATAATTCTTTTAGTAATTGTGATTTATGACCAATTACAACATTGTGAATAGGATAATTACCTTCATCATCTTTATCAAAAACAAATCCAGCTTTTTCAAACATTTTATAAACTCCTATTTTTCCACTATGCGCTGCCCAATTTAAATAATCAGGATGGGATTTATCTATTATTTTAAATATAATTAGCTCTTCTAGAAATCTTAATAATTCATCTGGTTCTCCATTAACAGAAGAAAATAATGCTACAACTGCGGATAAATTATCTTCATCCTTGTGCTCAATATCTATGCCTAAATATTTCATTTCGGCAAGTGAACGAATATGAAATTTTTCAGCAGCAATATCCATAGGAGTTAAGCCATGTGATGTTCTAGCATAAAAATCAAAATGTAAATTCTTCAAAAATTCAAGCATCTCAACGCAATCAATTGATGCTGCATAATGAGCTAAATTTATACCATCTCTATTACACTGATTTAATCGCCCCCACGCACTAAAACCAAAATCCTTCACACATGCAGTAACTGCTTTCGACATTTTTCCCTCTGTTTCTAAACCCTAAATTGAATAAAAAAAACCCGCCGGAAGGCGGGTTTTCTATCTGTTATGATTCTTGAGATCTTTTGCGTTGCATCTTTCGACGTCTTCGCTCAGACTCTTCTTCTTTACGCACCTTCTTTACGGATGGCGGTTCATAAAATCGAGACATTTTCATTGATCTGAAAATCAACTCTCTTTGCATTTTACGTTTTAAATTCCTAATGGCCTGTTCGCCATTTCCGGCATGTACTGTAACTTGGATCACTTCTTACTTACCTCCTTTAGGTACAAGTTAAAATCGTTTTAGCAAAAAAATAAAAAAATGTCAATTAACATTACTTAAAAATATGATATTTATTCTATAAAAGCTTGAGGATTGTACATGAGTACAGATAAAATCAAATATTTCTTAGAAAAAGAGAGAGAAAACTACTCTCTCTGGTACTCTGTATTATATCTATTCGGTATTCTATATTATTTTTCACTTCAAGATGAACCGAGTATTATCATTGTAACAATTTTTGTAACTACTCTAGTAATTGCCAAAATCTATACAGATTTTTATACAAAAACTATAATAACTAAATTTTTTCTAAATATTACATTAGCATTTTTTCTTGGCATATTTGCATCATCTGTAAAAGCACATATTATTTCTCCAGTAGCAATAAAGGAGAAAATGAACGAAGTAAATGTTGAAGGAATAGTTACTAAAATTAGGCCGATGCCCTATGGATTGCAAGTCAATATTGATAATGTTAGAATATCAGAACTAAGTATAGAGCAAACTCCTAAAGCAGTCAGGATCAATTTTTCTAAATTCAAGGCAGACCATCTTATGGTTGGAGATTCAGTAAGCTTAAAAGCCGATCTATCCCCTCCTCCATCACAGATTGTACCTGGAGGATATGATTTTAAACTTGTTGCATATTTTAATCAAATAGGTGCTGTGGGAAAATCTATGTCTGAAGCAGAGGTTATTTCTTACGCTCAAAATACTTTTCTTGTTAAATTACTAAACTTGAGAAAACACCTACAGCACTTACTAATTGAAAAACTTGGAATTAAAAATGGTAATTTCGCTGCAGCTATGTTCTTAGGTGAAACAGGAGGCATTGATCAGACTACACTTACAAATATGCGCTTTTCTGGAATCTCACATATATTATGCGTCTCTGGGTTACATTTATCATTAGTTGCCGCGATATTTTTTATGTCATCAAGATTTCTTTTGAATTTTTCGAATTATATAGCCTTTAGGTATGATATCAAAAAAATTTCAGCCTATATCTCTTTAGTAGCAAGTTTTTTCTATCTACTTTTAACAGGTATCCAAATAGCTGCCACGAGGGCTTTTATAATGACTTCTATAGTGATATGGTCTCTTCTTATCTCAAGACAACCACATCCCATGAGATCCCTCTCTATAGCCTGTATATTAATACTCACATTAAATCCTGAATATGCGATTCATCCAAGCTTTCAATTGTCCTTTATTGCTGTTAGTTCACTTTTAGCCGCTTATGAATTTTATATAAAAAATAAAAATATATTTGGCAGTAGCAAAGGAATAGTTGCTTCGCTTAGATTATATACTATTTCAAACATATATTCTTCTGTAGTAGCAAGCCTCGCAACAGCGCCAATTGTAATTTACCATTTTTACACCTATTCAAATTACTCTATACTTGCTAATTTAATTGCGCTCCCAGTTGTTAGCTTTATCACGATGCCAATTGGAATTCTGGCAATATTATTTAGCTTCTGCAGTTTTTCAAATTACCTTTTTGTGATAGTTGGGGAATCAATAGATATAATAAGAGAGGTTTCGAATTTTATAGTTAAATTACCAAAAGCTATAATATATACGAGCCATATAAGTAATTATTCTATAATGATTTTTCTGATCAGCTTCTTCTGGCTACTTATTTGGAAATCCAAAATACGCTTATTAGGCTTTGCAGGGATATGTTTAAGCATTATTTTATATATGACAGAAAAATTACCAAATATACTAATTAACCAAGATGCAAAATTTATTGCTCTGCACCAAAATAATAAACTTACAATTTATGGAGAAAAAATCTCTCCATTTACAAGGAAATTTGTAGCAAATTGGTATGGGCTAGAGAAGGCTGAATTTAAAAAAATTGATTTAAATTATAAAAAATTATTTTTAGAAAAAGCAAATATTATAGTCGATTTCAGAAATCACAATATAGAGATTCAAGGTAATACTGTGAATATACCAAATCTTATTACTATTTCTCTGGATAAAGATAAGTATAACTTTGAGATTTATGAAGACAAAAGATTTTTATTTAAGTAATGACATTTAAAAATCTTGCTATTCGTCATGTAATAATCCCATTCTCTAAAAACAGCGTCACCACGCACTTGATGCGGGATCCAGTCTTTTTTCTTCTATAGTAATTTAGGTTGGATTAGGCATTTTAAAGAAGTAAGAAATGGCATCAT
>CAYPDX010000041.1:0-12274 GCA_964409695.1 uncultured Rickettsia sp. | reverse complement strand
GGTACAAGTGTAACTCAGGCAACATTTTTTGACAAAACAATTGGTTACAATCAAATTGATGCGAAAGTATCTGTTAAAAATATGATAAGTGCTGGAGTAACATTTGAACATGCTCTTACAGATGACTTAGGTGTTGTGATAGGTGCAGGTGTAACTCAAGGTAAAACAAAAGTTACTGGTGCTAGTATAACAACTACCCCAGGTGGTACTGTTAAAGAACCTACAACTATAAAACTAGCAGATTATAAGGTTTATAATGTTGGCGCTGTTGTTAGTTATGGAAATTGGTCCGTAGCTGGCTCTTATGCTAATGAAGGTAAAAGCTTCACTGCAGCACAATATTTCTTTGATACTCGTAGTTCAAAATCATACACTGCAGGCGTAGCATATAACCAAGGGCCAATGGGCGTGAGTTTAACATTCCTGCAAAGCGATAAATATAAGAATAAACAAAATTCTTACACTCTAGGAACGCAATATAAACTTGCTCCAGGCTTGATGCCATATTTTGAAGTAACTTCAGTCCAATTTAAAGGGAAGGGTTACGATATGTGGACGACTCCCGGTACGCCAACTGCTGTGAAGAAAAACACAAGTGGGATGGTATATATGCTTGGGACAAAAGTCTCCTTCTAAAAAAGCTCTGAAATTGAGATTTATAGGAGCGATTTAAGAGTAGAAAGAGCGCAGCTCTTCATAAGTGAGCATCTTTCGATCTCGCAAAAATCGCTCCTAGAAGCTCAATTTCAGAGCTTTTCTAATATTGATATCTCGACTTTGTTTCGCCTAGAAATCCATAGCTATAAATCGGTTTTGAATATTAATTTTTACAACAATAACTGCTTACTGTTCTCGACTCTTATACCACTTATGAGTTTCTGCTCTAGGTAAAGCCTCCACACTATGTCCTTCAATAAATGTTACTATTGCCCAGCGTGCGAAAGGTTTTCCAAGCTGAGTTTCGTCGAGCTGAACCACATCATGCCACCCAGCCGCAAGTTCATCAGTATCAATAATTTTTTGAAAATTGCTTGAGAGCATAAATATTGCTTGCCCATCTTGATGATCGACTGTTTCAAGATCATCTGGTCCTTTGCCTATTCTAAGGCCCTGGCAGCTTTCTGCTAAAGCAAGTGTAAATGAACCAGCGTCAAAATGAGGTTTCGCAAGATATTTACCAGAATTTGCCCAATCATATTTTAAGAATCTAATAATAACATGAACATTCTCAGTGTCGAAAATCTTAGAACTAGCGCCAGGGAAATCATTGTCAAATGAGGATATAATTTGATATGTAACATTATATACTTCATCCCAAATTGGTTTTGCTTTATTTAAGAACTCTTCAACAACCGGCTGCTGCCTCATAAATTCACCATATTCTTCTAATATTAATGGGTGAAAATGGAAAAAATCCTTACTATCATTGTAAATATCTTCACTTGGATCACGATGCTTAAATCCAATATCTCCCCTTCTGTGCATAGGAGAAATTTTTAGGTCTATATGATTTTTTACTTCATCACTAAGGGCAAGAAATTTAATGTAAGAATCCATAGCATCATCAAGTTGCGCGTGCTTAATTGAAAAAGGTATATGTACGTATGGTTTTTTCTTTAGTGAGTCAAATAGTTCTTTTCCATTGATAGTCATAGGATTCTCAATTATCTAAGAGCAGGTGCTCGTTGTACTGATTCTGAAATAAAAGTAAAACGTGGCTGTGATTTATTATCTATTGTCACAATTTCTTCAAACATATGAATTGGACGTGCCCAAATTCCATAGTCTGATTGCATAGCTTGGTATACAACCATTTCCTCAGTTGTTTCAGAGTGGCGTGCAATTCCAATGACTTGGTAGTAACTTCCATTATAATGTCGATAGATACCTAATTTGACCATATGATATTTCTAATCTTTAAAAAATATATTTATAATATAATTTTGAATTTACACAATAATCTTGAGTTATCGGCATAATACTAACAACAATATTGCCGATAATATGCCGATAAAATTTAATCTCTAACTAGATGTTTTTCTAAAACTTCCAAAATAATTCACGTCAATATTTCTTGAGAGAACCCAATCTTTTGCGAAAATATCATATGTCATTCCTTTGAAGTCCAAAATCTCTAACCCGGACTTCATGGCATAATTATTCATTTCGGCTGGAGTTATGAATTTATTATAATCATGTGTATTTTTCGGGAGCATTTTTAGAATATATTCAGCTATTCCTATTGTAAGAAATCCAGATTTAAGATTTCTATTTATTGTAGATAATATTATAATAGAGTCTTTCTTTCCAGCTTTTGCTAAATAAGATATGAATAATTCTGGATTTGCAACATGCTCAAGAACTTCCATACAGAGGACAATATCAAATTTGCCAGCGTTAGCTCCGCTAAATTCTTCTATTTCTGTGCATATAAAATCTATCTCTAACTTTTCTTTCTGCGCATGTATTTGTGCGGCCTCTATA
The DNA here is from genome assembly GCA_964409695.1 of uncultured Rickettsia sp. Classification (GTDB taxonomy): domain Bacteria; phylum Pseudomonadota; class Alphaproteobacteria; order Rickettsiales; family Rickettsiaceae; genus JABDAD01. Next base: position 9,790 of record CAYPDX010000041.1, on the reverse strand, counting down.
TTTTCTTTTCCTGAGTCAATCGCTGTAACATCAGCTCCTAACCTGGCAAGAGGAACAGATAAAACACCTCCACCACACCCGACATCTAATACACTAAATCCCTTGATCTCCCGATTACTTGACAGTTTATAATGTGAACATATTTGCTCTAAAATATATTCAAGCCTTAAGGGGTTTATTTCATGTAGTAATTTGAATGGACCATTAACATCCCACCATTTTGAAGCTTCGCTTGTAAATTTTTTAATTTCACTTTTAATAGATGATGACATTTTTCTGTTATTTGTAATTTTGCTTTATTAGCTTATTATAGTTGCTATAAATTAGCTAGTATATTGGAATTTTTTATGCCACTAATTGTTTTAAAATTTGGCGGAACTTCTGTCGCAAATATTGCAAGGATCAAAAGTTCAGCTGAAATAGTTAGAAATGTCAGGAATGCAGGCAATAAGGTAGTTGTTGTTGTTTCTGCTATGGCTGGTACTACAAATAGATTGGTAAGTCTATGTAATGATATATCAACTATTGATGATGATGCAAAAAAATTTGAATATGATGCTGCTCTTGCAACTGGTGAAGCTTTAACGGCTAGTTTATTCGCATTAAGTCTTCAGGAGATGAATTTGCAATCTAGATCACTTCAAGGATGGCAAGTACAAATTAAATCAAATAACAGGCCAACGATGGCTTTAATTGAAGATGTTGATATAGAATTGCTACAAAAATTACTGCGTAAAGATATTATTCCAGTAATTACTGGTTTTCAGGCAATAGATAGTAATTTGCAGGTCACAACATTAGGAAGAGGCGGGTCAGATACAACGGCGGCAGCTATTGCAGCAGCAATAGGAGCAGATTTTTGCGATATATATACTGATGTTGATGGGATGTATAGTTCTGATCCTCGCCTTGTGCATAATGCGAAAATAATCGAAAAAATTTCTTATGAAGAAACTTTAGAATTAGCAGGGAGCGGGGCAAAGATATTGCACCCTAGATCAGTTGAAATTTGTATGAGATATAAAATTCCAATGAGAATTTTCTCAAGTTTTACTACAAAATCAGGAACAATTATTATGTCTAATATTGACGAGATAAATAAAATTACAGCAATCAGCTATCTAAAAAAGCTGAGCTTAGTAAAAATTACCAATTCATCTAAAAGTGTCACAGATCTTATACAAGATATGAGTAATTACGGCATAAATTTTCACCAGATTATAAATGCTTCGAGTGAGGAATTTATATTCTCCTTGCAGTTTGAACATCTTGCAAAATTAAAGTCATTTATTGCTAACCCTAATGTAGGAAGCATAAAAATTTTAGAAAATGTAGGATCTATTGTTATAACTGGGGCCGCAATAAGACATGATAGTAAGATCTTGGCACAAATTCTTTCTATCTTAGCTGAAAATAAAATTGATCTACTGCAGCTTGTAAATACTGAAATTAAAGTTAGTATATATGTAAATGATGCAGACGCCGAAATCTGCGTTAAAATTCTTCATCAAAAATTGATAGAAAATGTTTAGATTATTATTTGTTAGCTTTGTAGCTATAATTATTTCAGGCTGCGCCGGAACAAATCAAACCTCTAGGTTAGTTGGCAAATTAAATTCCGAATTAAAAGAGAAATATGGTATAAAAGAAGGTGTTACAGTAGCAAAATTTGATCTTGAACAGCTTAGTAAAAAAGAGTCACTCTTTGCAGCAAATTATGGTGGTATCATCAATAATTCTAGTATAAATCAAAAGTTTTTTAGTGAATTTAGTAGAAATTATCGACATAAGAATTTGTTACAAACAACAGCATATAAAAAAATTGGTGTTCTAAATTCTGTGTTACTAGCAATTGATCATAAATATAAATTATTTACACATACGGTGAAGCATAAGCTTCACCAAATAGAAGCAAATTTTAAAAAACATCCTGAAATCTCTCATAAAGATAAGAAAGACTATGTTGCTATTTTAGCATCACTTCACCAATCGACAAAATTTGTGCCTATTTTTGTTCCAATCGAAAATGCTTTAGTTACGGATAAATTTGGGAAAAGAGTCCATCCATTCAAAAAAACAGTAAAAATGCACACTGGCTTAGATCTAGCAGGTAGAATGAATTGTCATGTATATTCAGCAGCAGATGGAGTAGTAGATACGATAGCAAGAATGAATGCTTACGGGAATACGGTGATAATAAGTCACAGTAATAATATCAAAACAAAATATGCACATTTAAGCAAAATCACAGTTAAGCAAGGTGATAAAGTATTACTAGGGCAGAATATAGGTAATCAAGGTTGTAGCGGCGTAGCAACAGGTCATCACCTTCATCTTGAAGTTCTGATTAATGGGAAGGTAGTTGATCCTCTCCCATTTATTAGTCACTCTCTATAAATCTCAATTTGAGATCTTGCTGGTTTGTTGCCAAAAATTCTTCTAGAAAATTCGTAAATTTCTTTGAGTTGAAACTTATCATGTATAGAATTATTATAATTATACATATAGGGAAATCATATGGTGCGTCCTATTCTTACTAGAGAAGAAATCTTACAATTAGAACAACGAGAAAAAAAAGAAAGAGACTCAATAGAGCAAAAAAAGCGAGCATTAAAAAAGGAAGAGGAGCGAATTGCAAAATTGAAAAGGGATAAAGAAGATTATAAAGAGAGCTATCTGGATGATGTGATTAAAGCTAAAATTAAGCGACAAGGTCCACATATAGTATTACAATGGATGTTTAATAGGTTGGATCATTATAAAGATGTAACAGGTGATGTAGATGATGTTTATAGACAAAAACATTACAAAAGAATGGAAGCTGTTATAGCTCTTGTGGATAATTTTTATAGTAAAAAGCTAGAGTCAGAAATAAAAGAAAAACCTGTTCTTACAAAATACGATAAAGAAAACCCTACTAAGCTCGCAGAATATTATAAGGGAACTTATAACAAAAAATCTATAGAAGAAAAATTTATTCCTGGAAAAATTGATAGATATATCGAGGCAATGAAAACACTTCAACTAATGATAGAGAAGCCCGGAAATCCCAATGTATACGAGCTTAATCCTAAGAATCATGAAGATCTACTCGAATGTTATAAGGATCAGTCAATGGTTGTGGCTGTTAACCTAAAAACTCAATTTGAGTATCTCGCGAAAAAAATAGAAGAAGATCCAAAATTTAAAATTAGTAAGGATAGGAGAGATATAATATCAAATTTTATGATGTCAATTATTCAAAATCCTACAGATACGAAATTTTATGAAAATAAAAAAGTTGTAAAAAATTATCTAGACCATGTTATTAAAGAACATTTGAATAAAAAGCATGAAGGTAAAGTTAAACTCACTTTAAAGAAATTTATTGGTAGTATTTTAGATAAAATTCATCCTAAAAGAGTTACAGTAAGGAATCAGCGACATGATAGGGTAAAAGAAATTTTAGCAGTATCAAGCATAGATATACCAAATTTGTTGGAGCATATTCTTCCTACGGAGGTAAAAATTACCGATCCTAATTCTGTTGCTAAAGAGAGCTCTCATGAAACTTTAGCTATGGATGTAGCTAAAGAAATAAAAGCTGGTAGTATTGTTGACGATCCAAATATTCAAGTTCATAAAACTTCTGCGCATAATGTGAAAGAGAGGATAAGCTTTGAACCAAGTAAGGTAAGAACAAATAAATGAATGGTCAATATGTAATAAAGGATTTCTGTAATAAGCTACCGGAAAAGCCTGGCATATATAAAATGATAGGTGATGGTGATGAGCTTCTATATATTGGCAAAGCAAAGAATCTAAAAAATAGAGTTACATATTATACAAAACCAGACCTGCCTACAAGATTAGCTAAGATGGTTTTTTTTACCATCAGAACTGAATATATAATAACAAAAACTGAGTCAGAGGCTTTTCTATTAGAAGCAAGCCAAATAAAACTTCACCAACCGAGATTTAATATTCTTCTAAAAGACGATAAATCCTTTCCATTTATTCGTATTACAATAAATAATGATTATCCTCAAATACTGAAATATAGGGGAAAAAAAATAAAAGATGAGGGATTATTCGGTCCTTTCGCTTCTAGTTCAGATGTCGATAGTACTATCAATAATTTAAGAAAAATATTCAAACTAAGATCATGTACTGACTCATATTTTGAGCAAAGAAAACGACCATGTTTACAATATCAAATTAAGAAATGTAGTGCTCCATGTACTGGGAAGATAAGCCAGGCTGAGTATCAGCAAAATGTGAAATATGCTGTAGATTTTCTATCAGGGAAAAATTCAGATCTTCAAAAAGAATTTGCAGATAAAATGCAAAATTATTCTAAAAATATGCAATACGAAAAAGCTGCAGAGACGAGAGATAATATAAGAGCTCTGAGCTATGTGCAGATAAATTCTTCTTCAATATCAGGGAATATAATAGATGCAGATGTAATTGCCATTACTATGCGCAACGATATATATTGCGTAGCTGTATTTTTCTACAGAAACGGGCAGAATTATGGCGCAAAATCTTATTTCCCTAAGCAGGCAGAGGGAAGCGGTGCAGAAGAAGTATTAGCGAGTTTTATCGGGCAATTCTATCAAACTCGAATTCCTCCAGATTATATTATTAGCAACGTTAATTTAGAAGATAAAGAAGCTATTGAAGAGGCCCTCTCAAATCTACATGGAGCTAAAACGAAGTTTATAAAGCCTACTAGTGGAGATAAGAAAGAATTAATAAATCACGTTCTAAAAAATGCTGAAGAATCTTTGAATAATTACATAAATGAGAAAGTGAAATCTCATGAAATCTTACAGGATATAATGACAGTTTTTGATTTAGAGGAAGAGCCAACAAGAATAGAGATTTATGATAATAGCCATATTATGGGAAAATTCGCCGTTGGTGCTATGGTTGTTGTTGGGCGGGATGGTTTCGAGAAATCTGAATATAGGAAATTTACGATTGAGACGAATAATAATGATTTTGGTGGCGATGATTATCAAATGCTGAGAGAAGTTTTAACTCGTAGAGTTAAAAGGCTTAAGGATGATCCATCCAAGACCCCTTCGTTGATAATTATTGACGGAGGTAAAGCTCATTTAAATGTAGCTGCTAAAGTATTCGCTGATATGAATTTTCATGTAAATTTTGCAGCAATGTCCAAAGGAGAAAAAAGAAATGCTGGTGGAGAGACTTTTCATCTAATTGGCAAGGAGCCTTTTACATTGAGTAATAGAAGTAATGTTATGAAATATTTACAAGTGCTTAGGGATGAGGCGCATAATTATGCTATAAAAAGCCATAGGCAAAAAAGGTCAAAAGCTATTAGTGTATCCGAAATTGATGCTATACCTTTAGTTGGACCCTTGAGAAAAAAGCTTCTACTAAATTATTTCGGTTCATTCGAATCTATTAAAAATGCAACTATTGAAGATTTACAAAAAGTTGATGGTATCTCCATAGTAACTGCAAAAAAAATTTATAACTATTTTAGATAGAGCTCGAACAATTAGTGTCCTCTATATGTACGTGGTTTGTCTTTTGCAAATGCTGGATTTATTGTAGTGCGAGCATCTTTATCATCAAAGCTAACTGGTTTTATATGTGCTTGTTCTAATATCTTAGCTGCGGCCGCTGCGGCAGGATGAAGAACATATACAGTTTCAGTTGATGGTGGTGAAGCTTTACTTTTTTTTTCCTTTAAACCAGCACGAGCTTTTGCTAATGCTATTTCATTCGCTCTCTGACGCTCTGCATAAGCTTCTGCTTCATTTCTTTTAGCAATTTTTTCTTCGCTTTCTAAAAATTTTGTGGCTGCTTTTGATGATCTATTGCCTCTAAGAGCAACCAAATTTTGAACGACTGAAGATTTTTTTTCTTCTGTATTCGTGGAAGCGCTAGCTACTGCCTCATTACGTGTTTGAGTTGGTCCGAATTCTGTTCTATCTTTTTTTGACATATGACCTCTTTAATAGTTATAAGTTTTTATATTTAACTATACATAATCAAAACATATGGGGCCTATAATGAAAAGAATAAAAATGAGATAAATGCACAATATATGACTAGAGGTGTATTATAATCACATTATTGGATAGGAAAACTTTTATAATAACCGTATTCTTCCAAGGCAGCGTCACCCCGTGTTATACAACACGGGGTCCAGCCTTTTTTCTTTTTTAATAGGTAATCGATTATTTTTTAAGAAAAAGACTGGATCTCGCATGGAGTGCAGGATCCAGTCTTTTTGACGAAGCAGCAAAATACTTATTACACCAAACCCTTCTATAGCTCTATTTAGTTTGAAAAATAGTGTAAAACTTGGTTTTTCATAGTTCCACTATTTAAATCTTCAGCGCAATTTTTAGAAATTGCATGCACAGTAAGCATGTCTCTATTAATATTTGCTGTATAAGTTCCTGGGGTTAGTGTTATCGAATTTGCATATATTACTAACGCTGGATCTGAGGCATTTATTCCAGTTTTAAGCTTAATAAATCTTGGGCTGATATTCATAATAGGCGACCAAATTATTCTAGTAAGACTCCAAGATGAGGAAATAATTTCTTTAATGAGCCAGAAAAAATAGCTCAGAAATCTAATCGGTTTAAAAAAGTTCCGAGGAATTATCTGTAATTTTAATGATAGAATAAGAGTGAAAACTATACAAATTACCGATAATATTGGATAGAATTTTGTCCCAGCAGTGCCTGCCATTAGTAGCCAAAATAGGGAGATTACTATTGTGAATTTAATGAGAGATTTGGTCATCTGTTGATTCTGTGTTTGTTTTTAAAGCAAAAAATACCAGGAATAATGAAAAGAAATATAGCACAGAAATATAAGCAAAAATATTATTTATTGAAATAATAAAACTATCTCTGAGCAAAAGATTATTCATTATTGTAAGGCTCGCTGCTTCTACACTAGAAACATGCCCATCTATCATATTCGCAATATTTGCGAGACTATTCTGTACTATTTCGCTAGTTTTAGGGATATTCGAAGAGAGTATATCTCTATTAATTATTGTATGGTCATTTATTTGGGAATTTAATATAGCAAGACCAAAAGCTCCGCCTAAATTTCTCATAAGATTATACATACCGCTTGCATTTTGGATTTCCGATCTAGGAAGAGCTGAAAGAGCCATGTCATTTATTGGAATAAAACAGAACATTGCAGAAAATCCACGTATCATTTGAGGTATCATTAATTCATAGAATCTACTTTCTGGGGTTAGAAAACTATTTAGGTAGCATCCAAGCCCGTAGGCACTGAGGCCAAAAAACATCATCACGCGTCTATCAGGATTTGTCTTCATTATCATCCCTGTAATTGGTGCAGAGATAAATTGACTGACTCCCATAACGCTCATAATAATCCCAATTTGTAGCGTATCAAGTCCCGCAGAGTTGCCAAGAAAAACTGGGAGTAAAAACACAGATCCATATAGACCAATGCCAATTACTCCAGACAGTATGCAACCTATTGTAAAATTTCTATGTCTAAAGGAGCGAAGATTTAATATTGGTTTTGCTATTGTAAGTTCATGATAGATTAAAAAGCATATACCAAAAAAAGCGTATAAAGAAAGGCCTAATATTAAATTACTTTCAAACCATAATTTTCTAGCGCCTTCTTCAAGGATGTACTGTATACTTCCTAAACTTGTGATTAAGAAAAATACTCCTATAAAGTCAAAATTTTCAAGAAGAGAATAATCTGGTTTATCAAAATCAGCAAAAAGAAAAACTACGCTACATACAAAAATTCCAGGAATAACATTTACAAGAAACATAAAATGCCAAGAGGCAACATCAGTTATATATCCGCCGATGGTTGGGCCAAGAGTTGGAGCTACGGTAACTATTAAACCAATTATTATAGTAACAAATGGGCGCTCCTTTGGTTCAAAAATTAGAAAAATTGTAGCAAAGACAGTGGGTATCATGGCTCCGCCAAAGAATCCTTGAAAAGCTCTAAAAATTATCATTGATTCTAAGTTTGTAGCAAAGGCACACATTACGCTCATTATAGTGAAGCCAAGCGCTGCTATACTATATGATATTCTGGTGGATAGAAGTTTTGTCACGAATCCACTAAGAGGTATGATAACTACCTCTGCTATAATATATGAAGTTTGAACCCATGATAATTCATCTTGAGTTGCTGATAGACCAGCAGCAATAACTGGGAGTGAGCTTGCTACTATTTGAATATCCAAAATCGCCATAAACATACCAACAATCATCCCAAGAAAAGCTATGTTTCTTCTAGAAAATTTTGATTGTTTTTGTTTGGCTACAACTTCTTCCATGTTTACTGATTTGTTCTTATTGAAACATTAACAGAAGATCCTAAAGTAAGTTTTTCTTTATATTTTTCTGGAATATCAATACTTAAGTAAACTGGCACTCTTTGTACAATTTTTGTAAAATTTCCTGTAGCATTATCTGTTGGTAGTAAACTAAACTTTGAGCCAGTGGCAGGATATAGGCTGATAATTTCAGCATCAAAAATCTCGTTACCTATAACATCAAATGTAATTTTTGCTTTCATGCCAGGCTTAAATTTTTTGATCTGAGTCTCTTTGAAATTTGCTCTAATATAATGGCCTTCTACAGGCACTACTGCAAAAATTTGAACCCCAGCTCTTACATATCCACCTGTTCTAGCTGCGCTACTTGTAATTACACCGTCTATTGGAGATAATATAGATGTATAATCATAATTATTTTTAGCAAGTTGCAGTGCGTTTTCTAAACCTTTTAGCTTGATAATTTCTGATTGTTTTTGCTGTTCAAGCTCTATCAATTTTTGTTTTGCAGATTGGAATGAAAGTTTTGCGCTATTATTTTCTGTTTCCGCTATCTTCAAATTCAATGTAGCATCATCCAGCAATTTCTTAGTACTAAAATCATCACGAGTTAATCTTGTGACTCTTTGAAATTCCTTCCTATTATTTTGTAATTTTACATCTGTAAGTAGAATAGTATCCTGAGCCCTATCCATTTCAATTTTTGCAATTGAGATTTGTGAATCAGCAAGTTCTATTGCAATTTTTCCTCCTTCAACTGCGTTTGTTGCTTGTTCAAATGAAGCTTTATAATCTTGATCATTGATTTTTATTAGAAGTTGATCTTTAGTAACTTTTTGATTTTCAGAAAAATGTAATTCTTTAATAACTCCGTTTACTTGAGGGCTTACAAAAGTAACATATCCATCTAAATAAGCGTTATCAGTAGATTCAGAATTCGCCCATATATATATTTTATGAGTGAGCCATAAAAATACAATAGAGATACTAGCAATAAGTATACGTCCTTTTGGAGTTTTTGATTTTTCGTGAATAAGTGATTTTATTTTGGACATGATAATTTTATATGTTTTTCTCCTATCCATAGTACAGGATTATTTGTATAAGTGAATTATAATATCGAGTCCTAAATAAATCTTTCTGTTTTTGTTGTCTTCTTTTGTGGAAGATTTTTATTATCGTATTCTGTTCTTACTGGTGAAGATCTCCATATTTTATTTATTAGGTTCGTAGCAATGGAAGCAGTTTTAGACTTTGCGACATTCAATGCTTTTACAAATTGATTTTTTGTTAGTTTTAAAACACTAACAAGGTAGCTTTTAGATGATACAAAGGCTGGATTCATTAAATCAGTTTCTCTTATTACACCAAGTTTATCTTTGCTATGTTCCTGACCAGATAAGGGTTTTAAACTATCAAGCCTATTTGTTGCTTTTCTATATGTTGGACCTCCATGAGGGACAGGAG
>CAYPDX010000040.1:0-12731 GCA_964409695.1 uncultured Rickettsia sp. | reverse complement strand
CCTCCATGAGGGACAGGAGAAGCGTTCGGGACCCTTACTTTATAACCAGCATGAGCATAGAACAGCGCTGGCGGTACTTTAGGTATAATATCTCTGGATTGTCTTATAAGTAAAGTACATTTTCCGAGGCCTGAGTTATTATATGCAATTGCTGCTTCTTTCCCAAAAACTCTTGGCGATCCATAAGTTAAAACTTTAGTGTCTTGACTTTCTATTTTACCAGATGACTGGAGATCAAAAGCTGCGATTTGTGCCACTGCTCCACCTAAACTATGCCCTGAAAAAGTTATGGGGAGTTTTTTATCCGTACCCATTTGTTGACCCAATATTTGTATGAGCTGTTCCTTCGAAGATTCATACTCATTGAGAAAGCCTTTGTGTACATCAAGTGTTTTATCTCCAAATTTTTTTGATGCTTTTGTTGAATGAATGTCAGATTTTAGTTCCGACAAATTATTAAGTCTTGTCCCATGATATGAAACCATCAAGCTTTCGTTCATATCTTTGTCTTGTACTTTGATAACGCAGCCCGCTAGGGTTTTAGCATTCTTCACTTCGCTTTTGTAAAAAGCCTGAGGCTGACCAATCATCGTTAGTCCAGTTTTAGCAAAACTCTCTTTAAGCATCCCTAATTTTTCTTCATAATTTTTACTTTCAGGAGTCGCATTTGCAACCCTTACAGCTAAAATGCCAGACCTAACATCATCTAGATTGGGAGTATTGGACATGTTTATACAAAATTAATTAGATGCTAGCAACTAAAGCATATTAATAGCAAGATTTCCAGTATAATTAAGATTATCTTCTGAATTCATTTAAGAAATATTGCCACTGTGTAGATTTTATGTAAATATCAGTATATAACAAATTGTTACACAAAAAATTGAAGAAACGTGACTCTAAAAAACATAAAAGAAAATGTTGAGAATGTTGATTTTGTAGATGTGCTTGGTGAGAAATATCTTGCTTACGCTTTATCTACTATCATGTCCAGATCCTTGCCTGATGTGCGCGATGGTTTAAAACCAGTTCATAGAAGGCTTTTATATGCAATGCAACAGCTTAAGCTTAGGCCAGAAGATGGTTTTAAGAAATGTGCTCGTGTTGTTGGTGATGTTATTGGTAAATACCATCCTCATGGCGATGTTGCTGTTTATGAAACATTAGTTCGTCTTGCTCAAAATTTTTCTTTAAGATATCCCCTAATTGATGGGCAGGGTAATTTTGGCTCAGTAGATGGTGATAATGCAGCTGCGATGCGTTATACAGAATCAAGACTCACTCCGCTTGCTATGAAATTAATGGAAGATCTTGATAAAGAAACTGTATCATTTAATCCTACTTATGATGATTCAGACATAGAGCCAGCCTTGATGCCCGCAGGGTTTCCGAATTTACTTACAAATGGAGCAGAAGGTATTGCAGTTGGAATGGCAACAAGTATTCCACCGCATAACCTAGAAGAACTTTGTAATGCTTGTTTATATCTCATAGATAAAAGGGATGCTACAGTTCTGGAATTATTGGAATTTATAGAAGGTCCTGACTTTCCTACCGGAGCTATTGTTGTTGCATCTAAGGAAAATATTGCCTCTGTTTATGAAACAGGGCGCGGCAGTTTAAGAATTAGGGCTCGCTGGGAAGTTGAACAACTTACTCATGGTCTATATCAAATAATTATTACAGAAATTCCATTCCAAGTTCAAAAATCAAGATTGATAGAACAAATTGCAGATTTGTTAAAGGATAAGAAGCTTCCATTTATTGGTAATATTAGAGATGAATCTGCGGAAGAAATTCGTGTTGTTATAGAGCCAAAAAATCGTTCCTGCGATGCAGCTATGGTTATGGAGACACTATTTAAGCTAACAGAATTAGAAACTAGATTTAATTATAATCTAAATGTGATTAATAGTAGAGGCTTTCCAGAAGTAATGAGTCTCAAAAAAATTCTAGAAGAATTTATCGAGCACAGATTTATTATAGTAGCTAAACGTTCAACTTTTGATAAAAATAAAATAGATGCGAGGCTTGAAATTCTTGATGGTTTAAGAGTTGTATACCTTAATCTTAATGAAATTATAAGAATTATTCGAGATGAAGATGAACCAAAATCTGTTTTGATCAAGAGATTTAATCTTACTGATAATCAGTCTGAAGCGATTTTAAATACCAGGCTTAGATCTTTAAGGAAACTTGAAGAGAAAGCTATTGTAGCAGAATATGATAATCTCTCTAAGAGAAGAAAAGAACTGTGTGAAATTTTAGAAAATAGTAAAAAATGCTGGAAGATTGTAAAAAAAGAAATTGAAGAAATTTCAAAGCAATTCGGTAAAACTAGCGCTAGTGGCACTAGGAGAACAGATATCATCGATGATGAAATTAAGGAAATTAATATGAATATTGAAGCTTTCATTGAGAAAGAGGCAATAACAATCATATGTTCTAAACAAGGTTGGATTAGAGCTGTTAAAGGTTCGATTGATGATATTTCTCAACTTAAATTTAAAGAAGGAGATGGATTTGGTACTCTACTTAAAGCTTTTACAACTGATTACATAATAATCTCTACAAAAATGGGCAAATTCTATACTTTATTTGCAGATAATATTAGTAAAGGTAAGGGGCATGGTGAGCCTCTTCGTATGATGGTAGATTTTGCAAATGACGATGAAATTCTCTCGATTTTTATATATAACCCGCTCGGAAGTTTATTAATGGCAAGTAGCGCTGGGAAAGGCTTTATAGTGCAGCAATCAGACGTTTTCGCTCAAACAAAACTTGGAAAACAAATAATGAATTTGTCAGAAAAAGAATGTTGTTTTAAAGTTATCGAAATAAAAGAAGATGACGAAATGATTGCATGTAGTAGTTCAAGTAGAAAACTATTAGTGTTCGATCGCCATGAAATACCTAGCTTAAAAAGAGGCCAAGGAGTTACTTTAATGAAAATAAAAGATGGAAAATTGCAAGATATTCAACTTTTTGCTAAAAATATAGGTTTCAAATGGAGTAATGGTAAGGAAGCAAAGACGCAAGCAAACTTTACTCCATGGATTGGGAGAAGAGCTAGTGCTGGGAAGCTCCCACCATTTGGTTTTTTAAAATCTAATTATTTTGAGAATTAATTATGACGAATGAACATAATATTATAGCTCGTAAAGCTTCTGAACTGAGCGATGCGGCTTCTCACTTATCTAATAAAATTAATGAGCTTGCTTTGCTAGCCACTGAAAATGTTCCTGCAAATCCTGATCATTTTGTACAATTATTGACAGTATTTTTGCTTGCATGTTTTGTGGGATATTATGTTGTTTGGAAAGTTACACCTGCTCTTCATACGCCACTTATGTCTGTTACAAATGCAATTTCCGGTATAATCATAATAGGTGCATTAATGGTGACAGGTTTTGAAGAAATAGGCGTACCCACAATATTTGGAGTAGTAGGAATTTTCCTTGCGAGTATTAATATATTTGGTGGGTTTGTTGTTACTTACAGAATGCTTAATATGTTCGAGAAGAGGAAATAATATGCAGTCAATTTCAGGATATATTTTCTTATTATCAGCAATTTGTTTCATCTTTGCTCTTAAAGGACTTTCTTCTCATAAAGAATCACGTTCCGGGAATTTAATTGGAATTTTTGGAATGGCGCTTGCTCTTATTGCATGCATATACCATCCTAATTTTCATAATAAATGGTTAGCAATTACGGCTCTTTGCTCTGGTGGTGTGATAGGTGTTATTATTGCTCTTAGAATACCAATGACGTCAATGCCACAATTAGTTGCGGGTTTCCATTCATTAGTCGGTCTTGCAGCAGTCTTTGTAGCTTATGCGGCTTTTTTAATGCCGGAAGGTTTAGGGATAGGCTTGAAGGGATCTCTTCCAGAAGCAAACCTGCTTGAAATGGCGCTAGGATCTTCAATTGGAGCAATAACATTTACAGGTTCTATTATTGCATTCGCGAAATTACAAGGGCTTATGCCATCAAAAATTATAAAATTTAAAGGGCAGCAATATCTCAGCCTTTTGCTCCTTATAGGTACAATAGCAACCATCTATTTATTTATGAAGTCTCAGAGCATCATCATGCTTAATATGCTTGTGTTGCTTTCTTGTATAATAGGGGTTTTGTTAATTATCCCAGTTGGCGGTGCCGATATGCCAGTTGTTGTATCTATGTTAAATTCATATTCCGGATGGGCTGCCGCTGGTATAGGCTTTACACTTTCTAATAATTTGTTGATTATTACGGGGGCTTTAGTAGGAGCTAGTGGAGCAATATTGAGTTACGTTATGTGTAAAGCAATGAATAGGCCATTGCTTAAAGTTATTTTTGGCGCTTTTATAGCAAATAAAGCTTCTACAGTAACCTCAGTAGTCGAAGATCACGCAATTAATGCAAGTTCACCCGAAGATGCAGCTTTTATGTTGCAAAATTCTTCAAGCGTCATAATTGTTCCTGGATATGGTATGGCTGTAGCTCAAGCTCAGCATGTTGTAAAAGAATTATCAAGTATCTTAAGTGGGAAAGGAATTGAAGTTAGGTTTGCAATCCATCCAGTAGCGGGAAGAATGCCAGGACATATGAATGTGCTTCTTGCTGAAGCAAATATTCCATACGAACAAGTTTTTGAATTAGAAGATATTAATAGAGATTTTGCATCAACTGACATAGCAATTGTTATTGGAGCTAATGATGTCACTAACCCTGCGGCAAAAAATGATGAATCTAGCCCAATCTATGGAATGCCTATCCTTGAAGTTGAGAATGCAAAAACAGTATTTTTTATAAAAAGGTCGATGGCTTCAGGCTATGCCGGAATTGAGAATGAACTTTTTTACAGAAGTAATACTTTGATGCTTTTTGGCGATGCTAAGAAAGTGGTTGATGATATTATCAAAGCTTTTGATTGATAATATTTTCCCTGTAAATTCGAAGTTTGAGTTTGAATTTACAGGGGGATTTTTAGAGTGATAAAGCTTTTTTCTGGTATAATTTTAAACAAAAATTTCTATACTCTCGTTTTTAATATAAGCTATCCCTTCTCCAACTTCTATTTCTTCATCTATATGATGGTTATTATAGATGCGGATTTTTCCTGTATTTAATTCAATCACCATTGGTATGTGATTATGCAGTACTCCAACTTCTCCATCTTTACCAGGTAATACTATCATATCACCTGGTTTGCTTGTTACTTCAGATTTCGTAGAGCTTATTATGCATGTTATAGTTTTCATATTATACTATTTTCAATTTTTGTTATAGCAAGTCCCATGATAAATCGCTTCTGAGAAATTTAACTTTGAGTCTTGGTATTAGAAGCAGAAGCCTTTGCAATTGCCTCTTCAATACTACCGACCATATAAAACGCTGATTCTGGCATTTCATCATATTTTCCTTCAATTATCCCTTTGAAGCCAGCGATTGTATCTTTTAAATCAACAAATTTTCCTTTTGCTCCTGTAAATACTTCTGCAACATGGAAAGGCTGCGACAAGAATCTTTGAATTTTTCTTGCTCTTGAAACGATTAGCTTATCTTCTTCTGATAATTCATCCATTCCCAGGATTGCTATAATATCTTGCAGCGATTTATATGTTTGAAGCACTTTTTGTACTTCTCTTGCAACGTTATAGTGTTCTTCTCCAACAACTAGTGGATCTAACATTTGTGAATTACTATCTAAAGGATCGACAGCTGGGTAAATGCCTATTTCTGCTATTTGCCTATTTAGAACTGTTGTTGCGTCTAAGTGAGCGAACGAGGTTGCAGGAGCTGGATCTGTTAAATCATCTGCTGGAACATATACAGCTTGGACTGATGTAATAGATCCATGTTTTGTTGATGTTATACGCTCTTGCATTGCACCCATATCAGTAGATAATGTTGGTTGGTAGCCTACTGCTGATGGAATTCTGCCAAGTAATGCTGATACTTCTGAACCGGCTTGGGTAAAACGGAATAGATTATCAACGAAGAAAAGCACATCTTGTCCGCCATCCATATCTCTAAAATTTTCTGCAACTGTAAGGCCAGTCAGAGCAACGCGTGCACGAGCCCCAGGTGGTTCGTTCATTTGTCCATAAACAAGAGATACTTTTGATTTTTCTGTATCATCAAGGTTAATAACGCCAGAATCTCTCATCTCATGATATAAATCATTTCCTTCTCTAGTTCTTTCTCCGACTCCAGCAAATACTGTATACCCTCCATGGGCTTTTGCGATATTATTTATCAGCTCCATAATGAGAACTGTTTTTCCAACGCCAGCTCCTCCAAATAACCCAATTTTTCCACCTTTTGCATAAGGAGCAAGTAAATCGATTACTTTTATTCCGGTTACAAGAACTTTTTTCTCAGTAGATTGGTCAACTAAACTAGGAGAGCTTGCATGAATTGATCTAAGCTCTTTGGATTTTATAGGCCCTTTTTCATCAACTGGTTCACCTTTAACATTCATAATTCTGCCAAGAGTTTCTTTCCCAACTGGAACCGTTATAGGAGCGCCTGTGTCAATAACATCAAGTCCTCTAACAAGCCCTTCTGTCGCATCCATGGATATGCACCTAACGCTGTTATCGCCAATGTGCTGAGCAACTTCAAAAACCAAAATATTATCTCCAAGTTTACATTCAAGAGCTGAATGGATAGTTGGAATTTTTCCTGAGTCGAATCTTACATCAACTACTGCTGAAATTACTTGTGTAATTTTTCCTATATTTTTCATAATCCTACTTTTTAATGTATAAAATATTTAGCTTATTTTAGATAAAACTAAATATATAGAGAGAAATTTTTAGGTAAAACAAAGTCGAGGCGCGCAGCCTATCCTTATTAGGTGAGCACACGGAGACGAGTTTTAACGACAAAATTGCCTCTAGAATTTAGTTTTATACAGCTTCGGCACCCGAAATAACTTCAATAAGCTCTTTCGTTATCTGCGCCTGTCTTGTTCTATTCATTTTTAATGTTAGTTGATCTATCATTTTACCAGCATTTCGAGTTGCATTATCCATTGCTGTCATTCTTGAAGCTTCTTCACTTGCTTTATTTTCAAATAAATTCGCTGTAAAATTAGATGCTAAATATAGGTGGCAAAGTTTTTCAATGATGCCATCTCCCTCAAACTCCAAATTCGAATTTATTTTACTATCTAGCACTTGTTCTTCAATTGGAATTATTCTTTGTGAAGAAGGAGTCTGAGTAAGAATATTCTTAAACTTCGTAAAATACACTATTACTTGAGTATCAGAGTTTGATTCAACTTCTTTAACTATAATATCGCTTACTTGTGATGAAATTTTTGTAGGATCTTCTGAAAGCTGTAAATGAGCAATGACATTATAAGTTTTACTGAGCGCTCTATCTAGCTTCTTTCCTATAGTAATAATTCTAAGATTCTCATATAGAGGCAATTCTTTTTTTAGTTTCTTATACATCATTCCATTGAAGCCACCGCAAAGGCCTCGGTCAGAGCTATAGACTATTGCAATGGTTTTTTTATACGATTCTTTCTTAGTAAGCATGGATTTATAAAATGAAGATAATTCAGAATAATTTGTATTTTTTTGAGCAATATTTAGCAAGGAGAAAATTCTATCTCTATAATGTCCAGAAAAACTTGCGGCATCTTTTGCTCTGTGGAGTTTAGAAGCTGAAACCATGCGCATTGCTTTTGTGATCTTTTGCGTTGATTTTACACTTTTTATCCTTGTTCGTAGAGCCTTTATCGTCGACATAATCAGTTCACTGCATTAAATTTAGCTACATGCTCTTCAATTGCTTTTCTTAGTTCTGATTCAGCATCTTCACTAATTTTTTGCTCTTTTTCTATTTTTTCATAAAGCTTACTATATGAAGCTTTGATTGTTGTAAGTAAAGATTCTTCGAATTTACGAACTTTTGATACTTCTATCGTATCAATATAACCTTTAACACCAGCAAATATGCTTATTACCTGATCAGTAACAAGATATGGTTTATTCTGTGGCTGCTTCAAAAGCTCTACAAATCTAGACCCTCTAGCCAGAAGCTTCTGCGTTGCTTCATCAAGATCTGATCCGAATTGAGCGAAAGCTTGCATTTCTCTATATTGAGCGAGCTCAAGCTTAATGCTGCCAGCCACTTGCTTCATTGCTTTTATTTGAGCTGCTGACCCAACTCTACTTACGGATAGGCCAACGTTAATAGCTGGTCTGATACCTTGATAAAATAATTCGCTTTCAAGAAAAATTTGTCCATCTGTAATAGAGATCACATTTGTTGGAATATAAGCTGAAACGTCGCCAGCCTGAGTCTCAATTATAGGAAGGGCTGTAAGAGACCCAGCCCCTTCAGCGTCTGACATTTTTGCAGCTCTTTCCAGGAGCCTTGAGTGAATGTAAAATACATCGCCAGGATATGCTTCTCTTCCAGGTGGTCTTCTTAGCAGTAAAGACATTTGTCTGTAAGCTACAGCATGTTTTGAAAGATCATCATAAATAATAAGCGCATGCATTCCATTATTTCTAAAATATTCTCCAATAGTACATCCTACATAAGGAGCTAAGAATTGCAGTGGAGCTGGATCAGAAACTGTAGCAGAAACTATAACAGTATATTCCAGCGCTCCAGCCTCTTCTAGCTGCTTCACTATTCTAGCTACAGTGGATTTTTTTTGTCCAATTGCAACATAGATGCAGTAGATTTTATCAGATTCATTCCCTGATTGGTGTGCATGTTTTTGATTAATTATTGTATCAATCGCAACAGTTGTTTTTCCAGTTTGTCTATCACCGATTATAAGCTCTCTTTGCCCACGACCTATAGGAATAAGAGTATCTATTGCTTTGATACCAGTTTGCATTGGTTCATGTACACTTTTTCTAGAAATAATTCCGGGGGCTTTTACTTCAACTCTGCCTTTTTCTTTTGCATTAATAGGGCCTTTTCCGTCGATAGGATTGCCAAGAGCATCAACAACTCTTCCAAGCAATTCTTTACCAACTTCAACTTGCATTATTTGGCCAGTACGTTTTACAACATCTCCTTGTTTTACTGTGCTATCATCATCCATTATCACAATACCAACAGAATCAGCTTCCAGATTTAATACAAGACCTTTTACACCAGAGCTAAATTCTACAGTTTCTCCAGCTTGTACATTATCTAAGCCATATACCCTGGCTATCCCATCGCCTATGGTGACAACTTCGCCAACTTCTTCGAGGTTTAGCTTAAGATCAAGCTTACCAACCTCTTTTTCAATTACTTCTGTCACTTCATTGATATTGAATTTCATTACTTAGTCTCCGTACTAATTATTCTATGTTTATATTTGCAATGCTTTCAAAGTAGTTCTTCATTGATGCATCAACCATTTTTCCGTCAAACTTCAAAATAAAACCTGCAAATAGAGATTCATCAACTTCAATTGCAATTTCTGGGTTTATTTTATATCTTGCTTTTAATATCGCTTCTGCTTCTTTAATTTGCTGATCCGAAGGGTTTTTCGCGAAGCATATGCGCGCCTGCGTAATATTATCTCTTTTTATCATTAAAATATAATATTGCTTTGTGATCATAGATAGTAATTTCATGTTGGAATTCTTTATCAGAAATTTTACCATTTTTTGGATAATTTCAGGAAATTCTAAATTACTAGTTTTTACTATAGATTCAAATAATATGATTTTATCACTTTTTGAAACAATCGGTGATTCCATTGCAATTTTTAGATTCTTGTTAGATTCTATTAGGTCGCATAGACAACTTAAAACCTTATAGGTTTTCTCAATGGATTCATCATCTACTGAAGAAATTATGACTTTTGCAAATTTACGGGCGAGAACTAACATTGTATCATTTTGTATCATTAGGTATAAATGATACTAGAGAAAAATTTTTCCTCTTCAACCATTACTGATGTTTAAAAGAGATTTTTTTGATTCATTGTAGTATTTAGTGGAATATAGGTTAACGGTCGCCGCCTTTTCTTGGCGCATTGGTTCCACCGCTTACTTTGCTCTTAACCTTTACGTTTGATGCTGATGGACCATTTCCTCGCCAGCCTTGATTGCTTTTATTAGCATTCTTTGCAGCCAGAGCTTTTTTAAGCGCTTCATTTCCTGATGGTTTAGCGTCTTGTTCCGTTATATTAGACATAATAATTCCTACTTCCTGTATATAATTTTAGACTATATCATAAAAATTTGCTGAGTTTAACTGAAAAAATGAATAAGAAAGGCTGATATAATGGTAAAACCTATAGGCACTGTTAACAAATGTTATATTTATAGAGGCAATAGCAATAAAGCCAAGGAATCCAAGATCAGATTTCACGAACCTCATAGCTAAACGTCTATTTTCCTTTCGTATAGCAAAGAAGTTTTCTATTTTACGCCGCAGTTTAAATTTATCTTTTCGTATTCTATCGGCTCAATACGGTTCCTTAAACGTATCTACTGTGATTGGAAATAAACTTTTATCCATATTATACACATCTCTTCCGTTGTTAAATATGAATAGTATAAACTAATTTACTAACTTCACGAAACCTTTGTTAACACCTAGTGGTGCTGGCGGTAAATCCTTTTTTCTGGTTAATCTTTGAAAGCCTTACATAGACGTGCATTTGTTAAGAGTGCCTATTTCTAGCTTGGGATTTTACATCTATGACAAAATTTTTTGGCGCGCCCTAAAGGATTCGAACCTCTGACCCACAGATTAGAAATCTGTTGCTCTATCCTGCTGAGCTAAGGGCGCAAGCAAATGAAATATATAGATTTTCTCCAAAATTGCAAGAACATATATAGTTCATATAGCTAAACTATTACAATAATGACACACATACTAGTCTTGATTATAGCATATAAGCTATTTGACCTATGCTATATTAAAATAATCGCTTAGATTGTGAGTCTGTACAATATTGATATTTTTAAAAGTCTGGGTATGCGTAAATTAATTGAAAGTGGAGAATATTTTAAAGATGCTCGTATGTGGTATAATCAAATATACGTTCTTCCGTTTGCTGTTAGATCTGTAGTCGGTGCTCAAGTGGCTATTACGGTATTGTTACTTGCTTTGCTTGCAATAAATATTAATATACTATTCCCGCTTAGGCAACAGATTCGTTATGCAATCGGAGTTGGTGATTTGTACGATTATGCGGCTGAAATAAGCGAAGCTAACACTTACCCAAATGACACACAAAAATCTATTGCCAAGGTTTTTGTTGAAACATTTTTGAAAATTAGAGAAGGATATGATTATAATGATTTAGCAGATAGAATGCTTTATGTACAGAATACTTCGACTAAAGTTATGTACAATAATTATAACAATTATATTAGTTTAGATAATCCTGAATCTCCTGTTCTTCGTTTCCAGAATCAGGCAAAAAGAATTGTTACTATTAAATCTATAAATTTTGTCACAGAAGATAATGTTATTGTATTATTTAATGCAAAAGCATATGAACATACTGGGAAAAATCTTGAAGATACTGATTGGCAAGCTACCATAGAATTTAATATGGATCAAGTTGATATAAAACAACCTGCTGGCACTCCCTTTGGATTTACAGTTACTGATTATAACGTAAAATTTATACGAGATAATAATGCTAAGTAATATAAAGTTTTTTTTATTAATGAGTTTACTACTTAATGCAGCATCATCTTTTGCTATAAGAGAATCACGACCTACTGCGGTTGATAGTAGAATACGTGTATTGGTTTATAGTCCTGATGATGTATTTAAGTTTGTAGGCTATTATGGTTATCAAACATCTATCGAACTTGCTCATGACGAAGAAGTGGTCAGCATCTCTATGGGTGATACCTCGGCGTGGCAAATAGTCCCATCTGGTTTTAGAATTTTTATAAAGCCTATGGACAGTGATGCCACAACTAATATGACTTTAATAACTAATAAAAGAACATATTTCTTCGAATTATATGCTGAAGAGGCGGAAGACATAAGAGATCCAGACATGGTATTTAATGTTAGGTTCTTGTACCCAGATGATGAAGAGACAGATAGTATTAGAACTTTCCATGCTTTATCTTCGGGCCCTGATTTAACGCATCCTGAAAAATATAATTTCAATTACTCTATTAGTGGTAGTGAAGACATAGCGCCTATTAAAGTATATGATGATGGAGAGTTCACCTATCTTGAATTCAGAGATAAAAACAAAGATATGCCTGCAATTTTTGCGGTTGACGATGACCTTAGGGAATCGATGGTAAATCTACATGCTAGTGATTCTAATACTAATATCATCGTTGTTGAACATGTGTTTCCTAAGCTTTCTGTGAGGCTTGGCCAAAAACTAGTGTGTATATTTAATGAAGCCTATACTGACCCAGAAGAAGAGTTGAAAAATGCCAATGAAAATCATGAACGTCGCTATTAGAACAAGTTTGTTGATATTTTGTTTAATATCAATGCTTTCCTGCTCTACCAAAGCGCCATACGAAATCAAGAGCCCATGTGTGTCTAGTGATAGTGATAATCCGTGGCACAGAAGCCCTTGCCAACGAAGACCGGTTAATAATCACTGGGACATTGGGTAGCCAATACCGAAAAAATGTTGATTGCATTTTGCTGCCTCATCAAAAAGGCTCATCATCCCGTACTCTAACCGTAATCCCGGGCTTGACACGGGATCCATTTTTTACTAATACCATTTCCCATTACTAACTGAGCGATAATGATTGAAAAGAAGTTGAAAA